>CAZKTO010000003.1:70186-83772 GCA_964555685.1 uncultured Dehalococcoidia bacterium
GCTCGCCCTGGTTCGGAACTATATCCCGGCCTACAAACAGGTGATCGAGGGCAAGTGGGATATCGGGAGCGTCGCCGCCAACTCCCATGACCTGGAGGACAAGACGGTCGGGATCGTGGGGATGGGGCGCATCGGCCAGCGCGTCGCGGCGCGCCTCAAGCCCTTCGACGTGCGGACGTTCTACTACGACAACCGGCGCATGACCGCCGTGGAGGAGCAGGTCCTGGGAGCCCGCTATCTAGCCCTGGACTCCCTTCTGCCCGTGTGCGACGTCATTAGCATCAACGCTCCCCTGACCCCCGCGACGGACCGGCTGTTCAACAAGGACCGGCTGGACCGCATGAAGAAGGGCGCCTACCTCGTGAACACGGCCCGGGGGCGCATTGTGGATACCGGCGCGCTGGTGGAGGTCCTGAAGAGCGGCCATCTGGCTGGGTATGCTGGAGATGTGTGGTACCCGCAACCCGCGCCCGCCGATCACCCGTGGCGCACGATGCCCAACCACGCCATGACCCCTCACGTCTCCGGCACGACGCTCGAGGCGCAGCGGCGATATGCGGACGGGGTACGGGACTGCCTCACCCGTTTCTTCGAGGGGCGCCCTCTCGAAAGAGAGTACCTCATCGCGGACGGAGGAAAGATCGTCAGCCCAAGCTATAGCTATGCCTACTGACGAAAACGTAGGGGGCCGCTGAAGCCCTACAGGCGGGCCGGCATTGGAGCGGGCGCTTCGGAAGTCCTCGCTTCCACCAACACGCTCGCGGGGCGCGGGTACTGACTTTCTTCAAGGGAGGACGTGGTTATGGCGGAGGTCACTGTGAGTCACCACCCTGAATTAACCATAGACGGCGTGGCGGTCATCGTGAAACGAGCGGTCGCGGCTGTTGTGCTGCTGTGCGCGTTGGCGCTGGCCCTGTCGACGTGTGGTGGCTCGTTTGAGGCACGTCAGCACTACGACAATGGTACGAGGCTCATGGACCAGGGCAAACTGAATGAGGCTATCGTTGAATTTGACGAGGCCATCCGCCTCAACCCCAAGTATGCCCTGGCCTACAGCCACCGGGGCCTCACCTACTATAACTTGGGGCAGCACCAGCGGGCCATCCAGGACCTGGACGAGGCCATCCGCCTCGATCCCAAGCTTGCCAACGCCTACAACAACCGGGGCCTCGCCTACGATGACCTGGGCCAATACCAGCGGGCCATCCAGGACTACGACGAGGCCATCCGCCTCAACCCCAAGGACGCCCTGGCCTACTACAACCGGGGCCTCGCCTACTATGACCTGGGGCAGCTCCAGCGGGCCATCCAGGACTACGACGAGGCCGTCCGCCTCGACGCGAAGTATGCCCTGGCCTACAACAACCGGGGCAACGCCTACGCTAACCTGGGCCAATACCAGCGGGCCATCCAGGACTACGACGAAGCCATCCGCCTCAACCCGAAGGATGCCAAGCCCTACTACAACCGGGGCTTGACTTACCGTCGGTTGGGCCAGCCCCAGCGGGCCATCCAGGACCTCGACGAGGCCATCCGCCTCGACCCGAAGGATGCGGACGCCTACCCCAACCGGGCATTGGCGTATACCGCCCTTAATCGGGACCAGGAGGCTGAGCGGGATATCGCCAGAGCAATAGAATTGGGGTATGATCCTGCGAGACTGAGGGCAGGCATTGATGCACTAAAGAAGCAGCGTTAGTTGTGCCTGTCGGCTGGCCAGAAGGGAATCCGTATGGAGCGGGTAAACGGTCTCGGAACGTGCTCAGGCGACCGCAAGGTACCCTTGTGGAGCCGGGTGACACGCGCGTCCCCAAGGTGCCTCTCTGGCGAACAGCCGCTAAGACCACCCCCGGCCGAACTCTAGGAATGCGTAGCCCTGAAGCGGGGGGGGGCAGGTCACCCCCCCCCATGAAGGGAGGTATGCAGCCTCATGAACGTGAGCCTTGCGCCCGATCAAAGAGAAATATCGTTTTTTGTTTATCACTACACGACGGCCAAGAAAGCGATCAGCATCCTCGAGTCAGGGTACTTCAGGCCAGCGCGACTATCAGAGTGCGCAGATCCGTACGAGTCAAAGGCCTGGAACTTTGGGGTAAAGCGCAATATTCGTAACGGGCCTATTCCGAGCAACATCGACGAATTGGGGCGCACTGCAACGGCTAAATTACGGGAGGACTGGCATGTTCTTTGCCTTACGAGTGATATGCCAGGGCAGGACTTTAGGAACACCATTGGTGGCTGTATCCCAGCAATGTGGACGCATTACGGCGACAAACACAGTGGAGCCTGCCTGATCCTGCGTTGGCCGAACCTTTACGAATCGGTGTTGCAAGCGAGTCATGGACAGATGCTCATTTTCGGCTGGGTGAACTATGGAGGACTCAGCGACTTGCCCCCGCAGGGAGCCTTTACGCTTGATTACGACGAGATCGAATCGAACGGGATGGATCGGGCTCTTCTCCATCACACTGAGAGGTTCTATAAAGAGCTGTTCCTGACGAAGCATGCGTCTTGGTCTTGCGAGCAGGAGTATCGCTACTTGGTCAGGAGTTCGAGACCAGTAGACGTGCCAATCCGAGACGCTGTCCGAGGGATATACGTGGGGAGCGACATTGCGAGAGAGGACGCCGAAGTTCTAAGGGGATTCGGCGAGGAGTTGAGCGTAGAGGTGCGCGTGATGACCTGGGTCAACTGTAACCCGCTCGCTAGGTTCTGCGCGCTCTACCAGCCGCCCGGGATGAACAGGCTTTGGACAGGAGCGTAACGCCTGATGACAAGCGGGTGGGGGGTCCCGCGCAGGGGAGGCGTCCCCACCCACCTCACACCCCGCGCCGGTTCGGGTCCCAGATGACCTTGTGCACCTGGAGCGAGAGGCGCGCGTGGGGCGCCTCCGCCTTCACCCACTCGGCGAGCGCCGCGGGCTCCAGCTCGCCCCAGACGGGCGAGAAGAGGACGTGGCACCGGGGCCTGTGCCGCGCCAGCACCTCGAGGGAGAAGTCGAAGTCCCGGCGATCGGCCACGACGAACTTGAGCTGGTCCTGGGGCCGCAGCCCGGCCAGCTCGCCGTACCTGTTGAAGCGCTCCATCCCGGAGCCGGGGCACTTGATGTCCATGACCCAGCAGTCGATGGGCGCATCCTGGGGCAGGGGATGGCCGCCGGCCGTCTCGACCTCCATCCAGTAGCCCCGGTCCTTGAGAGCGCGGGCCAGCGCCAGGAGGTCGCGCAGGTGGGCCAGGGGCTCGCCGCCGGTGATGCAGACGTGCCGGGCGGGCCAGGTGGCCACGCGCTCCAGCACGGCGGCCAGGGTCAACTCCTCGCCGCCCTTGAAGTCCCAGGTGTAGGCCGAGTCGCACCAGCGGCAGCGGAAGGGGCAGCCCTGGAAGCGGATGAAGGCCATGGGCAGGCCGGCGTAGACGCCCTCGCCCTGAATGGAGTAGAAGACCTCGCTGATGCGCACGGGAGAAGCCTCTGGGCCAGCATAGCCGCGCCAGAAGCGAGGGTCAAATGGAGGGGGATCGCCCGTCCCCAGTTGACACCTCCCTTGCCCGGTGCTAGCGTCTGCCCATCGCCATGCCGTACGACCTCCTCATCAAGAACGCCCGCATCGTCGATGGCACAGGCGGCCCATCGCGCCACGGCTCCGTGGCCGTCGCCGGCGGACGCATCGCCGCCGCGGGCGAGGCGGACGGCCACGCCAAGCGCGTCATCGACGCCGGTGGCCAGGTCGTCTCGCCCGGCTTCATCGACATGCACACCCACTACGACGCCCAGATCACCTGGGACCCTCTGTGCACCCCCTCGTGCTACCACGGCGCGACGACGGTGGTCATGGGCAACTGCGGCTACGCCCTGGCGCCGGCGCGGCCCCACGACCGGGACTACCTCATGGGGATGTTCAGCGCCGTCGAGGGCGTCTCCAAGCACACGCTCGTGAGCGGGCTGCCGTGGGAGTGGGAGACGCAGCCCCAGTACTTCGACTGGCTGCGGCGGCGCGGCCTGGGGATCAACGTGGCGGCGCAGGTGGGACACTCGGCCGTCCGGCGCTACGTGCTGGGGCCCGAGGCCCACGAGCGCGTGGCCACGCCCGCCGAGACCGAGGCCATGGCGGACCTGGTGCGGCAGGGCATGCGCGCAGGAGCCATCGGGTTCAGCACCTCCCGCGTGGCGCACCAGAAGGGAGAGCACGGCGAGCCCATCCCCTCGTACGTCGCCTCCGAGGACGAGCTCTTCACGCTCGCCGGCGTGCTCCGCGAGCTGAACCGAGGCATCATCGGCATCAACCCCCGGACCAAGGCCCTGGACTTCAACCAGGCCGACCGGGACCAGCTCTTCAAGCTGGCGAAGAGCACGGGGCGCGTCGTCAACTGGAACGAGTTCAACCAGCGCTGGGAGTACCCGGACCAGTGGCGCTCGCTCCTCGACTACATGGAGGGCGCCCAGCGCCAGGGGGCGCGGGTCTACGCCGTCATGCGCTGCCAGCGGATGGACCTGCACTTCAATCTGCGTCACCTCCATGCCGCCTTCTCCTCGCCCATCTGGCGCGCCTTTGTCTCGCTGCCGGACGAGGAGAAGCTGCGGCGCCTGGCCGATCCCGAAAGCCGGGCGGCCATGCCTCCGCCGCGCTTGCAGCGCATCGGCGTCAGCATCGAGACCCTGCCCAAGAACAAGCCCCTCCAGGGCAGGCTCCTCGTGGACGTGGCCCGCGAGCGCGGGATGGACCCGGGTGCCCTCTTCATGGACATCGCGCGCGAGGAGCGCCTGGACACCGAGTTCGCCTTCCTGGGCGTGACCAACGGCGACGACGCGGCGGTGGAGGCGATGCTCAAGAGCCCGGCCACTATCACCGGTATCTCGGACGCCGGCGCCCACCTGCACAGCATGTCCGGCGTCGACTACCCCACCTATTTCCTGGGCCGGTGGGTCCGGGAGCGCAAGGTCTTCACGCTGGAGGAGGGCGTGGCCGCCCTCACCTCCGTCCCGGCGAAGGTCGCCGGCCTGACAGGGCGGGGTGTGATCGAGCCCGGCGCCGCCGCCGACCTCTGCGTCTTCGACCCGGACCGCATCGCCCCGGAGCCCGTCGAGGTCTGGCACGACCTGCCCGGCGGCGAGTCGCGGCACGTGAAGCGCGCCCGCGGCATCGAGTGGGTCATCGTCAACGGGGAGCCGATGCTCCACCGGGGCGAGCCCCTGGGGACCCTCCCGGGCCAGCTCCTCACCGGGTAGCCGCTCCCGTGGCGCTCCGATTCGGCGTCGCCCTGCCCAATCTGGGCTTCGGCATGGACCCGCGCCAGCCCCAGGAGCAGCGCGATCTCGTCCTGGAGACGGCGGAGCGGGCCGAGGCGCTGGGCTTCGACTCGGTCTGGGTGGGCGACCACCTGGCGCTCCCCAAGAATCCCCGGCGTCCCTATCCCTACGCCGCCGAGACGACTTACCTTCCGAGCGAGAGCCCGCTGCTGGACCCCATCGCCACCCTCGCCGTCGTCGCCGGGCAGACGCGCCGGATACGGCTGGGGCTCGGCGTGCTGGTGGCCGCCTACCGGCACCCGCTGGTGGCCGCCAAGCTCCTCTCGACCATCGACGTGCTCTCGAACGGGCGCGTGATCCTGGGCGTCGGCGCCGGGTGGATGCCCGAGGAGTTCGAGGCCGTGGGCGCCCCCTTCGAGCGGCGCGGCGCGCTGACCGACGAATGGGTCCGCTACGTGCGCGCGGCCTGGACGCACGACTACCCGGAGGTGCGCGGCGACCTCTTTCAGCTTTCGGGGATGTCCGTGCTGCCCAGGCCAGTCCAGCAGGGCGGCATCCCCATCTGGATCGGCGGGAACACCAAGGCCGCGCTGCGCCGCGCGGCGCTCCTGGGCGACGGCTGGGACACGCTGCACACGATGCCGGAGCTGCTGGCGGGGCGCCTGGCCGAGCTCCGCCGTATGCGGTCAGAGCACGGCCTGGCCTCGAAGCCCTTTGCCGTGAGCGTGCGCGGTGGGCCTCTGCGGCTCGCAACAGCACCCGATGATAGCTCCCGCAGGACGCCGCTCTCGGGGACGCCGGAGCAGGTGGTGGCGACGCTGCGGTCGTTCGAGACGATGGGGGTGACGAACGTGGTCCTGGGGACGGACCAGCGGGACCGCCGGGCGATCCTGACCTCGATGGAGCGGTTCGTCAAGGAGATCCGGCCCGCCATCGGCTGACGGCATCCCATCCGGCCCTTCCCCCATTCGCGTAATCGGAGCTTGCCCTGAGTCCTTCGAATGGGTACTCTGCGGATATTCTTGGCCGGGGAGGCTGCCATGCGACCGAACAAGGTCAAGGCTCTGTGGCGCGAGGGGAAGCCGGCGGCCGCCGGCTGGCTCAGCCTGGCCGACGTCTACGTGGCCGAGGCCCTCTCTCACGCCGGCTTCGACGCGCTCGTGCTGGACATGCAGCACGGCATGGGCATCGGGCCGGACCGGGCGGCGGCCTGGCTCCAGGCCGTCAGCACCGGCGAGGCCGCGCCCTTCGTCCGCGTCCCCTGGAACGAGCCCGCCTACGCCCAGTGGGTGCTGGACGCCGGCGCCTACGGGATCATCGTGCCCCTGGTAGGCAGCAAAGAGGAGGCGGCCAAGGCCGGCCAGGCCTGCCGCTATCCACCGGCCGGCTACCGGAGCGTGGGGCCCAACCGGGTGAGCTACTACGCCGGCCCCGACTACATCAAGAGCGCCAACGGCGAGGTCGTCTGTCTCGTGATGATCGAGGACATCCGCACCGTCGAGCGGATCGAGGAGGTGGCCACGGCGCCGGGGATCGATGGCTTCTACATCGGGCCGGCCGACCTGGCGCTCTCGATGGGCCTCCAGCCGTTCGAGTACCCCAAGAGCCAGCGCCACGCCGAGGCCTGCCAGCGGGTGTTGGACGCGGCGCGGGCCCAGGGGCTCGTGGCCGGCGTCCACTGCGGCACGCCCGAGGAGGCGGCGCAGCGCTTCAAGCAGGGCTTCCGCTTCTGCCCCGTCATGTCGGACGTGGGGGCGCTGCGCGCGGGGGCGATGGCGGCCCTCAAAGCGGTGAGGCAGGGTGGGTGACCTCTCCCCAAACCCCCTCTCCCGATGGGAGAGGGGGAACAGGAGTGCGGTTCGGCGCCCTTGATTTTCTCGCCCGTTTCTGAGCAATATAAGGAGTGCGGGACGGCCCGGCCCCGTCGCGAGGGCGCGCCGCCCGCTACCCTATGCGTACCCTCTGGCGTATCCTCGGCTTCCTCAGGCCCCACAAGCGGCTGGTCATCGCGGCCTTCGCCAGCCTC
Organism: uncultured Dehalococcoidia bacterium; assembly: GCA_964555685.1. Taxonomy (GTDB): domain Bacteria; phylum Chloroflexota; class Dehalococcoidia; order SHYB01; family SHYB01; genus CAZKTO01. The sequence continues at coordinate 77,458 of CAZKTO010000003.1, forward strand.
GTCGTCTCGTCGCTCCTCTACCTGGCCCTGCCACGGCTCCTGGGCGAGTCGGTGGACCGCGTCGTCGAAGAGGGCTCGTTCCGCTTCCTCGTCTGGATGGGGCTGGCCATCGTCGTCGTCACGGTCCTGCGGGGCATCTTCGCCTACGTGGAGAACTACCTCCGCGAGGCCCTCTCCCAGCTCGTCGCCTACGACGTCCGCAACGCCATCTACGACCACCTCCAGCGCCTGAGCTTCGCCTACCACGACCGGCAGCAGACGGGCCAGCTCATGTCCCGGGCGACGGCGGACGTGGAGAACATCCGCTGGTTCATCAGCCTCGGCGTCTTCCGCCTGACCTATCTCGCGATCCTCATCGCCGCCGTGGCCGGCGTGCTGCTCACGACGAACTGGGCCCTGGCCCTGGTGAGCCTGGCCTTCGTCCCCATCATGGTGGCGCGGGGCGTGACCATCAGCCGCCAGCTTCGCGGCATCTGGAACCGGGCCCAGGAGATCACCGGCCAGCTCACCACGGTGCTCCAGGAGAGCCTGTCCGGCATCCGGGTGGTGAAGGCCTTCCACCGGCAGGAGCACGAGGAGCGCAAGTTCGCCGCCAAGGCCGAGGCCCTGGCCGGCGAGCAGCTCCTGGCGGCGCGCGTCCAGGCCAGCAACACGCCCCTCATCACCTTCCTGTTCACCGCCGTCATCGGCCTTATCCTCTGGTTCGGCGGGCGCGAGGTCCTGGCCGGACGGCTGACGCCCGGCGAGCTGACCTCGTTCCTCCTGTATCTCGCCATACTCCAGATGCCCGTGCGGATGATCGGCTGGATGATCAACTTGGCCACGCGGGCGGTGACGTCGGGGAACCGCGTCTTCGAGATCCTGGACGCCGAATCGCCAGTGAAGGAGCGGCCGGGAGCCCTCGCCCTCAACGGCGCGCGGGGCCACGTGACGCTGGATCGCGTCTCGTTCCAGTACGAGGCGGCCTCGCCCGTGCTCAACGACATCTCCTTCGAGGCGCGCCCGGGCCAGGTCGTCGCCCTCCTGGGCGCCACCGGCAGCGGCAAGAGCACCATCGTCCACCTGCTGCCGCGCTTCTACGACGTCACCCAGGGCCGGGTGCTCATCGACGGCGCCGACGTGCGGGACGTGACGCTGGAGTCGCTGCGGCGCGTCGTGGGCATCGTCCAGCAGGACGTCTTCCTCTTCTCGGCCACCATCCGCGGCAACATCGCCTACGGAGCGGTGAACGCCACGCCGGAGCGGGTGGAGTGGGCCGCCAGGGCGGCGCGCCTGCACGACTTCATCGTGAGCATGCCGCGCGGGTACGACACCTGGGTCGGCGAGCGAGGCATCACGCTCTCGGGCGGACAGAAGCAGCGGGTGGCCATCGCCCGGACGCTGCTGCTGGACCCGCCGGTCCTGATTCTTGACGACTCGACCTCCAGCGTGGACACGCGCACCGAGCACGAGATCCGCCAGGCGATGCAGGCGCTCATGCGCGGCCGGACCACGTTCGTCATCGCCCAGCGGCTGACGACGGTGAAGAGCGCGGACCTGATCCTGGTGCTGGAGGCCGGGCGCATCATCCAGCGCGGCCGGCACGGGGAGCTCCTGGCCCAGGGCGGCCGCTACCGGGAGATCTACGAGCTGCAGCTCCGGGCCCAGGAAGAGGCCGGCGCCGCCGTCGCCCAGGAGGAGCCCGTCTCATGACTCCCCCTGCTCGCTCCCGTGCTGTTCCCCCTTCCCCGGCGGGGAAGGGGGCCGGGGGGTTAGGTCCATGATGCGCGGCTATGCCCGGATGACCGGCATGGCCGGCCGCCTGGGCGAGTTCGAGGAGGAGCAGCTCGGCAAGCCCTACGACCACCGGGTCGTCACGCGCCTGCTGCGGTACGTGGGGCCGCACCGGGGGGCCGCCGTGCTGGCGGGCGTCACCCTGCTCCTCTACACCGGCGCCACCGTCGCCGCGCCGTGGCTCGTGCGTATGGGCGTCGACGCCGTCACCGGCGGCAACCGAGGACGGCTGGACACCGTCGCCATCGTCTTCTTCGCCGTCGCCATCGCTGGCTGGGCAGCCCACTACGTTCACCTGATCCTTATGGCCAAGGTGAGCCAGGCCATCCTCTACACGCTGCGGACCCAGATGTTCCGGCACCTGCACCGGCTCTCCATGAGCTTCTACGACCGGAACGAGGTGGGGCGCGTCATGTCCCGCGTTCAGAACGACGTGACGAACCTCCAGGAGTTCCTCCAGACCGGCGTGACGAGCCTGGCCGACCTCCTGACCCTCTTCGGCATCGCCGTGGCGCTCTTCCTCATGGATGCCCAGCTGGCCGCGGTGACGCTGGCGGTAGTGCCGGTCCTCGTCGTCGCCCTGGGCCTGTGGCAGCGGCGCGCCCGCGCCGCCTTCATCCGCGTGCGCCAGGCCATCGCCGTCGTCAACGCCGGCCTCCAGGAGAACCTCTCGGGCGTGCGGGTCGTCCAGAGCATGAACCGGGAGCAGGAGAACCTCCGGCAGTTCGACCGGGTGAACGACCGGCACCTCCAGGCGAACCTGACGGCCGGGCGCCTCTCGGCCCTCATAATGCCCCTGGTCGAGCTCCTGATGGCGGTGGCCACGGCGGCGGCGGTCGTCTACGGAGGCCACCGGGTGCTGGACTCGGATCTTCAGATCGGCGTGCTGGTGGCCTTCGCCCTCTACATCCAGCGCTTCTTCGACCCCATCCGCAACCTCACGATGCAGTACACGGAGCTCCAGCGGGCCATGGCCTCGGGACAGCGCATCTTCGAGGTGCTGGACACCAAGCCCGAGATCGCCGACGCCCCGGGCGCCCAGGCGCTGCCCCCATCGCGGGGCGAGATCCGCTTCGAGGGCGTGAGCCACAGCTACGTGCGGGGCATCGAGGTGCTCCACGGCCTCGACCTGCACATCCGGCCCGGCGAGCGGGTGGCCCTCGTGGGCGAGACGGGCGCCGGCAAGACGACCGTCACCGCCCTCATCGCCCGCCTGTACGACTGCACCGCAGGCCGCGTGCTCATCGACGGGCACGACGTGCGCACGGTGACGCAGGAGTCCCTGGCCCGGCAGATCGCCATGGTCCTCCAGGACCCGTTTCTCTTCTCGGAGACCGTGCGAGAGAACATCCGCTACGGCCGGCTGGACGCCACGGACGAGGAGGTGGAGGAGGCGGCCAGGACCGTCGGCGTCCACGACTTCATCCGCCTTCTGGAGAAGGGCTACGATACGGTGCTGGCGGAGCGCGGCGGCAACCTGAGCGTGGGCCAGCGGCAGCTCATCAGCTTCGCCCGGGCGGTGCTGGCTCGGCCCTCGATCCTGATCCTGGACGAGGCCACCGCCAACATCGATACGCACACGGAGGTCCTGATCCAGCGGGCGCTCGAGACGCTGCTGCGGGGGCGCACCTCCATCGTCATCGCCCACCGCCTCTCGACGATACGTAACGCCGACCGGATCGTGGTGCTGGAGCGCGGACGCATCGCCGAGATGGGCAGCCACGCGGAGCTCATGGCCCGGCGGGGCATCTACCACCGGCTCTACACGATGGCCTTCCAGACGGAGGGCCAGCAGGCGGTTGGGTAGGGACAGGGAGCGCCATGACCACCATACTGTGCGCCGGCCGCGAGACCCAGGTCCCCGGAGCCCAGGCCCAGGGCGATAACCTCTGGCTGCCCCTGGCCGACTTGGAGCAGGCAACCGGCTGGACCCTCAAGCCCCAGGGCGCCTGCCTGGGCGACCTCTGCGTCCCGATCCCAGAGTCACGCCGGCATGAGTTTGTCCAGCCCGGCGCCTTCAACTTTGCCGCCCTGTGGCGGCGCCTACGCAAGCCCGCCGTCCACGACGAGGCGGGTGGCGCCTGGCACTTCGGCGAGGCCGCCTTGGCCCGGCGGGCCGCCCTCTCGTCGCTCCAGGCCCCGGACTTCCGCTTGCCGGACCTGGAAGGCCGCGAGCATTCGCTCAGCGACTATCGAGGGACCAAGGTCTTTCTGGCCTCGTGGGCCTCGTGGTGAGGGTGCCGCCACGATCTGCCGGTCTGGCAGAGGCTGCACGAGGAGCTGGCGCCCAAGGGCCTCACCATCATCGCCGTCGACCTGGACAGCCGCGGCGCCGAGGCCGCCCGCGAATGGATCGAGCGCGCCAAACCGTCCTACCCCTGCCTCCTCGATCGCGACCACGTCGTCGCCGAGCTCTACGACATGGTGAATGTGCCCTCAGCGGTGTGGATCGACGAGGAGGGGCGCATCGTCCGGCCCACGGAGCCGGCGGGCTCGACGGACCACTTCCGCAAGGCGATCAGCCTGGAGCGGCGCACGGGGCTCTCCAGCGAGGCGCTGGCGGAGATCGAGCGCCGGCGCGGGATCTACTGCGACGCCCTGCGCGACTGGGTCGAGAAGGGTGCGCGAAGCGCCTTCGCCTACTCACCGGCCCAGGCGCTCGACCGCATGCGCCTCCCCAGCGACCGGCACGCCGAGGCCCTGGCTTACTTCCGCCTGGGGAGCTATCTCCACGCCCATGGCCGCAAGGATGAGGGCCAGCGCCTCATGGCCAAGGCGGCGGAGCTGAGGCCGGAGAGCTGGTCGTTCCTGCGCCAGTCAGGGGACCTGGAGGTCCCCGGCAGCCAGGGCGGCGAGCGCTTCATCCGGGCGCTCCGCTCCCTGCCCGCGACAACCCACTACTATCCGCCCATCGACATACCGGGCCTGGAGTAGGGGATGTTCGCTGCCGTACTCGCCGCCCCCTACCGAGCCTTCGCCTTGGCCTTCTCCTGCGCCTTCTGCCGGAACCTGGGCATGACCCCCTCGGCAAAGAGCTTCAGGCGGCGCTTGTTCTCCTCCAGGGATGTGTACGGGGCGTGGCCCAGGTTGAACATGATGTGTCTGAACCCCATCGCCTCCATGTCCTGGACGATGCGGGTGACGCGCTCCGGATCGCCGGCCACCCACATCCGCTCCCAGAAGAACTCGGGGCCGATCTGCTGGTTCTTGCCCAGGTAACGGTCCTTCCAGTAGTAGTAGCCGGCGGCGAACTCGCCCGTCTTCTCGATGGGGGCGCTCTCCAGGTTGATGATGCTGGTGTCTTTCTGCGAGTCGCGGGCGTGCTCCGCCAGCTCCCAGGCCTGTTTCTCCGTCTCGGCGATGACGAGGCCGCGCATGGCGCCGAATTCCGTCTGGCTGACGTCGTGCCCGTTCTCCGCCGCGACTTTCTTCCACTCGTCGGAGGCGCGGCGGCATTTGCTGAATGTGGCGAGGGGATCGACGATGAACGGAATGCCTCTCCGGGCGTAATGCCCGACGGTCTCCGGGCTCACGGCGGCCGTCCACATGGGCGGGTGCGGCTTCTGGACCGGCTTGGGGAGGACGTTGACGTTGTCGACGCTCGTCCACTTGCCCTTGTAGGAGAAGTGGTCCTTGGTCCAGGCGAGCTTCATGATATCGATGGCCTCGTCGGTGCGCTCGCGGGCCTCAGCCAGCGGTATGTTGAACCCGTTGAACTCGATGGACTGGTAGCCGCGGCCAAAGCCGTACATCAGGCGGCCGTTGCTCAGCACGTCCACCATGGCCGCATCCTCGGCCGCTCGCAGGGGGTTGTGGAACGGCAGGACGACGATCGCCGAGCCGATCTTGATCCTGGTCGTCCGGGCGGCCACGAAGCTGGCGAAGGGCATGATGTTGGAGCAGATGCCATAGTTGCGGAAGTGGTGCTCGGCGATCCAGACGCCGTCAAAACCCAGCTCCTCGACGTACTCAATGAGTTCCATCTCGTACTTGTAGACCTGCTGATGCGTCCAGCCCTCGGGCCAGTGAACGAGATGGAAGGTGTAGAATTTCATCATTGCCTCCTCGCGTCCCACGGCTCCCGACGGCCCGGGCGGGACGTTCGGCATTGTACCGCTACATGCGAGCGCCAGTCTAGTCGCGAAGGCATCCCTCACCCCCAGCCCCTCTCCGGCTCGGAGAGGGGTGGTCCACCTCAGGCGGACCGGGGTGAGGGCATGCGCCCCGCGCGTTGACACCCACTTCTGGCATCAGGTACACTCCTGATTGCCGACGCCACCCGTCAACGCACCGTCCCTACTCTGTTGTCACGGACCCGACGGCCGAGCGGCGAGGAGCGGCCATGACCTCGACAACCGGCGGCAAGCAGGCCTGGCGCAAGCGCGCCTACGAGCCCTCCGTCAAGCGCGTCCCCGAGCGCCAAAAGGGCTTCAAGGGCTCCTCCGGATACGACGTCGACGTCGTCTACACGCCCGAGGACGCCCAGGGCATCGACTACGAGCGCGACATCGGCTACCCCGGCGAGTACCCCTTCACCCGCGG
>CAZKTO010000003.1:83803-84097 GCA_964555685.1 uncultured Dehalococcoidia bacterium
ACAAGCGCTACCGCTACCTCCTCGACCAGGGGCAGACCGGCCTCTCCGTCGCCTTCGACCTGCCCACCCAGACCGGCTACGACTCGGACCACCTCATGGCGCGCGGCGAGGTGGGTAAGGTCGGCGTCCCCATCTGCTCGGTGACGGACATGGAGGTCCTGTTCAACGGCATCCCGCTGGACAAGGTCACCACCTCCATGACCATCAACGCCACGGCGCCCATCCTCCTGGCCCTCTACATCGCCCTGGGCAAGCGGCAGGGCGTGGCCATGGACAAGCTGGGCGGCACCGTCC
>CAZKTO010000004.1:0-78067 GCA_964555685.1 uncultured Dehalococcoidia bacterium
CAACACGGCGGGGCTCCCCGGCTTCGGCGCGCGCCGGGGCCAGCAGGCGGTCAATCCCAGCGTCCTCTACGAGAACCGGCAGGTGCGGAGGGCGATCGCCACCTTCCCGGTGCCGCGCTCGCCCTCGGTCAAGGGGCCCTTCGAGCGGGCGTGGCGCGCCGGCGAGGTGGAGCTGGAGGTGGCGCCCCAGGGCACCTTCGCCGAGCGGATCCGGGCCGGCGGCGCCGGCATCGCGGCGTTCTACACGCCCACGGCGGCCGGAACAAAGCTCGCCGAGGGCAAGGAGGTCCGGGTGTTCAACGGGCGGCCGCACGTGCTGGAGCACGCCCTCACCGCCGACTTCGCCCTCATCCGCGCGCACAAGGCCGACCGGCTCGGGAACTTGGTCTATCGAGGCACGTCCCGGACGTTCAACCCGCTGATGGCGGCGGCGGCGCGGATCACCATCGCCGAGGTGGACGAGGTGGTGGAGCCGGGCGGGCTGGACCCGGAGTGCGTCGGGACGCCGGGGCTCTACGTCAAGCGGATCGTGGTCAGGGCCAAGGAGGGGCGATGAAGCAGCGGCTGGACCGGGAGACGATGGCCATGCGGGTGGCGCGGGAGTTCCAGGACGGGTTCGTGGTGAACCTGGGCATCGGCATCCCGACGCTCGCCTCCAACTTCATCCCGGAGGGACGGCAGGTGATCTTTCACAGCGAGAGCGGCGTGCTGGGCTTCGGGCCCGTGCTGGGCGACGCCGAGGGCGATATCAACCTGATCAACGCCGGGGGGCAGTTCGTGACGCCGCTGCCGGGGATGTCCTACTTCAGCTCGGCCGAGGCCTTCGCCATGATCCGGGGCGGGCACGTGGACCTGACGGTGCTGGGGGCGTTGCAGGTCTCGGAGAGGGGCGATCTCGCCAACTGGTTCCTGCCGGAGCGGGGGATCGGGAACGTGGGCGGCGCCATGGACCTGGCCGCCGGGGCCAAGCGGATGATCGTGGTGATGGAGCACACGACGCGCGAGGGCGAGCCGAAGATCGTGAAGGAGTGCCGCTATCCGGTGACGGGGCTGGGGTGCGTCGATCTGATCGTGACCGATCTGGCGGTGATCGAGGTGACGCCGGAGGGGCTGGCGCTGCGGGAGGTGGCGCCGGGCTTCACACCGGAGGAGGTGCAGGCGCTGACGGAGCCGCGGCTGCGGGTGAGCGCGGACGTGAAGGAGGTCGAGTTGTGAGGCTGTCTCGATGGGCGTTCCGTTAACGAGCCCCAAGCCTAAGGCCATCCTCTTCGATCTGGACGACACGATCCTCGAGTTCGAGGTCCACGCAGCTTCGTCGTGGCGGAAGACGTGCGAAGCCGCCGCGGGAGCGATGCCAGGGGTCTCGGCGAACCAGGTGCTAGAGGCGATCGCGAAGAGCCGCGCTGGGTTCTGGCTCGACCCGGCGAATAGCCGGCGCGGGCGATTGGACCTGGCCTGGGCAAGACGGCATGTCGTCTCTGATGCGCTCCTGGGGCTGGGGGTAAGGGACAACGCCTTGACCGAACGGATCGCATCGGACTATACGGCGGTGCGGGATGCCGCCGTGAAGCCGTTCGAAGGCGCGCTGGAGACCCTGCGGTGGCTCCAAGGGCTAGGCATCAGACTTGGATTGATGACCAACGGAGCCGCCAAGGGCCAACGTGCCAAGGTCGAGAGATTCGCGCTGACACGGTATTTCGAGACCATCTGGGTTGAAGGTGAGAGGGGTGCGGGTAAGCCGGACCCGAGGGTGTTCGAAGGAGTGCTGAAGGAGCTGGGTGTGCAAGCTCGAGACGGCTGGTCGGTCGGGGACAATTTGGAGTGGGACATCGCGCCGGCGAACCGGCTGGGCATCCACAGCGTTTGGGTCGATTGGGCGGCCGCGGGCCTGCCAAAGGCGTCATCGATCCAACCAGACCGCACGATCAGGACGGTGGCCCAGCTCAAGGAGGTCGGCGCGGGCTGGGCGTAAACGGAGCCACAGGCACCTCGGGAGTTGGGCCCGTCTCGGGATCAGCCTGCCGTCCCCGCCCGCGCCCTGCCAGTCACCACCTCCCGCACCGCGCGCAGGTCGGCCTCGTTGCGAATCCGGAGGAGCGCGCCGCGCCCTCGACCGCCGCGCAGGTAGGGGAAGACCACATCCACCGGGTTCGTGAAGCGCGCCTTCAGCTGGGCCACCTCGTCGTCCGAGGGCTCGTTGAGATACGGCTCCAGGTACGTTGCGGCGGGCGCAGGGCGCAGGAAGAGGACCTGGGGCCCATCGGGCCCGCCCAGCTTGATGCGCCACATGAGCCGTCCCAGCTTCTCCAGCGCGAGGCCGCTGCCTGGCCCGGCCCAGGCGTCGATCTCGGCCAGGGCGGCCCGCACAAATGGCGCATTGAACTCCTCGTACGGCATGGCGCTCCTCTCCCGCGGGCCCGGCTACGCTCTCGATCGCCGGCGCGGCGCCCGCCGGTCCCCGGCGAGGCGGCGAAGCATCGCCTTGATGGTGGGCGCCTGCCCTCGCTGCGGCGCAGAGGGGGGATGGGGCTCACCTCGGCCTCAACGCCGGCCCATGCGCTGGAGGGCCTGGGCCACCTTCTCCTCCAGGGCCAACTCGCCGGCGTTCTCGACGGCGGCCAGGGCGCCGCGCGCCTCGGACTGACTATAGCCCAGGGTGGCGAGGGCCGCTACCGCGTCGTCGTCGATGGGGCTGGCGGGCGCGCCGGGCGCCACGGCCCACTCCTTTTGCAGCGTCGCCTTGAGCTCGAGGGCCAGGCGCGAGGCCGTCTTGCGCCCGATGCCGGGGATGCGCGTGAGGGCCGCCATGTCCTCGCGGATGATGGCGGCGGCCAGCTCGTCGGCCGGCGTGACGGAGAGCATCTTGAGGGCCGTCCGGGGCCCCACGCCCGAGACGTCCATGAGCAGCCGGAATAGCCGGAGGTCGGCGGGCTCGGCGAAACCATAGAGGGCGATGACCTCCTCGCGGAGATGGAGGTGCGTGTGGAGCCGTACGCGCCGCCCCGGGCCCCCGAGGCTCGCCAGCGTATGGGTCGGGACGAAGACGTGGATGCCCACGCCGCCGACCTTCACGATGGCGTAGTCGGGCCCCATCGCCTCCAGCACGCCCTCGATGGAGGCGATCAAGGCGTGGCGCCTCCGGCCCGGCCCCTGGCGCGCCGTGGGCGAGCCTCTCCGCCCCCGTCCTGGCCGGCCAGGAGCCTCTCAAGGGCGGCGTAGCGCAGATGGCAGATGGCCACGGCGAGCGCGTCGGAGGCGTCGAGAGGGACCTCGTCCATGAGTTCGCGCAGCAGGAGGCCGACCATGTCGCGCACCTGCTCCTTGCCGCCGGCGCCGTAGTCGGCCACGGTGCGGCGGACCTTGGCCGGCGTGTACTGGGCGACGGGGATGCCGTGGCCCGCAGCGGCCAGCAGGGCGATGGCGCGGGCCTCGCCCACGGCCATGGCCGACCGGCGTGGCCCCTGCACGACGAACGGCTCCTCGACGGCCATGGCCGTGGGCCGGTAGTCGGCGATGAGCCCTTGCAGGCCCTCGTAGAGCCGCCACAGGCGCCGCTCGATGGGGTCGCGGGCGGGCGCCGACAGGACGCCCGAGGCCACCAGCGCCATCTCGCCGCCATCCTCGTCGATGACGCCGTAGCCCATCCGAATCGTGCCCGGATCGATCCCCAGGACGCGCACGCAGGCCCCTCGTACTGGAATGTGAGACCCATTATAGCCAAGAGAGGGCAGCGGGCGAACGGGCAAGTGGCGGGCTAGCCGGCCTTGGCCATGTGGGCCAGGACGGCCTCCGGGAAGTCGGCGTTGGTGTAGACCTTGTTGACGTCGTCCAGCTCTTCGAGGCTATCGAGGAGACGCAGCGTCCTCTCGGCGGCGGCGGGATCGAGAGGCATGGGGCTCTTGGGGACCATCTGGAGCTCGGCGGAGGCGATGGCGGCCCCGGCCTTTTCGAGGGCGGCGCGGACGGGCTCGATCTTGTCGTGGGCGGCGTAGACCTCGAAGGAGTCGCCATCGGTCTTGACGTCGTCGGCGCCGGCGTCGATGGCGGCCAGGGCCACGGCCTCGGCGGCGCCAGCGGGCGCATCGCCCGAGATGACGCCCGTGGACTGGAAGAGCCAGCCCACGGACCCGGCCTCGCCCATGTTGCCGCCGAGGCGGCTGAAGACGCGCCGCACCTCAGAGACGGTGCGGTTGCGGTTATCGGTCATGGCCTCGACGAGGATGGCGGCGCCGCCGGGGGCATAGCCCTCGTAGGTGACCGCCGCGAAGGTCTCGTGGGCGGCGCCCTCGCCGCTGCCGCGCTTGGTGGCTCGCTCGATGTTGGCCACGGGCATGTTCTGATCGCGGGCGCGCTGGATGGCGAGGCGCAGGCGGAAGTTGGCGGTGGTATCGGACCCGCCCTCGCGGGCGGCGACGGTGATCTCGCGGGCGAGCTTGGTGAAGAGCTGGCCGCGCCGGGCGTCCGTGACGCCCTTCTTGCGCTTGATCTGTTTCCACTTTGAATGGCCAGCCATGGGTCACAACCTCAAGGAGTGCAGCGTGATTCTAGCACAGGTCAGGACCTGCTGAGCCTTGCAGTGAGTGCTTCACTGTCACCCTGAGGGCGTCCGCGCCCGAAGGGTCTGGGGTGGGGTCCCTCCCCGGCCCCAGATTCTTCGCCCCGACTTGTCGGGGCGAAGAATGACATTTGAGGCAAAGCCCCAGCCGGGGAAGGGGGTGAGGCGGACTCGCAACGACCAGAAGGGTGGCAGGTTAGATCAGCCCCGGCAGCAGCTCCACGGTCATCTGGCCGGCGGCCACATCCACGTCCTTGATGACGTCCGTGGTGGCCGGCAGGAGCAGCTCGCCCCGCTGGCCGCGGACGACGTAGACGTCGTTGCCGCCGGTGTCGACGATCTCGGCGATCTCGCCCAGGTCCTCGCCATGGATGGAGACGACCCGCATGCCCAGCAGATGGTAGTGGTAGTAGGTGCCGTCCGGCAGCGGCCTGAGGTCCGATTCGAGGACCTCGAGAGTGGCGCCGGCGAGGGCCTTGGCCGCCTCCGGGGAGTCGACGCCCTTCAGCTTCACCATGCGATGGCCGCCAACGACCCGGCTGGCCTCGACGGTGTGGGGAACGGCGCGGACGTAGAGGCGGCTGCCCGGGGCGAACCGCTCAGAGCTATCGGTAAGCTCCTGGACGTGGAAGTGGCCCTGGAGGCCCCTCGGGCTCAGGATGCGCGCGACGGGGACGAACGGCTGAGGCTTCCTGGCGATGGCGAAGGGCTCCGAGGAGCGGCGTGGTGCGGCTGGACGGGGGGCGGAGGAGGCGGCTATGCGGGGGGTATCAGCGCTTACGTGATCTCGAGGTTGGCGCGGGTGCCCTTCTTGACCGCCGCCACCCGGAGCAGCGTGCGCATCGCCTGGACCACGCGGCCCTCGCGGCCGATCACCTTGCCCTTGTCCTCCGGGGCCACCTCCAGGCGGATGACCGTCCGGTCCTCCTCCTCGGTCTGGGTGACGACGACGGCTTCGGGATGATCGGCGATGGCCTTGGCGATGTACTCGATCAGCTCCTTCATCCGCCTTCACCGTTCTTGGGTGGCTCCTCCTTGGTGGCTTTGGGGCGCTGGAGGAACCGGGCGACGGCCTCGGATGGCCGGGCCCCACGGGTAATCCAGTAGGCGGCGCGCTCGGCGTCGATCTGAACGACAGGCGGGTCGGGGAGCGGGTTGTAGAAGCCGATGATCTCGTTGAACCTGCCGTCGCGCGGCGTCCTGGAGTCGGCCACGACGATGCGGTAGCTGGGCTGGTGGCGCGCGCCCATGCGGCGGAGTCGGATGCGTAGCATAGATTGCGTTGTCCCTCCCCGGGCGCGGTGCGCCGGGGCGCAGTGAGTCCGGCCTAGGAATTGTAGCCCTGGTGCATCGCCCTTGTCAACGGAAGCGCGCGTGGGCCCGCGTGGGCCGCTGGCGTCACTCGAAGGAGATGACGCTGCGGGCCACGGCCCCCTTGGAGAGGAGGTCGAAGGCCGTGTTGATCTCCGGGAGGCGCAGGCGGCGGGTGATGAGCTCGTCCAGCTTGAGCTTCCCCGCCTTGTACAGGTTCAGCAGCTTGGGGAACTCGATCTGAGGCCGGGCGGTGCCGTACATGGAGGCGATGACGCTCTTCTCCAGGATCAGATCGCGGGCATCGATGGTGACGGGCGTGTTCACGGGCGCGTGGCCCACCCAGACGGTGATCCCGCGCCGGCGGGTACAGAGGATGCTCTGGACGAAGGGCTCCGGCTTGAGGCCGATGCACTCGAAGGCGTAGTGGGCGCCCTTGCCGCCGGTGAGCTCCTTGATCCGGGCGACGGGGTCCTCCCTGGAGCTGTTGACGGTGTGGGTGGCGCCGAACTGGCGGGCCATCTCCAGCTTGTTGTCCAGGAGGTCCACGGCGATGATCATCGTAGCGCCGGCGATGGCGCAGCCCTGGATGCAGTTGAGGCCGACGCCGCCGGCGCCGAAGACGGCGCAGGTGCTCCCCGGCCGCACCTGGGCGGTGTTGATGGCCGCGCCCACGCCCGTCGTCACGCCGCAGCCCACCAGGGCCGCCTGGGGAAACGGGATGTCCTTATCGATCTTGACGGCGGCCACCTCTGGGACGACGGTGTAGGAGCCGAAGGTCCCCAGGCCGGCCATCTGATCGATCTTGCGGCCCTGGCGGGTGGCGGGCTTGGCCCGCGCGGCGATGTTCCGCTCGCAGATGTTGGGCCAGCCCATCTGGCATGCCTCGCAGAGGCCGCAGCTCGTCTTCCAGGAGAGGATGACGTGGTCGCCGCGCTGGACGCCGGCGACGCCCGGCCCCATCGCCTCGACCACGCCCGCGCCCTCGTGCCCCAGGACGGCGGGCAGCGGCATCATGGGCCACTCGCCCTTCACGACGTGCCAGTCCGAGTGGCAGACGCCGCTGGCCATGAGCTTGACCAGGACCTCGCCGGGGCCCGGCTCCTGGAGGTCCAGCTCCTCGACGGCGAGGGGCTTTTTGGCTTCGTAGAGCACTGCTGCTTTCATGGGCGCCTCCTTGGCGGCGTACCTGCTGCGCTCTGCATCGAGCGTTGAACCCGTGGGACGGACAGGGTAGGGGCACGGCGCGCCGTGCCCCTACGCGAATGACGCCATGGTACCACCAGTGGCAACGCCTCACCCCATCGACCTGACCCTCTGCGTAGGGGCGGGTTTCAAACCCGCCCCTACGATGTCCCCTCTCCCGGAGGGAGAGGGGCAGGCCGAAGACCGGGGTGAGGCCTCGCGCTACGCCAGCATGCCGCCGTCCAGGAAGACCGTCTGCCCCGTCATGTAGGCGGCCGCCGGCGATGCCAGGTAGGCCACCAGCAGCGCCACCTCCCGCTCCGTGGCCAGGCGGCGAAGCGGGACCTGCGCGAGGATCTTCGAGCGGATCCGCTCGTCGCGCATCTGGATCTCCGTCAGCTCCGTGTGGACGTAGCCGGCGCCGACGGCGTTCACGGTGATGCCGTAGCGCGCCCACTCGACGGCTATGGACCGGGTGAGCTGGGCGAGGCCGGCCTTGCTCACGTCGTAGGTGAAGCGGTAGCTGCCCGTCTTGACGGCGTTGATGGACGAGATGTTGATGACGCGGCCGCTCCGCCGCTCGATCATGTGGGGCCCCAGGGCCCGCATGCACAGGAACGCTCCCTTGAGGTTGGTGTCGATGGCCCGGTCCCATTCAGCGATGGAGGTGGGCTCGAAGAAGTTGGGCAGCTCCTGGGCGGTGGGCGGACTGAATCCGGGGAGCGGCACCATGGGCTTGACGACGGCGACGCCCGCGTTGTTGACGAGGATGTCGACGTGGCCGAGCTCGGCGATGGCGCGCCGGGCCATGGCCTCGACGTCCGCCTCGCGGGTGATGTCGGTCCGGACCGGAAGGCAGTGGCGGCCCAGGGCACGGACCTGGCCCGCGACCTCTTCCAGGGCCTCCTCGTTGCGGGCGGCGAGGCAGAGGTCCACGCCGGCCTCGGCCAGGGTGAGGGCGATCGAGCGGCCGATGCCTCGGCTGGCGCCCGTGACGACGGCCGTCGATCCGGCGATGGAGAGCTCAGGAAGGGTCATGGGTAGGAACAGGGGACTAGGAACTAGGGACAGGGTACAAGAAGGGGGAAAGGGAGGCAAGGCGGGGGCGCCGCCAGGGAGCCTCTACCGCGCGCCGAAGGGATAGAGGCGCCGCCGACCGGGGCGAGAGGGTGGTGGACCAGAGGGGATTCGAACCCCTGACCTCCTCAATGCCATTGAGGCGCGCTACCAACTGCGCCACTGGCCCACAACAGAAGAGACTATAGCAGAAACACGGCCCTCGCTTCAAGCGCGCGTTGACCCTCGGACCGCCCGCCCCTATACTGGCCAAACCTTGCGAACCCACGAGCCGGGGGGCCCCCTGGACTCCGACTCCCTCCTTGGTGGATTGCGCGCCCTGGACCTGGCCGGCGACGAGGGCGCTCTCTGCGGCCGCTTCCTGGCCGACCTGGGCGCCGACGTCGTCAAGGTCGAGCCGCCGGGGCGCCCCGACAGGCCGGGGTCGCACCCTGGCCGTACGACCGGCCCGTGCCTGGGCCAGCACGCCCAGCAGGTCCTGAAGGAGCTCCTGGGCTACCCGGACGGCGAGCTGGCGGAGCTGGCCGCCGAGGGTGTGCTAGAGTGACAGGCCGGGGCGCTGGCGTCAGACCCCTTCGAGCGGCCCGCGCCCGCGGAGGCATTGCCATGGCCATGGCCCTGGAAGGCATCAAGGTCGTCGACCTCTCCCGGTACGCGCCGGGGTTCTACGTCTCCATGTACCTGGGCGACATGGGGGCGGAGGTGGTCCGGATCGAGGAGCCGGCGGTCAGCGGGCGGCGGGCGGGCTTCAAGGAGGCGCCGCTGGAGTACAAGGCGATGGAGGATGCGCGCGGCTCCGCCTTCAACGCGCTCGAGCGGAACAAGCGGCGCATCGCGCTCAACCTCAAGGACGCCGAGGCGCGGCAGGTCTTCCTGAAGCTCGTGGCGGGGGCCGACGTGGTGCTGGAGGGCTCGCGGCCCGGCGTCGCCCAGCGCCTCGGCGTCGACTACGAGAGCTGCCGCGCCGTCAACCCGCGCATCGTCTACTGCTCGCTGACGGGCTACGGGCAGGACGGGCCCTACGCCCAGCGCGCCGGCCACGACATCAACTACATCTCGGTGGCGGGCGCACTGGGGCTCATCGGCCAGCGCGACGGCACGCCGGCCATCCCCGGAAACCTCCTGGCCGACTATGCCGGCGGGGCCCAGTTCGCCATCATCGGCGTGCTCACGGCGCTGCTGGCCCGGGAGCGGACGGGCCGGGGGCAGTTCGTGGACATCTCCATGACGGACGGGGTGCTCTCGCTGCTCGTGCAGTTCACCCAGCAGTACTTCAAGGACGGGGAGGTGCCGCGTCCCGCGTCGATGCGACTGAACGGCGGCGTGGCCCACTATCAGGTGTACCAGTGCAAGGACGGCCGGTGGGTGGCCGTGGGCGCCAACGAGCCCTACTTCTTCGAGAACGTGTGCAGGCTCATCGGCCGGCCCGACCTGGCCGGGCGCCAGCACGATCCCGAGCGCCGGGCCGAGATCGAGGAGGCGTTCCGATCCGCCTTTAGGACCCGGACGGCGCAGGAGTGGCACGACCTGCTGGCCGGCGAGGAGACGTGCGTCACCAAGATCTACGACCTCCACGAGGTCTTCTCCGACCCGCAGGTCCTCCACCGCAAGATGGCGCTGGAGCTGGAGCACCCGCAGGCGGGCAGGGCGCGGCAGGTGGGCTTTCCGGTGAAGCTCTCGGAGACGCCGGCCTCGCTGCGGCGGTTCGCGGGCGTGAAGGGCGAGCACACGGAGGAGGTGCTGCGGGAGTTGGGCTACTCGCCGTTGGATATCCGGCGGCTGCGCGAGAAAGGGGCGGCGCTGTAGTGACAGAGCCACGCCCCTACTCCGCCTCGGACTTGGGCGCTCTCTTGGCCGCGGCGCGTCTCATGCTCACCGCCTGGCGCAGAGCGAAGAGGGCGCCGCCGATCACGACGATGCTCAGGTAGGTGATCGACCGGTCCAGCAGTGTGATGCCCGCGGCATCGTCCCGCGGGAGCTCCAGCGCCAGGAGGCCGGTGAGCCCCAGCTCGACGAAGCCGAGGCCGCCCGGCGTGAACGGGATCGTGGTCAGGAGCGAGTGGGCCAGGGCGGCGAAGAGGACGAGCGAGAGGCTCACGTCCAGGTCCAGCGCCTCGACGACCAGATAGAGGCGCGCCGACTCCATGAGCCAGATGGCCGCGCTCAGCGCGATCAGAAGGGGCAGCCTGCGCAGGCCGCCCAGCGTCCCCTGCTCGAACCGGGTGTAGGCCCGCTGGAGCCGCCGAGGGAGGAACCGGGCGATGCGCACGCCGAAGAGGCGCATGGTGAGGAGGGCGAGGGCCGCGGCGCCCGCCACGCCCGTGGCGCCCACCAGCACGGCGCCGGCCTCCTCGGCCGAGCCGCCGCGCAGCAGGCCCACGCCCGCGACCAAGAGCAGCGCCGCGACGATGCCGATGTCGACGGCGCGCTCGGCCACCACCGTGCCCACGCTGGTGGAGAAGCTGATGCCAAACCGAGAGGCCACGTTGTAGGCGCGGTAGGCGTCCCCCAGACGGAGCCACGTGATGGAGTTGACGAACCAGCTAATGAGCACCATCTCGCCCATGGGGAGCGGCCCCGGCTTCGGGCTCGCCGGATCGGGCCAGGCGCGGGCGTTGTCCAGGAGGACGCGCCACCGGTAGCCGCGCAGGGGAAAGGTGAGGTAGTAGACGGCGAAGGCGGCGGCCAGGAGCCCTGGCTGCGCGTCCCGGGCCTTGCGCCAGGTGTCGCCGAGGTCGATATCGAACCGGGCGAGCAGGAAGACGATGAGCAGGACGGCGACGGCCAGGCTGATGAGGGTCGCGAGGGTGAGGGTGCGTCTCCGGATGGACGGCGGGCGGGCGCCGGTGGCTTCCAGGGCCTGCTCTGAGCCTGTGGAAGGGGTCTCGTCCTCGTTGGCCATGTCCGGTGCCACGGCCTCTCAGGACAGGGGGCGCTTGGCCGGGACGCCGGCGCGGCGGGGGTAGGCGCCGGGCGTCGGCGCGACCTTGTCGATGAGGACGAGGATGCGTCCGTCCTCCAGGCCCGGCGCGGCCACGGGCCGCGCCTCGCGCAGCCGCCCGCCGAGGAGTTCGATGGCCCGCCGGGCGCGCGTCAGCTCGCTCGCGATCTCCCCCTTCTTCATGGCGACGACGGTCCCGGCCACAGCGCAGAAGGGCAGCGTCAGCTCGGCCAGGGTGGGCATGGGCGCCAGCGCCCGCGCGACGACGATCTCGTAGGCCTCGCGCCGCCCGGGATCCCGCGCCACGTCCTCGGCTCGCCCGGCGATGACCTCGACGCCCACAAGCTCCAGCTCAGCCACCACGTGCCGGAGGAAGGCGCACTTCTTCCGCGTCGCCTCCAGGAGCGTTAGGAGCATGCCGGGGAAGGCGATCTTGAGGGGGATTCCGGGGAACCCGGCGCCGGCGCCCACGTCCAGCAGGCGCGCGGAAGGGCCCAGCCGGCCGGGGAGGGCCAGGGCGACCGTGAGCGAGTCCAGGAAGTGCTTGGTCTGGATGTCGTCCCAGGAGTCGATGGCGGTGAGGTTCATGCGCCGGTTCCAGTCGAGGAGCGCGCGGCCGAAACGCTCGAACTGCTCGGCCTGGCGCGGGCTGAGGGCGACGCCGATCTTGGCGGCCCCGGCGAGGAGGAGGTCCACGGTGGGCGTTTCCATCGATCGGCGGGGCCTCGGGCGGAGGGCCGGCCCCGACTCGTCGGGGCGAAGCGCCCAGGATTATAGCATGGGGTGCTGGTGGCGCCACGGCGCAGCGGGTCAGCTCAGCCAGAACGTGGAGCCCTCGGGCGTCCGCTCGACCTCGATGCGGGTGGGGAACTGCTCCTTGAGCTCGTCGATGTGGGTGATGACGATGATGCACGCGAAGTCGTCGCGGATGGCGTTGATGGCCTCGACGACCTTGTCGCGCCCGGCCGGGTCCTGGGTGCCGAAGCCCTCGTCGATGAAGAGCGTCGGCAGGGGGGCGCCGGCGCGCCGCGCCAGGAGGCGTGAGAGGGCGATGCGCAGGGCCAGGTTGATGCGGTAGGTCTCGCCACCGCTGAAGGTCTCGTAGCTGCGGGTGTACTCCCCATCGTGGATGGCGATCTCCAGCGTCTCCTTGACGCCCTCCTTAGTCTTGTAGCCGGTCTGCGTATCGAGCTTCACGTGCATCCGGTTGTCTGTCATGCGGCCCAGGAGCCGGTTGGCCTCGTCCTCGATCTCCGGCAGGGCCGACTCGATGATGAGGGCCTGGAGACCGCGGCCGCCGAAGGCGGTGGCGAGCTCGTCGTAGACGCCCAGCTCGTCGGCGGCGCGGGCGAGGCTCTCGCGGCGGGCGGCCCACTCGCGCTGGCGCTGATCGAGGAGGTCGAGGTCGCGGCGGGCGGCGCCCAGGGCCTGGCGCAGGCCGCCGGCCTGGGCCGAGGCGTCGCCCTGGCGCGCCTCGGCGGCCTCGAGCTCCCGCGCGATGGCCGGGAGGGAGGCGGTCTCCCGGGCGAGTCTCTCGGCATCGGCGCCCAGCCGCGAGGCCTCGGCGTCCAGGCGCTCGAGCTCGTCGTGGGCGTCGTGGAGGGCCGTCCGGTCCTGGGGGAGCCGGCGGCGCGCCTCGTCCAGGGCGCGGCGCCGCTCCTCGAAGGGCTGGAGGCGCACCCGCTCCGACTCGGCGGCCTCGTGGGCCGCTCGGTCGTAGGCGAGGGCGGCGATGGCGGCCGTCACCCCCTCGAGGGCCTGCTGGTCGTCGCGAGCGAAGGCGCCCTCGGCGTGACGCCCGCGGGCCTCGGCGAGGGCGGCCTCGGTGCGCGGGAGCCCTTCCTGGGCTTGGGCGGCATCGCGGGCGGCGACCTCGCGCTCGGCGACGCGGGCCTGCAGCCGGGGCCGCTCGGCGCGGAGATGGGCCTCCAGGTCCCGGAGCTCGCGCTTGACGCGCGCCTCTGCTTCCTGGAGCCCTTGCTCCTCCGCTTGGTTCGCCCGGTGGGCGGCGGCCCGCTCCTCGCCCTGGCGCTGGTAGTCGGCGAGGACGTGCTCGCAGCGGTCCTGGCCCAGGTCGGTGCTGCAGAGGGGACAGGTCCCGTGGCCGGCCCGCAGGCGCTCCATATTCGCCTTGACCTGGTCCATCTCCTGGCGGAGCTGGTCGTTGGCGGCGCGCAGGCCGGTGGCGCGGATGAGCGCCGCCTCGGCCTCGCCTCGGAGGGTGGAGAGGCGCTGCTCGGAGGCGTCGAGGGCGGCGAGGGCCTCGCGGGCCTGGGCGAGCTCGGCGGAGAGGGCAGGGAGGGCCGAGGCCCGGTCCCGGGCATCGCCGAGCCGCGATTCGATGAGGCGAGCCTGGGTGGCGAGCTCGGCGCGCCGC
Source organism: uncultured Dehalococcoidia bacterium (assembly GCA_964555685.1). Classification (GTDB taxonomy): domain Bacteria; phylum Chloroflexota; class Dehalococcoidia; order SHYB01; family SHYB01; genus CAZKTO01. The sequence continues at coordinate 13,447 of CAZKTO010000004.1, forward strand.
CGCTCGATGGCGCGCTCCAGGTCGTTCTTGCGATGGACGAGGTCGAGGTAGGCCCTGGCGGCGGCATCCAGGCGCTCCTTGCGGGCGCGGGCGTCCGTCAGACGGCGGTGGCCATCGGCGATGGCGTCTTCCTCGGCGAGGACGGCCTCGGCGGCGGCCACATCGCGCTCCAGGGCAGCGGCCCCTGAGCGGAGGCGCCCGGTCCGCGGGCCCAGATCGGCCAGGCGGTGGCGGGCGTCGTCCAGCATGGCCTGCTTGAGGGCGAGGGCGTCGCGAGCGGCGCGGCGCTCCCGGGCCAGGGCCTGGGCGGCCTCGAGCTCGGCCTGGGCGGCATCGAGCGCGCGCTGGACCTCGGTGGCGCGGGCCTCGTACTCGGGGCGGCGGGCGAGCTCGGCCTCGTCCTCGGCGATGCGCTCCTCGAGGGCGTGGCGCTCGGTGCGCAGGCGCCGGGCCTTCTCGCGGGCGCGCTCCTCCAGACGGTCGTAGTAGGCGAGGTCGAGGATCTCGGCCAGCACCTGCTTGCGCTGGTCCGGCGGCTTGAGGGTGAACTCGTCGGCCCGGCCCTGGACGAGGAAGGCGCTGTTGGTGAAGGTCTTGTAGTCCATGCGCAGGAGCTCGATGATCTTACGCTGGGTCTCGCGGACGGTGTTGGCGGTGATGGGCCGGTAGGGCTCATCCGGCGGCTCCGCCCCGGTGGCGGCGTGGAGCTCGAGGACGGTCTTGCCGGCCCGTCGGCCCGCCGAGCGCTCGCGCTTGCGGACGACCCGGTAGCGATGCCCGCGGGCCAGGAACTCCAGCTCCACCTCCATCTCATCGCGCCCCAGGTTGATCAGGTCGTCGTCGGAGCGGGCGCGGGCCTCGCCCCAGAGGGCCCAGGTGATGGCGTCCAGGAGGGCCGATTTGCCGGCGCCGTTGGGGCCGCACAGGCAGGCGATGTGGATGTTATCCAGGAGGAGCGGCGGGACGTTGTCCCGGTAGCACATGAAGTTGCGGAGCCGGAGCTTGAGGGGGATCATGGCCTGCTCGGGGTGGTGACAAAGACGAACGCGGGGCGATTGTAGCACGGGCCCAACCCCGCCCCGACAAGTCGGGGTGCGCTGCCGCCCTCTCCCCCTGCCCCCTCTCCGGATCGGAGAGGGGGCAGGGGGAGAGGGCAGGACCCCGCCGCTTGTAACCTGTCAGGGCGCTTTTAGGGGAGCGAGTCGGAGGGAGGGGGCCAAACCTGTTGCACCGGCCCTCCTTCATTGACACTCCTGCGGCCCGTTGGTAGACTAGCCCCAGCACCAGCCCTTCTCGATCATCGCCGGCCTCTTCCGGTCGCGGGCGACGCGCGGAGGGCGAGGAATCGCGGGGCCACCGGTCCAACGCTAGGGGGCCGAGTGTTTAGCAAGACCAAGCTTCGAGCGTTCCGGCGCCGCGAGGCCGCCTGGCGCGACCGCACCGCCAACGCTCTCGAGCGCCCGGAGCTCTTCACGACCATCTCGGGCGTCCCCGTCCAGCGTGTCTACACCCCCGCCTCCCTGGCCGAGCCCAACGGGATCGAAGACGGCGCCTATCTGCCGGGCGAGTACCCCTACACCCGCGGCATCCACGCCACCGGCTACCGCGGCAGGCGCTGGACCATGCGCATGTTCGCCGGCTTCGGCAGCGCCGAGGAGACCAACCAGCGCTTCAAGTACCTCCTGGCCCAGGGCCAGAACGGCCTCTCCGTCGCCTTCGACATGCCCACCCTCATGGGCTACGACACGGACCATCCCCTGGCCCGCGGCGAGTTCGGACGCTGCGGCGTCGCCGTCTCATCCGTCGCCGACATGGAGACGCTCTTCTCGGGCATTCCGCTGGCCCAGGTGAGCACCTCGATGACCATCAACGGCCCCGCGGCCATTATCTGGGCCATGTACCTGGTGGCGGCCGAGCGGCAGGGCGTGCTCCTGACGCAGCTGCGCGGCACCATCCAGAACGACATCCTGAAAGAGTACATCGCCCAGAACGAGTTCATCTTCCCGCCCGGCCAGTCCATGCGCCTCGTCGTCGACTCCATCGAGTACGGCATCAAGGCCGTCCCCCAGTGGAATCCCATCAGCATCAGCGGCTACCACATCCGGGAGGCCGGCTCCACGGCGGCCCAGGAGCTGGCCTTCACTCTGGCCGATGGCTTCGCCTACGTCCAGGCCTGCATCGAGCGCGGCATGGATGTGGACGAGTTCGCCCCGCGCCTCAGCTTCTTCTTCAATGTCCATAACGATTTCTTCGAGGAGATCGCCAAGTTCCGGGCCGCGCGCCGGATATGGGCCCGCGAGATGCGCCAACGGTTCGGCGCCAAGAGCGAGCGGTCCTGGTGGCTCCGCACCCACGCCCAGACCGCCGGCGTCAGCCTCACGGCCCAGCAAGTGGAGAACAACGTGGCCCGCGTGGCCATCCAGGCCCTGGCCGCCGTCCTGGGCGGCGCCCAGTCCCTCCACACCAACTCCAAGGACGAGGCCTACGCGCTGCCCTCCGAGGAGGCCGTGACCACGGCGCTGCGCACCCAGCAGGTCATCGCCCACGAGACCGGCGTCGCCAGCACCGTCGATCCCCTGGGCGGCAGCTATTTCGTCGAACATCTGACGGACCGCCTTGAGTCGGAGGCCTGCGACTATTTCCGGCGGATCGAGCGCATGGGCGGCGTCGTCGCGTGCATCGATAACGGCTTCTTCCACCAGGAGATCGCCGAGGCGAGCTACCGCTACCAGCGGGAGGTGGAGCGCAAGGAGCGCGTCATCGTCGGCGTCAACGAGTACGGGAGCGGCGAGCCCGAGAAGATCGAGCTCCTGGAGATGGACGCCGAGGGCGAGCGCCGTCAGATCGAGCGCCTCCGCCGCGTCCGCGCCGAGCGCGACCGGAGCGCCGTCGAGGCCAGCCTCGAGCGCCTGCGCCGCGCCGCCTGCGGCAGCGAGAACCTGATGCCGTACATCCTGGATGCCGTGCGCGCCCACGCCACGCTTGGGGAGGCCACCGACGCCCTGCGCCAGGTCTGGGGCGAGCATCAGCCCTTCGGCCGGCCCTACCAGAAGGCTGGCGCCGCCTGAGCCGGCGCCAGCGCCATCCCCGCGATCGGTCACTGAGGAGGGTGCCATGAAGATGACTCTGTCCATCCTGAAGGCCGATGTGGGCTCCATCGGCGGCCACACCAAGCCCTCGGCCAAGATGCTCGAGGCCGTTCGCAGCGCTGTCTGGGAGGCCCGCGGCAAGGGGCTCCTCGCCGATGGCTTCGTCTCCCACACGGGCGACGACATCGCTATCGTCTGCTCGCACCGGCGGGGCGTCAACGACCAGGACATCCACCAGTTCGCCTGGAAGGCCTTTATCGATGCCACGGGCATCGCGGCGGCCCACGGGCTGTATGGGGCCGGCCAGGACCTGCTGGTCGATGCGCCCAGCGGCAATATCCGCGGCGCCGGCCCCGCCGTGGCCGAAATCGAGTTCGAGCACAACCCGGTCAAGACCAACAAGGTCCGCCCCGCCGAGTCCTTCATGGTCTTCGCCGCCGACAAGTGCGGCCCCGGCGCCTACAACCTTCCCCTCTTCCTCACCTTCGCCGACCCCATGTACTGTGCCGGCCTCATGCTCCCTAAGATGATCAAGGGCTTCACCTTCCGCATCATCGACATGAACAACACCGCCGGCGATAGCGTCATCGAGCTCAGCGCCCCTGAGGACTCCTACCACATCGCGATGCTGCTCCGGGACAACGAGCGCTTCGCCATCGAGTCCATCACCTCCCGCACCGATGGCGAATGGGCCGTCTCCATCTCCGCCACGCGCCTCCACAACATCGCCGGCGCCTACACCGGCAAGGACGATCCGGTGGCCCTCGTCCGCAACCAGGGCCTCTTCCCGGCGCCGGAGGAGATCCTCTCGGCGTTCACCAAGGCCCACTACGTCGGCGGCGACGCCCGGGGCTCCCACGTCATGCCCCTTATGCCGGTGGCCATAAACACGCCCGTCACCGGCATCTACTGCCTGCCCATCGTCTCCTGCGTCGGCTTCTCGCTGGACGCCGCGGGCAACTTCGCCGACAGCTTCTGCGACTTCTTCGACAACGTGGCGTGGGACGCCGTGCGCCTCAAGGCCCAGGAGAAGGCCCTCGCCATGCGCGAGCAGGGCTGGTCCGGCGTCGCCATGCTCCCCTACGACGAGCTGGAGTACAGCGGCTTCCGCCAGACGATGGATGGCCTCCTCAAGCGATTCAGCGTGCCCCAGGACGGCCGGGGCAAGGTCATGAAGGGCGCCTCCGTCGAGACGGCGGCCAAGCGGTAGGGCCTGAGCCCTTCAGGGTGCTGAGAAAGAGGTGTGCAGAGGGGCCAAGCCCCTTTGCCGGGGGTTAAAGGGGGTGTCTTTCAGCATCCTGCTAAGGCCTGCCCATCCCTGCGTGAGATGAGCCATGAAGCATGTCGGCCTGTCCGGTCTCGACGCCCTAGACGATGTCCTGAGCGCGTTGCGGGCCTTTCCCCAACTGAAAGAAAAGAAGCGTGGGATTTTCTACCGGAAGTCCATCGCCTTCCTGCACTTTCACGAAGACCCCTCCGGCCTCTATGCCGACGTAAAGAACGGAGAGGACTTTGAACAGGTTCCGGTAAGTACACCGCAGCAACGCCAGGCGCTTCTCAAATGTGTGGGACGCCTGCTATCTCGCTAGATTGGGTTTCGTGGAATTGGCTATGATTGGGATGCACGGCTAGGGGCGCTGAATGAAGCTTCCCGCAGCTTGCTGCGGGGCTTCTGGTGTCCGAACAATCGTGATCACAGCAGGAAGAGTATGGCCCTCTCCCTCCTGTCCCTCTCCTGCAAGGAGAGGGACGATACCCCCTTCCTCTTTAGGCAAGGGGGCCAGGCGGTTAGGGCTCAAGCCCCATCCAAATCCGTGCGAATCTGCGTAATCTGCGGATCGAGCGCCATTTCCGCCGTTAGGGTAGACTAGGGCGTTGTGGGCTGCGCGAGCCCTTCACAGGCGCACCATGCCAACCAAAACCGCTGATAGAACCGGGACCACCCTCGACCGCCTCGGGCGGCCGCTGCACGACCTGCGCATCTCGGTCACGGACCGGTGCAACTTCCGCTGCACCTACTGCATGCCCGCCGAGGTCTACGGCGAGCGCTACGAGTTCCTCCCCAAGCGCGAGATCCTCACCTACGAGGAGATCGCCCGCGTCGCCCGGCTCTTCGTCCGGCTGGGCACGCGCAAGATCAGGCTCACGGGCGGTGAGCCCCTGGTCCGCGAGGGCCTCGAGCGCCTGGTCGCCCTGCTGGCGCCCATCGAGGGCCTGGAAGACCTGGCCGTGACCACCAACGGCTACCTCCTGGCCGCCAAGGCCCGCGCCCTCAAGGACGCCGGGCTCCAGCGCATCACGGTGAGCCTGGACACGCTGGACGACGCCATCTTCGGCCAGATGAACGGCCGCGGCTTCGGCGTCCAGCGCGTGCTGGAGGGGATCGAGGCGGCCCGGGAGGCGGGCATGACGCCCGTCAAGGTGGACGCCGTCGTCCAGCGGGGCGTCAACGATCACACCCTCGCCGGCCTGGCCCGCCACTTCAAGGGGACGGGCGTCATCGTCCGCTTCATCGAGTTCATGGACGTGGGCAACCTCAACGGCTGGCGCCTCGACCAGGTCGTCCCGTCAGCGGAGGTCGTGGCCCGCATCAACGCCGTCTTTCCCATCGAGCCCGCCGAGCCCAACTACTTCGGCGAGGTGGCCGAGCGCTGGCGCTACCGGGACGGCTCGGGCGAGATCGGCGTCATCTCATCGGTGACGCAGCCCTTCTGCCATAGCTGCACGCGCGCGCGGCTTTCGCCCAAGGGCGAGGTCTACACCTGCCTCTTCGGTACCCAGGGGCGCGACGTGCGCGGGCCGCTGCGCGCTGGGGCCTCGGACGACGACCTGCTCTCGCTCCTCTCCGGCGTCTGGGCCGCCCGGACCGACCGCTACTCCGAAATCCGCGCCTCCCTCACGCGGCCCGCCGGCAAGAAGATCGAGATGTACCAGATCGGCGGGTAGCCGGGTGGTGAGGCGACCTGCGGATTCACCCCTTCCCTGTAGGGAAGGGGCCGGGGGTTAGGTCATCGGCAGCAAACTCCTCATCGCCACCACGAACAAAGGCAAGCTCCGCCCCCTTTGTGTCATTGCGAGGAGTCCCGATGCAATCGGGACAGAGCCTGCCCCGAGTCTTTCCGAGGGGTGGCAATCTCGGCCGTCGTCATGCTGAAACTTCTCATCGCCACCACCAACAAAGGCAAGCTCCGTGAGTACGCCGAGATGGCGCGGGGCCTCCCCGTCGAGCCCGTCACCCTCGCCGAGGCCGGCATCGAGGCGGACGTGGAGGAGACGGGCGCCACCATCGCCGAGAACGCCGTGCTCAAGGCCCGCGAGTACGCCCGCCGCTCGGGGATGCTTACCCTGGCCGACGACTCGGGCCTCGAGGTCGACGCCCTGGGCGGCGAGCCCGGCCCCCGCTCGGCCCGCTACGCCGGCGAGGGCGCCTCCGACGAGGAGCGCGTCCGCTATCTGCTTCAACAGCTCGCGGGCGTGCCCGAGGGGCGGCGAGGGGCCCGCTTCCGCTGCGTCATCGCCGTCGCCACGCCCGATCTCGAGGTGCGGACCAGCGAGGGCACCTGCGAGGGCGTGATCGCCCGCGAGCCACGGGGCCAGGGCGGCTTCGGCTACGACCCCGTCTTCTTCCTCCCCGAGCTGGGGCGGCACATGGCCGAGTTCCCCCTGGACGAGAAGAACCGCATCAGCCACCGGGGCCGGGCTATGGCCGGCGCGCGGGCGATTGTCGCGGAGTTGGCGAAGCGCCAAGATCGACTTGTACGCTAGCCAGGGCAGACGTAACCTGAAGCTATGATCGAGATCTACACGGACGGGGCGTGCCTCAATAACCCCAAGGGCCCCGGCGGCTGGGCGGCCATCGTCATCGAGGACAGACGCCGGACCGCCTACTCCGGCGGGCCCATCCAGGGGACGACGAACCAGCGCATGGAGGTCCAGGCCGCCATCGAGGGGCTCTCGCGCACGGCCCCGGGCTCGCTTGTGACCGTCTACAGCGATAGCGAGTACCTAGTCAACACCATGACCAAGGGCTGGAAGCGGCGCGTCAACCTCGACCTGTGGGCCAAGCTCGATGCGCTGGTGGCCGAGCGCCAGGCCGGCTTCCAGTGGGTCAAAGGCCACGACGGTCACCCCGTCCAGGAGGAGGCCGACCGCCTGGCCACCAGCCGCGCCGCCGGCAGGGGCGCCGCCAACCCCGACGCGTCGGGGTCCCTTGGCTCGAGCGAGCACGCTTCGCCTGCCGATGCTGCGCGGGGCTCGCATCGACCTCACCCCACCCCGACAGGCCGGGGCTCCGCCGCGGCTGGCGCAGGACGCCCCGCCCTCTCCCACGTGGACGAGCAGGGCCGCGCCCGTATGGTCGACATCTCCGCCAAGGCCGATAGCGAGCGCGTCGCCATCGCCAAGGGGCGCGTCGTCATGGCCCCCGAGACGCTGGCCCTCATCCGGTCGGGCAAAACGGCCAAGGGCGACGTCCTGGCCGTCGCGCGCGTGGCTGGCGTCATGGGCGCCAAGCGCACCCCAGACCTCATCCCCCTCTGCCACCCGCTGCTCCTGACCGGCATCGCCGTCGACTTCGCGTTCGACGAGGCCCAAAGCGCCATCGAGATCACGGCTACGGTCAGGACCACGGGCAAGACGGGCGTGGAGATGGAGGCGATGACCGCCGTTTTGGTCAGCGCCCTGACTATCTACGACATGGCCAAGGCCGCCGACCGCCGCATGCGCATCGAGGCCGTGCGCCTGGTGCGCAAGAGCGGCGGCAAGAGCGGCGAGATCGTGCTGGAGTAGCCGGCGTGCCGGCGCGGCTGCGGATGTGGCTGTCGCTCGCCGCCGCGTGGGGCGCGGCCCTGGCCGCCCTCTACCTGCACCCGGCGCTCTGGGCCCTCTTCGCGCTGGTGCTCGGCGCCCTCGTCTACGAGCGGGCCCGCGCCTGGGGGTCCGGCCGCTAGTGGCTCAGAACGAGTACTTCTTCCCCCGCTGCCGCTGCTCGTCCAGCAGGGCCGCCAGCTCCCGGACGGCGTGGTGGGCGTACGGGATATAGTCCTCGGGTGGCATCTCCACGCGCTTCACCGAATCGTCCCGCGTCAGCCCCATATCGAACCCTGCGCCCGGCGCCTGCACCTTCAGCGAGAACTCGTACATCTCCCCGTCCGGGCAGACGACGATGCAGCCCCGGTCCGCCTTCTGCGCGCCCCCGGGCTCCGCCTCGATGGCCCGCACCTCGGTGCTGCCCAGGAAATAGGGGAAGGGCGCCAGCTCCTGGGCCATGGCCACGACGATCTCGTGCAGCTCCGCGGCCAGTCGCTGCACGCTCTCCTGTGCCCGCCGCACCTGGGCCTGCGGGTTGAACTCCTGCTCCGGCATCGGGTCGCTCCTGCGCAATGCGCGACGCTGAGAGGATGCACCGAGCATTATACCCAGACGCGCCTGCGGGCGCCCTTGACGCCCGCCCGGCCCCTGCGTACGATAGGGCCGCAACCCCCACCCAGGGGGTAGGGGTAAGGAGGATGCCATGCGGAGCGACGTCCGGTCCCAAGCCCTCAAGCGCATGGCCTACATCGAAGGCCACCTGGCCGGCGTGCGGAGGATGGTCGAGGACGACCGCTACTGCGTGGACGTCCTCAAGCAGACCCACGCCATCCGCCGCGCCATCGAGAGGCTCGAGGCCATGCTGCTGGAGTCCCATCTCGAGACCTGCGTCGTCGACGGCATCAAGGATGGCCGCGAGCGCCAGATCGTCGACGAGCTGCGGGAGCTCTACGGCGTCGGCGGCCGGTAGAAGGGGTGGCCCAGGTCCTTGTTCCTCGAAACTTGTTCCCAGAACCTATTGCAAAACGAGTCGGTGAGCCCAATCGCTGTCACCCTGAGCCCGTCCCCGGGCGAAGGGTCTGGGGTGGGGAACCTCCCCCAAGCCCCAGATTCTTCGCCTAACGGCTCAGAATGACACTTTTGCAACCAGCACTAGCATGATGAAGGCGCATCCCTCGGTAGCTGCCCCGGCCTCTGGAAGCGGGTCCGGAAGAGCGAAGGACCCGATCTGCGGGATGATCATCGAGAGGTCCACCGCGCTGACGGCCGAGCGGAGCGGGCGTACCTACTACTTCTGCGCCCCCAGCTGCCTCCGCACCTTCGAGTCTCCCGAACGGGAGCTGAAGGCGATGCGTACTCGAGTCACGATCGCGTTGGCGGGCGTTCTTGCGATCGCGATCATGCGGGCTGCTGCTTTCATCGCGCTCGCGGCCGGCGCCACCATCGTCACGTGGGTGCCGATCCCTGCGTTGCCATGGCTCACCTGGGGCCGGTGGCTGTTCATCCTGGTTACCCCTGTGCAGTTCATTGGCGGTTGGTCCTTTTACAAAGGGGCCTGGACAGCGATCCAGACCCGCAACATCAACATGGACTTCCTGATCGCCCTGGGCACGACGACGGCCTACCTGTACAGCGTAGCGGTGGTCTTTTTCCCCGGCGTGCTCCCCGTTGACATCGAGGAGCGAGACGTCTACTTCGAAGTCTCCGCGGTAATCATCGCCTTCGTGCTGCTTGGCAAGTATATGGAGGAGGCGATCAAGAAACGCTCCTCTGCCGCGGTCCGGAAGCTCATGGATCTGCGCCCGGCAACGGCACACGTCATCCGCGATGGCGTGGAGGTGGAGATCCCGGCCGAAGCGATCATGGTGGACGAGGTCGTGGTGGTGCGGCCAGGGGAGAAGATCCCGACCGATGGCGCGGTCGTCGAGGGCAGCTCGGCTGCGGACGAGTCGATGCTCACCGGGGAGTCGATGCCAGTGGAGAAGGGGGTCGGCGCGCTGGTCATCGGTGGCACGTTGAACCAGACTGGCCTCCTGCGTTTCCGGGCGACGCGCGTGGGCGCCGAAACCGCGCTCGCGCAGATCATCAAGCTGGTGGAGGAGGCGCAGGCCAGCACGGCGCAGGTGCAGCGCCTTGCGGACCGGGTTTCGAGCTACTTCGTCCCGGCGGTGGTCGCGATTGCTGTGCTCTCGTTCGGAGGATGGTGGAGCGCCGACGAGTTTCCGAAGGGATTGCTCGCGTTCATCGCGGTCTTGATCATCGCCTGCCCGTGCGCGCTTGGCATCGCCACGCCCGCCGCCCTCATGGTCGGCGTCGGCAAAGCAGCGGAGGCCGGTATTCTGATTCGGGGCGCGGAGGTCCTGGAGCGCGCGCAGAAGCTCACAACGATCGTCTTCGACAAGACCGGGACGCTCACTCGCGGTCAGCCTGCCGTGACCGACGTGCGGCCACTGGCTGAGTGGTCCGAGCCGGAACTTCTTCGCTTCGCCGCTGCCGTCGAAGCGGGCTCGGAGCATCCCCTGGCGCGCGCGATGGTGGGCGCAGCGACACTCCGTGGTCTGGAGCTTCCGGCTGTCACGCAGTTCGAGGCGATTCCGGGGCACGGCATCCGCGGCCAGGTAGCGGGACATGCTGTCATCCTGGGGAATCGCCGCCTGCTGGCGAGGGAGAGGATCGATGCCTCGCCCGCCGAAGAAGCGATGGCCGGCCTCGAGGGGCAGGGGAAGACCGCGATGCTGGTCACGGTGGATGGAAGGCTCGCAGGCATCATCGCCGTGGCGGATACCATCAAACCAGAGGCGCAGGAAGCGCTGGCAGCACTGCGACGCGACCGCATAACCCTCATCCTCCTCACCGGTGACAACCCCCGAACGGCGCACGCGATCGCGCGGGAGCTGGGGATTGACCGCGTCATCGCGGAGGTGCTGCCCGCCGACAAGGCGGAGGTTATCCGCAAACTGCAGCAGCAGGGCGAGGTGGTGGGCATGGTCGGCGACGGTGTGAACGACGCCCCCGCATTGGCGACTGCGGACATCGGAATCGCGATCGGCTCTGGGTCCGATGTCGCGAAGGAGACCGGCGGCATCATTCTGATCAAGGACGACGTCCGGGACGTGCCCACGAGCATTCGCATCTCGCGGGCGACGATGCGCAAGATCAAACAGAACCTGTTCTGGGCGTTGGCCTACAACACAGCGGCGATCCCGATCGCGGCCGTCGGACTCCTGAACCCGATCATCGCCGCCGCGGCCATGGCGCTGAGCTCACTATCCGTCGTCGTCAACTCTGCCCTCCTCAAGCGGGCAAAGCTCTCCGATCACTGACATTTCGAGCGATGCTCACGGAACCTGCACGCCCGCAAAGGAGCCGCATATACCTCTTTCACGCCCAGAGGCCAGGATTGTGATAGCTGAACGATCATGGCCGGCGTGGTGTGAGGGTGAGGGTAGCTGGGTCTCGGATCGGCGTTTGGCGGACGAGGAGGACGCGATGCATATGCGCGGACACGGCGAACATGGCGCAAGGCGGAGCTGGCTGCGTGCGGGGCTGGCCGCAGTGATCGTGGCGGGGCTGGTCGTGGCCGTCGCGCTCGGCGTCTCCCCATGGATTCTCGCCATCGGCGCAATGGCCCTGATGCATCTCTTCATGCACATGCCCGGCGGCCATCGGCATGGCGGCGGCCACGATGGGCAGACCACACGGCATCGAGGCTGCTAAATCGTTCACAGGAGGAATGACATGGCGTTCTGGTCGAAGCAGAAGGTGAAGGACCCGGTGTGCGACATGGAGGTCGACCCGAAGAAAGCCGCGGGCAGTCATGAGCACGGCGGCAAGACCTACTACTTTTGCAGCGTTGGCTGCAAGAACAACTTCGCCAAGGAGCCGGAAAAGTACCTGAAGGCGAAGTAGCCGCCCCGTGAGGAAAGGAGAATCCATGGCGACGATCCTCGTCCCCCTGGACGGCTCAGCGATCGCGGAGCGCGTGGTCGGCTTCCTCCAGCGCATGGTCGAAGCCGGAGACACGCTCCATTTCTTGACGGTCGAGGAGTTCTTGCCCCCGCCAAAGGAGCCAGGACGGATCGATTCCTTCCATGAGGGGCGGATGCAGGCGCTTCAACGCTACTGCGTGCCCCTGCTGGCGAGGGGCATCAAGGCCCAGGCGGTTCTCCGCTACGGAAACCCTGGGGACACGATCCTCAAGTATGCCGACGAGGTCGGTGCCGGCACCATCCTCATCAGCAGCCACGGACGGACCGGCTTGCAGAAGGCCCTCTATGGGAGCGTTGCGGGCAAGGTGCTGGCACATTTCCGCGGCGAAGTGATTCTTGTTCGTCCGCGCCGCGAGGCGTTGCAGCCATGACCCACGCTCCAGTCGATAGATCCGCGAGGCCCAGGAAACGGGGATTGCTGCTCCTGCTGTCGGCAGTCCCCCTTGTCGTGGCCGCGTCTCCATCACCCCGCCAGCCCCTCCCTCACGTCCGGACCCGCGCAGGCCTCCGAGAGGCACGAGACGCTATCGATGTACTCCCGCCAGTAGACGATCTTGCCGTTGCGCACGCGCGCCACGATGGCGTCGTCGGCCTGGCTCACCTCCCCCGACTCTCGGTTCACGTCCGACCAGCGCCACTCCACCGCCGCGCTCTCCCTATCGATGACGATGCGCCGAATCCGTACCCGCGTGTCGCGGAACTGGGCGAAGTACTCCAGGGCCGCCCGCCGCACCTGCTCGCGGCTCGCCAGGCGCACCCTCGGCACGATGAACTGGCATCGGGCCGCGAAGGCCCCGGCGATGGCCTCGGCGTCGCCGCGAGCCCACGCCCTCGCCTGGGCGCGCACCAGGGCGCGCAGTCCGTCGGAGTCCATTCGTCGCGCAGGCATCGTCACGCCCTCCCGTACACGGGGATGGCCCCGCCGGAGATGATCCGCGCCTTGTCACTCACGAGAAACGCGATGACGCCGGCTACCTGCTCGGTCTTCGGCCAGATGCTCGGGTCCACGTCCGGCATGGCGCGCCGGTTGGCCGGCGTGTCCATCGTCGAAGGCAGAATGGCGTTCACCGTGATGCCGTCGTCCAGCCACTCCTCGCCCAGCGAGAGGGCCAGGTTCGCCACCGCCGCCTTCGTGGCGGCGTAGACGGCGCTGCCAGGCCCGCCCTTGAAGGCGCCCCGCGCTCCGATGAGCACCACCGCGGCGCCGTTTGGGCTTCGCTTCAGGTAGGGATGCGCCTCCCGCAGCGCCACGATGGCCGACTTCAGGTTCATCCGGATCAGCGTATCGATCTGCTCCGGCGGAATCTCGGCGATGGGCCCGCCCTCGTAGCCGCCCGCGCAGCAGACCATCGCCGCCAACGGTCCGCCCACCTTCTTCAGTATCCTGCGCACCGCCGCGGGATCGGTGAGCTCGACGGTGTGCACTGGTATCCCCCGGAAGTCTGGCAGCCCCTTGAACCGGCGGGCGTCCTCGCCGGTCTCGGAGGTTACGTGCACCTGGAATCCGGCAGCCGTCAGCGCTCGGGTGACCGACCCTCCCAGGGCTCCCGTCCCGCCCGTTACCAGAGCCTTTGGTTGTCTCGGCATTCAGCGCCTCCCATCCAGGACCGTGTTATTGCGGGCCCCTTCCCCAAAGACGAAGGAAGGGGGATCAGGGGTTAGGTCGTTCTACTGCCCCCATCGGCCCGAGGGCGTCATCCGCCAGCCGGCCGCGGCTATCGTCCCGCCGCCGACGTGGATCGTCTCGCCCGTAATCCACTCGGACAGGTCCGAGGCCAGGAAGATCGCCGCCCCGCCGAAGTCCTCCGGGTAGCCCCGGCGGCTCAGGGGCACCTGGGGCAGCGGCTCCTTCGAGTCGAAGAGGGGAGCCATCTCCAGGATGCCCGGCGTCACCGTCACGTCCGGCGCGATCTCGTTGACGCGGATGCCCAGCGGCGCCACCTCGAGCGCCAGGCTCTTGGTGAAGTTCGCTAGCCCGGCCTTCGCTGCCGCGTAGGGCGTGTACCCCGGCGCCCCGCGGTACGCCTCGATAGTCGTGAAGTTGATGATGCAGCCCGCCCCCTCTCCGGCACGGAGAGGGGGCGGGCTGCCTGCGGCGGGCCGGGGATGAGGGTAGCCCTTGGTCCTGGCGGCTTGCATGGCCCGCACGGCGCCCCGGCTCCAGCGCATCGCCTGGACCAGATTCAGGTCGATGGCGTTCATCCACTCCTCGTCCGTCATCGCCATGAAGTCCTTGTGGATCGTCCCGCCCAGGTTGTTCACCATGATGTCCAGCCGGCCCAGCTGGCGCACCGTCTCCCCGATGACGCGGTCCACCGTGGCCTGCTGGCGGCAGTCGGCGGCGAAGGCCAGCGCCTTCCGGCCCAGGGCCCGCACCTCCTGCGCCGCCTCCTGGAGCTCCCGCTCCTTCAGATCAACCAGCACGATGTGGGCGCCGAAGGCGGCCAGGCACCGGGCCACCGCCCGCCCGATCCCTCCCGCCGACCCAGTCACGATGGCGACGCGGTCCGTGATCAGGGCCTTTTGCGGATTCATGACGCTCCCTTCCCTCTGTTCACTCCAGTGGCCTGCCCGAGTAGACCTGGGCGCTCACGCCGTCGGTGCTCCAGTGGCCCGAGGGCGTCAGCTTCCAGCCGGAGGCGGCGTTGGTCCCGCCGCCCACGTGGATCGTCTCGCCCGTCACCCACTCGGACATCTCCGAGGCGAGGTAGAGGGCGGCGCCGGCGTGGTCCTCGGGCCGGCCCCGGCGGCGCATGGGGATGTGGCTTGGGATGCCCGCCTTCTCCCAGTCCGGCCGCAGCTTGAGGACGCCGGGAGTCACCGTCGCGTCGGGCGCGATGGCGTTGACCCGGATGCCCCACGGCGAGAGCTCGAGGGCCATCGTCTTGGTGAAGTTGGCCAGGCCGGCCTTGGCGGCGGCGTAGGGCGCGTAGCCCGGCGCCGCCCGGTACGCCTCGATCGTCGTCACGTTGATGATGGAGCCTCGCGTCTTCCGCTCCATCATCACCTGAGCCGCCGCCTTCGTCCACCGGAACGCCTGGACCAGGTTCTTGTCCACCGACTCCATCCACTGGTCCTCCGTCATCTCCATGAAGAGCTTCCGGATGGAGCCGCCGGCGTTGTTGACCATCACGTCGATCCGTCCCAGCTCCCGGACCGTCTCCGCGATGACCCGCTCGACGGTCGTCTGCTGGCGGCAGTCGGCGGCGAAGGCCAGGGCCTTCCTCCCATGCCCGCGCACCTCGCGCGCCGCCTCCTGGAGCTCCTGGCTCTTGATGTCCACCATGACCACGTGCGCCCCGTACTCGGCGTAGCAGCCCGCGATGGCGCGGCCGATCCCTCCGGCGGCCCCGGTGACGATGGCGACGCGGTCGGTCAGCACGGCCTTCTCTTGGTACATCTCGGCTGCCTCCTCGGCGATGGTTCGGGCCCGGCCCTCCCCGACAGGTCGGGGTCCACGATGGCGTTCGCGGAGCCCGGGCGCGCCCCATGATACCAGCCGCGCGAAGGCCCGCCCGGCTCACTGCCCTCTCCCCCGTCCCCTCTCCGGCACGGAGAGGGGCGCACCGTATCCCCCTTCCCTCGCAGGGAAGGGGGCCAGGAGGTTAGGGCCGGTCTTGCCACCAGAGTTTAGGCATCCTGTGCAGCCCTCGCTGCCCTCTCTCTCCTGTCCCTCTCCTGAAGGGAGAGGGACGATACCCCCTTCCTCTTTAGGGAAGGGGGCCAGGGGGTTAGGTCCGCCCTTGACCCTTTCCTGGGCCCACTCTACAATCCGCCTCAGAGAGGCGGCCCGGTCCCCCGCGCCGCCCAAGGAGGCGACCATGGGGCGAACCATCTTCAAGAAGGCCAACCTGATCGACGGCGAGCACCCTGCTCGTAAGAATGTCACCGTCGTCGTCGAGGGCGAGCGCATCGCCAGCGTCACGGCAGGCCAGGAGCCGGCGCCGAGGCCGGGGGACCAGGTCTACGACCTGGGGGGCCGCACGCTGATGCCGGGCATGGTGCTCTGTCACTACCATCCCTCCTACCACAAGATCGGCACCTTCGGCGGCCCCATCGATCTGCAGTACCAGCCGCCCACGCTGGCCATGATCGCCGCTCGCAACGCCCAGACGACCATCGAGTGCGGGTTCACGTCAGCCGTCGGCGCCGGCACCATCCACAACATCGATGTGGCCCTCCGCGAGGCCATCGACATGGGGATGATCACGGGGCCCCGCATCATGGCCTCGGGCCGTGATCTGGTGACCACCGGCAGCCAGGTCGGCGGATGGCCCTGGTGGTGGCAGGTGGGCCTCGAGGGCGTCGCCAGAAGGTGCGACGGGCCCGAGGAGTTCCGCAAGGCCGTGCGGGAAGAGGTGGACAAGGGCGTCGAGATGATCAAGCTCTACCCCACCGTGGGCCATCCCGGGCCGTGGCCTGAGGACCGGATGAACATCACCGTCGAGGAGATGCGCGCCGCCGCCGAGGCCGTCCACGAGCGCGGCAAGAAGATCCGCGCCCACGTGGCCTCCAAGAAGGCGATCCTGGCATGCTGCGCCACGGGGATCGATGTCATCGACCACGCCGACGCCATCGACGGCGAGTGCGTCGATGCGATCCTGCGCACGGGCGCGTACCTCGTGCCGAGCTGCCTGTACCCGGAGTCGGTGCTGGAGGAGGCGCGGCGCCGCGGCGAGGCGGACCGCCCCCGCTATCGCCAGGCTCAAGAGACGCTGGACCGCTTCTACGGCGTGCTGCCGGAGGTCAATGCCGCCGGCGTCAAGCTCGTCCTCGGCGACGACTACGGCACGGCGACGCTCCCCCACGGCGACTACGCCAAGGAGATGACGCTCTATGTCCAGCGCGTCGGCATCGCGCCCCTCGATGTCCTCCGCTGGGCGACCAAGAACGGCGCGGAGCTTATGGGCATGGGTGACCAGCTCGGCACTATCGAGCCGGGCAAACTGGCCGACCTCCTGGTCGTCGACGGCGACCCGACGGCCGATATCGCCGTCCTCCAGGACACCGCGCGCCTCCACGCCATTATGAAGGGTGGCGCCTTCGTCAAGAACGAGCTCGCCAACGCTGGTGGCGGGCGCTAGAACTGGTTGCAAACGTGTCATTCCGAGCCGTCAGGCGAGGGGTCTGGGGAGGGGAGGTCCTCCCCTCCCCAGACCCCTCAGCCGCAGACGGCCTCGGGGTGGCAGGGACTCGGCCGTTTGGCGAGTTTTGCAATGGGTTGCAGTACTCAGTCACGGTAGATTTGAAAGACCGACTGTGCAGTTCTCACTGCCCTCTCCCCCGTCCCCTCTCCGACACGGAGAGGGGCGCTCCGTATTCCCCCTTCCCTCGCAGGGAAGGGGGCTAGGGGGTTAGGGCCGAGGCACGGTGGATTTGAAAGACCGACTGTGCAGTTCTCACTGCCCTCTCCCCCGTCCCCTCTCCGACACGGAGAGGGGCGCACCGTATTCCCCCTCCCTCGCAGGGAAGGAGCCAGGCGCCGTCCTGAGCCTGCCGAAGGAGGGTTAGGGCCGAAGCAGGGCTTCACCCTCACCCCGGCAGGCCGGGGTGAGTGAGGGCCTGAGTGCGGTCGCCCATGCCCCGCCCGCCTCGCGCTCTCGTCACACCGCCTTGAAGGGGGTCCCATGGAGCTGACGCTGCTAGGCCTGAGAGAGAAGGTCGCCCTGGTCACCGGCGGCGCCATGGGCATCGGCAAGGCCAGCGCTCTCTACCTGGCCCGGGCCGGATGCCACGTCGCCATCGCCGATATCGATGGCGAGGGCGCCCGCAAGACCGCCGCCGAGGTGAAGGACCTTGGCCGCCGCGCCATCGCCGTCACCGCTGACGTGCGCAGCCAGCAGGGGATCGATCTCATGATCGCCCGGGCGGCGCAGGACCTGGGCCGGCTGGACGTGGCGGTCAACAACGTCGGCGGGCTGGCGGGCCACTACCTCATGCCGTTCCTGGACGTCACCCCCCAGGTCTACGACGACATCGTCGCCAACAACCTGCGGGCCACCTTCTGGTGCTGCATGGCCGAGGCCAAGGCCATGATCGCCCGCAAGAGCGGCGGCGCCATCGTCAACATCGCCTCCATCGCCGGCATGCGAGGCGTCCAGCGGAACGCCCCCTACGCGGCGGCCAAGGCGGGCATCATCAACCTCACCCAGAGCCTCGCCCTGGAGCTGGCCGCCCACGGCATCCGCGTCAACGCGGTGGCCCCGGGCACCACCATCACGGAGAAGGGCGAGGCCGGCGAGCGGGAGGGCCGGTTCAAGCCCGTGGCCGAGGCGAACCCGATGTAGCGCGCGGGCCGGCCCGACGACCAGGCCGGCGCGGTCCTCTTCCTCGCTTCGGAGCTGGCGAAGTACGTCAACGGCCATACCCTCGTCGTCGATGGCGGACATTCGGCCGCGATGCCGGTGGTCGCGCCGTAGAAGCTGCCGCCCCCACAGGTCGGGGCGTGGGGGCCGCTCCCAGGAGGTGCCGATGGAGCAATCGCTGCTGGGCCTGAAGGATAAGGTCGCCCTCGTCACCGGCGGCGGCCAGGGCATCGGCCGGGGCTGCGCCCTCATGCTGGCGAAGGCCGGTTGCCACGTCGCCGTCGCCGACCTCGATCTCGCCCTGGCCCGCAGGACCGTTCAGGAGATCAAGGCCCTCGGGCGCAGGGGCCACGCCATCCAGGCCGACGTCCGCACCCAAGGGGGCATCGAGGCCATGGTCCGCGGCGCCGTCCAGCGCCTCGGCGGGCTCGACGTCTGCCTCAACAACGTCGGCGGCCTCGTAGGCCACCGGCCCACGCCCTTCCTCAAGACCACGCGAAAGTCCTACGGCGACATCGTCGCCAACAACCTGGAGGCGACGTTCTGGTGCTGCATGGCCGAGTCCAAGAGCCTGATCGCTCGCAAGGTGCGGGGCGTCATCATCAACGTCTCCTCGGTCGCGGGCATCCGCGCGACGATGAACATCTCGCCCTACGGCGCGGCCAAGGCCGGCATCATCAACCTGACCCAGGTGCTGGCTCTCGAGCTGGCGCCCCATGGCATCCGCGTCAACGCCATCGCGCCCGGCACGACTGCCACGGAGCGCTACCGCGACCGCTACGAGGCCGGCGGCTTCCGTGACGTCGAGGAGGCCAACCCCATGAAGCGCCTGGCGCAGCCCCAGGACCTGGGCGGCGCGGCCGTCTACCTCGCCTCCGATCTCGCGGCCTACGTCACCGGCCAGACCATCGTCGTCGATGGCGGCATCTCCCTGGCGACGCCGCGCCCCGCGCCGTGAAGGCTCCTCGGGAAGACCTACAGAGACTTGCACAGAGAACTAAACCCGTGCAGCGTCCGTGGTTCCAGCAGTCCCCCCTTCCCTAAGTAGGGAAGGGGGCTAGGGGGTTAGGGCTAGCAACCCCCGGCCCTCATCCCCCGTTGGGAAGGGGGGATGAGCCCCACCTCTCCCTGGCTCCTTGCCCCCGCGCGCATCGGGAGCTAGGATTGAAACGGCCAGTCGCGGGCGCCGCCGACGCCCTCCCGCGCGCCAAGGAGCCCCATGAGCCACGAGACCATCCTCTACGAGAAGACGGGCCACAAGGCGGTCATCACGCTCAACCGCCCGCAGGCCCTGAACTCCTTCAACCGCGCCATGTCGCGGGAGCTGGTGGCCGCCTGGAACGAGATCAAGCGCGACGAGGACGTGTGGGTCGTCATCCTCACCGCATCGGGCGACCGGGCCTTCTGCGTCGGCGTGGACACCAAGGAGAGCACCAAGGAGACGGAGACGATGAGCCAGTTCCAGCGCTGGAAGGAGGTCCCCGGCTCCCAGCTCACGGCCCGCCAGAACGGCTGCTGGAAACCCGTCATCACGGCCGTCAACGGCATGTGCTCCGGCGGCGGCTTCTACTTCGTCGGCGATAGCGACATCGTCATCTGCTCGGAGAGCGCAACCTTCTTCGATCCGCACGTCACGTACGGACGCGTCGCCGCGCTCGAACCCATCGCCCTTACCCGGCGCATGCCCTTCGGCGAGGTCATGCGCATCGCCCTCATGGGCTCGGCCTGGCGCATGTCCGCCCAGCGGGCCCACCAGGTCGGCCTGGTCCAGGAGGTCGTCCCCCCGCCCCAGCTCATGCCGAAGGCCCACGAGATGGCGGACGTCCTGGCCGAGCTGCCGCCCCTGGCCCTGGCCGGGACCGTTGAGGCTCTCTGGAAGTCGCTGGAGATGGACCGCCAGGCCGCCCTCGACTTCGGGCTCCTGGTCGCCCAGCGCAACACCTTCACCGAAGACCACGTCGAAGGGCGCAGAGCGTTCATTGAGAAGCGCAAGCCGCAGTACAAGAACCGCTAGCCGCCCCCGCCCGCCCCGCCACGGCGCGCCGGCCCCCCGGCGCAGCATCCTGGGCGTCTTCGCCCACCCGGACGACGAGACCTCCGGCGCTGGCGGCACCTTCACCAAGTACGCCCGCCTGGGCGTGCGGGTAGCCGTCGCCACCGCCACCCGCGGCGAGCAGGGACACCTGGGCACCGGCGGCCTCGCCATCGCCCGCGAGGACCTGCCCACCGTCCGCGAGCGCGAGCTCCGCTCGGTCCTCCGCCTCTACGGCGCGCGGCCGCCTGTGCTCCTGGGCTACCGCGACCAGGAGGTGAAGGACGCCGGCTTCGAGGAGATCGTGGGCCGCGTCCTCGCGGCCATGGCCAAGGCGAGGCCCGATATCGTCATCACCTTCGGGCCCACGGGCATCTCCGGCCACGACGACCACATCGCCGTCCACCGCGCCACCGTCGAGGCCTTCCACCGCTATCGCCGGTCCCGTCCCCAGAGGGACGAGAGCTCGCCGCGCCTCTTCTACGTCGCCATCCCCAAGGACCTGGCGAAACGGTTCGGGCTGGACCTGGATGGGCCCGAGACGGAGCCCCACGTCATCGTGGACATCAGCGACACGGCGGCGGTGAAGGTCCGGGCGCTCCGGACCTACCGGTCGCAGGAGGACGCCCAGCGGCTCGCCGGCCTCTTCGAGCAGCGCGCCCCAAAGATAGAGGCCTTCCACCAGGCCTACCCGGCGGCGCCCAACGGCCAGGTGCGCGGCGGCTTCTGGGACGAGGACACGGCCTGACCCGGCGCTCAGTCAACTTGATTCTTTGAATCGTGGCAGAGATGGCTTGACTACTCCCTCGTCGTTGCGAGGGCGTCTTCGCCCGTGGCAACCTGGTGGGGTGGCGGCGGCCTGCCTGGGCTGAGGAAGGCGGGGAATGGGCAAGACCTTCTTTGTGTACATCATGACCAACCCCAGGAAGACCGTGCTCTACACCGGTGTGACGAATGACCTCGCCCGCCGTGTCTATGAGCACAAGGAGAAACGTGCCCCCGGCTTTGCCTCACGGTACAACGTGACGGACCTTGTCTATTATGAGGTGGCCGAAACCGCCGAAGCTGCCATTGCCCGCGAGAAGCAGGTGAAGGCAGGCTCTCGTCGGCGCAAGATCGATCTCATTCGGAGGATGAACCCGGCCTGGCGGGACCTGAGCGGTGAGTTGTGAGGGCCCCGCCACCCCACCAGATTGCTTCGCCCCGATGATCTCGGGGCTCGCAACGACGAGGGGGTGCCGCTTTACGGGCGGATAGGGTTCGGAACTGAATCTTAACTATTCAACAAACTAACGTGACTGAGTACTAGAGGGTCGGGGCCCTACACCGTCAGATCGAACGCCTGGATCACGCCGTCCACCATCAGCCGGACCGCGATGGCCGCCAGCAGCAGGTTCGCGATCTTGGACATGGCGCGCAGGCCGCCCTTGCCCAGCACCGCCGTTACCACGTCCGCGAACCGGAAGATCAGCCACGCCGCCGCGATGTTGGCGACGAACGCCAGGGCCACGGCGCCGTCGCCATAGCGGTCCGAGAGGAGGAGCAGCGTCGCCAGGGTGCCTGGCCCCGCCGTCAGCGGCGTGCCGATGGGCACCACCGCGATCATCTCCCGCCGGTCGGGCACGTCCACGAGCCGCCCGCCCACCAGGTCCCTGAGCGCCAGCGCCAGGAGCACGATTCCCCCGGCGATGGCGAAGTGGTCCACCTCGATGTCCAGCAAGTCCAGGACGGCCTGCCCCAAAAAAAGGAACGCGAAGCCCAGGACCGTCGCCGTCGCCAGGGCGATGTTGATGAGCCGCATGCGCTCCTTGGGCGCCGAGCCTTCCAGCAGGCCCAGCACGATGGGCAGCGTGCCGATGGCGTCGATGGCCACCAGGAGCGGCACGAACGCCAGCAGGAACTCCTTGCCGAACCCCTCGCTCAACGCCCGCTCCGCGCGCCGTGACGCCTCACTGCAACACCCCCAGCGCATCCAGCTCGTCGACGCGCCGGGGCGGCAGGCCCAGCTCCCGCTCCAGCGCATCCCGCGTGTGCTCGCCCAGGAGCGGCGTCCCCCGTTGCACCACGTGCGGCGAGCGGCTCATCAGCCATGGCGGGCGCATGCTCACCGGCCGGCCCAGCTTGGCGTGATCGAGGGTCAGGAAGAGCCCGCGCTCCTTCAGGTGCGGGTCCTCGGCGATGCGCCGGTTGCTCATGGACGGCATGGCGGCCACGCCCGCCGATTGGAGCAGCCGCGTCACCTCGTCGGGCGTCTGGCCCCCCGTCCACGCCGCCACCACCGCCTCCAGCTCGCTCTGGCGCTGGCGGCGGCCGGCCGCCGTCGCGAACCGGGCGTCGCGGGCCAGGTCCTCGCGGCCCATGGCCAGGCACAGGGCCCGCCACTCCTCGTCGGTCGCCACGGCGACGCTCACCCACTGGTCAGACCCCGACACGTCGGGGCGCCCCGCGCACCGGAAAACGCCGTGGGGCGCCATCCGCGGGTGGCCGTTGCCCAGCCGCGGCGGGAGCCGGTTCGCCAGGCCGACCTCGGCGAAGGTGTGCCCGAAGAGGCAGGCGATGGAGCCGTACGAGGCCATGTCGATGTGGCGCCCCCGGCCGGTGCGCGCTCGTTCCAGGAGCGCCGCCAGGACCGCCAGGGCGATGGTGGCCCCCGCTCGCATGTCCAGAGGCAACTGGAGGAGCGCCGGCGGGCCGTCCGGGTAGCCCGTGATGGCGCTGAGCCCGCTCAGCCCGGAGAAGACGGCGGCGACGCCGGGGTAATCTTTCTGGGGCCCCGCCGGGCCGAAGCCCGAGGCCGAGACGGTGACGATCGAGGGGTTCATCTGGCGGAGCACGCCGTGCCCCAGGCCCAGGTCCTCCATGACCCTTGGCCGCATGTTGTCCACCACCGCATCGGAGATGCGGACCAGGTCGTGCACCAGCTCTAGCGCCTCGGGCCGCTTCACGTCCAGCGCCACGCTGCGCTTGTTCCAGTTGAGCGCGTGAAAGTCAGGCGAGGCATCGGGGTCGCTCCCGGACACGACGACGAAGTCCAGGTAGCGGGCGATGTCCAGCCGCTGGCGCGACTCGATCTTGATGACGTCCGCCCCCAGGCATGCCAGCAGGTGCGTGGCGATGGGCCCGGCGGCCACCCACGTGAACTCGACGATGCGATAGCCCGCCAGCGGTAGAAGGGGACCCTTCGGCAAGATAGGTCCTTCCCCTTCGAGACTCAGGGTCAGGACTCGCTTCGCTCGGCTCAGGGCAGGCTCTGACCCCACCCCGACAGGTTGGGCCGACTCGCCGGCCTTCCCGGCACGGGAAGGGGGCAGCCGTGGACCCGGTCCCTGGCCTTCGGCCGGCCCCTCGCCTTTGGGGGAGGAGAGGCCGAACTCGTCCAGGACCTGCTCCGTATGCTCGCCCAGACGCGGCGCACGCGGAAGGAGGCCGCTGGCGCCGGGCAGGAAAGAGAGGGGCCTGGGCAGCGTCACGCGACGCCCGCCGGGCGCCTCGACCTCGCCGAAGAGGCCGATGGCCTTCGCCTGGGGCGCCTTGAGCACCTTGTCCGCCGTGGGGAACCAGGCCACGAGCATCCCCCGGCTCTCCAGCATCTCGAAGACCTCTTCCCCCGTCTTGTCCGAGAGCCAGGCGATGATCTCCGGGTGGACGGCGGGCAGGTTCGCCCGGCGCTGGGCCGCGGTGACGAAGCGCGGCTCCTTCACCCACTCGGACCGGCCCATGAGCGCGGCCAGCCGCTCCCACTGCTCCTGCCGGTGAAAGGTCAGGAAGACCCACCCGTCCTTGCACGGGAAGAGCGTCGTGTTGGGCACCTCAACGGTGTAG
The DNA here is from genome assembly GCA_964555685.1 of uncultured Dehalococcoidia bacterium. Classification (GTDB taxonomy): domain Bacteria; phylum Chloroflexota; class Dehalococcoidia; order SHYB01; family SHYB01; genus CAZKTO01. Next base: position 37,493 of record CAZKTO010000004.1, read on the forward strand.
CGGCCCGAGAGCTGGCCGCGGTTCAGCCAGAGGTCCATGGCGATCCGGGAGGCGTAGACCTCGGCCTCCCAGCGCGACAGGTCGATGTGCTGGCCGGCGCCGTGGGCGTCCCGGACGAAGAGGGCGGCCAGCACCGCGTCGGCGGCGAGCAGCCCCGCCGTGTAGTCGGCGATGAGGCCGCCCGCCTGCATCGGCGGACGCCGCGCGTAGACCTGCGGCGGGTGTCCGATGACCGGGGGCAGCATGTACGCCTCGCCGCCCGCGTGGGCGATGGTGAGGCTCTCGGCCCGCCATCCGGCGCAGGGGCCCGTCTGCCCGAAGGGCGTGATGGAGACCTGGACTAGCGACGGATTACCGGCGCTCAACGACGCGTAGTCGAGCCCGAGACGCCGGGCCTCCTCCGGCGCCAGGTCGTCGATGAGCACACCGGCCCGGGCGGCCAGACGGCGCAGGGTCTCGCGCCCCTCGGCGCCGCGCCAGTCGAGGGCCACGCTCTCCTTGCCGGCGTTGCAGTAGAGGTAGAGCCCGCTGCACTCGGGGTCGGGGCCCGTGAGGGGGAAGGGCCCGTGCGCCCGCGACGGGTCGCCGCCGGTGGGCTCCTCGATCTTGACGACCCGCGCGCCCAGCTCGGCCAGCAGCCGCCCGCAGTAGGGCCCGGCCACGTGGGAGGCGAGCTCCAGGACAAGCGCGCCGGCTAGCGGTTGCACGATCGCACCGCGGCCTTCGCGTGCGTGGCGTCTGGGTGGTTCATGGGTGGGCGAAGAGACGGCTCCCGCGGCCTTACGCCTTCCGCCACTGGGGCAGGCTGATGTCCGGCGCCACGTCCTCGAACGTCACCTGGACCGGCATCCCGATGCGCACCTCGGCGGGCCTCACGTCCATGAGCCGCCCCACCATGAAAACGTTCCCCTCGTCCAGCTTGACCACGGCCACTGGCAGCGGCACCTTGTCGGCGAAGTACGGCAGCACCGGGTGGTAGGCGATGGTGTAGCTCCACACGATGCCCCGGCCGCTCATGGGGGCCCACTCGTAGCGCATCGAGTGGCAGTCGGGGCAGGCCGGACGCGGGTAGTAGCGGTAGCTCCGGCAGTCGGAGCAGCGCTGGATGCGCAGCTCGTGCCGTCGGCAGTGCTCCCAGAACTCGTGGTTGTCCCACCCCGGCTGGGGCAGCGGCAGGCCGGCGTAGGGCGCGAAGGGTGCGTTGGGGTTGGTCTGTGGCATGACGGTGTTTTACCTCTCCCCCTTCCCCTCTCCCGCAGGGAGAGGGGCGATCTGTGTTCCCCCTTCCCGCGCCGGGAAGGGGGCCAGGGGGTTAGGTTCCACGCTGGCTAGGTCAGCGATCCGAGCTAGAACGGCAGCGAGGTTTGCCCTGATGTCCCTGTTCGGCACGCGGAGAATCCTCAGATCTCGGGCCGCGAGGAGCTGATCACGCGCCGCATCATATTCCTTTTGACGTTGGTGGCTCGGACTATCCACTTCCACAACAAGGGATGCCGCGTGACAGTAGAAGTCTACGATAAAGCCATCGATCACTTGCTGGCGGCGGAAGTGGAGGCCGTGCAGTCGGTTAGCCCGTATCGCCTGCCAGAGAGTCTGTTCCTCTGGTGTCATATAGCGGCGCAACGACTTGGCAGCCTCAAGCTTCTCGGCTGCTACCTTTTGTCCGACCACTACTCCACGTCTTTCCATACGCAACCTTGTTCGACCTCTCCCCCGGCCCCTCTCCTGAATGGAGAGGGGCGCACCGTATCCCCCCCTTCCCCACTGGGGAAGGGGGACGGGGGGTTAGGTCCCCCTCCTCAAGATAAACGCTCCCGTGGGGTCGCTGTTGGCCGCCATGACGACGACGGCGCGGGCGTTGGGCGCCTGCGTCGTCGAGGCGCCGCGGATCTGGCGCACCGCCTCTAGCACGTTGTTGAAGCCGTGGATGAAGGCCTCCGAGTGCTGCCCGCCGTGGGTGTTCAGGGGCAAGCGGCCGCCGGGCCCCTCGAGGGCGCCGCCCTCGGAGAAGGGGCCGGCCTCGCCCCGGCCGCAGAAGCCCAGGTCCTCGAGGGCCAGGAGCGCCATGGGCGTGAAGTGGTCGTAGACGTACGCCGCGGCGATATCCTTGTGCTTGAAGTCCGACTGCTCGAAGAGCCTTCGGCCCAGGCCCGCGGCCATGCGGTCGCGCGGGAAACGGAACCAGTCGCTGAGCTGGTAGTGGGCCGGCTGCACGTGCTGGGCGAAGGCGTGGACCACGGCCGGCGGCTGCGGCATGCTCCGGGCCTCCTCGGCGCGCGAAAGCACGACGGCGCAGGCCCCGTCCGTCTCGATGCAGCAGTCGAGGAGGCGCAGCGGGTCGGCGATCATGCGCGATTGGTGGTGGTCCTCCGGGGTGATGGGCGTGCGCATGACGGCGTTGGGGTTGCGGGAGGCGTGCTTGCGTAGCGCCACGGCCACGTTGGCGAAGTGGTCCTCCGTCCAGCCGTAGTCGTGCATGAGGCGCCGGGCGATGACCGCCATCTCCTGCGCCGGGCTCTGGATGCCGAAGGGCACGTGGTACTGGCCGTGGCTCGCGATGCGCGGCTCGACCTTCTCCCACGGGCGCCCGCCCTCGCTCGTACCGGGGCCGAAGACGGACCTGCGCCCCCTCGCCCGCGAACGGTAGGCGACGAGGTGCCTGCACAGCCCGGCGGCGACGCCCAGCGCCCCGTGTCCAACGACAGCGGCGTAGGCCCCGCCCCCGTGGGGCTGCGTGACATAATAGCCGGCGTTCCCGATGCCGAGGAGCTGGTAGAGGTGGTTGTTCAGCCCCTCCACCTGGAGGTTGTAGCAGGAGACGCCATCAATGTCTCTGGGTGTGAGGCCCGCGTCGGCGATGGCCTTGAGGATGGCCTCGGCGGCCATGCTCCACTCGGACCGGTTCAGCCCCTTCCCGTACTCGGTCTGGCCGATGCCGGTGATGGCGACCCCGTCTTGCCACCAGAGTTTAGGCATGCTTATCGCCCTCTCCCCCAACCCCTCTCCTGAAGGGAGAGGGGCGATTCCCCCTTCCCTACCAGGGAAGGGGGCCAGGGGGTTAGGGTCTCCCCCGGTCCTGCCACCAGAGTTTGGTCATGCTGGTTCCTTACGGCCGGCTCCGATAACACGTGTCACACAACGGCTTCGCATATGTCACCATCGTCTCTTTGCCGCAAGCGTGGCAGAACTTCTCCGGGTAGTTCTCGTTTTTCCACTGTGCCCACTCGTTGTAGCAATTGTCACAAAGCGGCTTCTCTTGGTCTAAGGCAATGTCAGCGCGACAGCGGATGCAGACGCCCTCAGGGGCTCTCGGATCACGGGCGCGGGCGCTTGGTCGGCTGGTTTGCTGTTGAACGTTCTCCACCGGCTCAGCGAGGCGCCTTAATGTGTTGTCCACGTAATCACGGATGTGTGTTTGAAGCGCTGGGTCAGCTACAAGGATCGCGATCTCTCGCGAATTCGCGAACGACCCTTTGGTGAAGTTAATAGAGCCGATGACCACCGAATGTTCATTGAGATATATCTTCGCGTGTAGACCAGGGACGGATTGAACCTTTATCCGGTTCTCCTGCAACCATTCGATGTCGGCCCGCCGATCCAGTTGTTTTTGGGGGTCGTCCTCATACCTGACCAAGAACTCGACACGTACGCCGGATTTTGCTGCTATACGTAATTCGTCTTTTGCATGGCCCCATAGGCCCAGGTAAGGAGTGACAATGACGGCGTGCCGTTTGGCGTCGCGGATAACACCGAGCACCGCAGAATCGACTTCATCGTCCGAATAGAACGCCTTTCGGGATTGCTCCATAAGAACTCTACTCCTTCCTCAGAATAAACGCCCCCGTCGGGTCGCTGGAGGCCGCCGAGACGACGACGGCCTTGCAGTCCGGCGCCTGCGTCGTGGACGTCCCGCGGACCTGGCGCACCGCCTCGGTCACGTTGTTCATCCCGTGGATGAACGCCTCCGAGTGCTGCCCGCCGTGGGTGTTCAGCGGCAGCCGCCCGCCCGGCCCCTCCAGCGCGCCGCCCTCCGAGAACGCCCCACCCTCGCCGCGACTGCAGAAGCCCAGGTCCTCGAGGGCCAGCAGCACCATCGGCGTGAAGTGGTCGTAGACCATCACCGCGCCGATGTCATTGGGCTTGAGATCGGACATGGCCCACAGGCGCCGTCCCAGCTCGAGGGCCATCGTGTCGCGGCCGTGCCGCCACCACTCGGTTAGGTGATAGTGGGCCGGCTGCGTGTGCTGCGCGACGGCGTGGATGATGGCCGGCCTGTGTCTCAGGTTGCGCGCCTCGCCGGCCCGCGACACGACGACCGCCACGGCGCCGTCCGTCTCGATGCAGCAGTCGAGGAGGCGCAGCGGGTCGGCGATGATGCGCGACTGGTGATGGTCCTCGCGCGTGATGGGGCCGCGCGGCCTCATGACGGCGTGGGGGTTGCGGACGGCGTGCTTGCGCAACGCGATGGCGACGCTGGCGAAGTGCTCCTCGGTGTAGCCGTAGTCGTGCATGAGGCGCCGGGCGATGACGGCCATCTCCTGCGCGGGGCTCTGGATGCCAAAGGGTACGTGGTACTGGCCCGTGCCGGGGATGCGCGCCGCCACCTTCTCCCACGGACGCCCGCCCTGGTCCGACCCGGGGCCGAAGACGGACTTGCGCCCCCGCGCCCGCGACCGGAAGCAGACGACGTGGTTGCACAGGCCCGCCGCGACCCCCAGCGCCGCCGAGATGACGACGCCTGCGTAGCTCCCGCCCCCGTGGGGCTGGTCGGCGTAGTAGCCGATCTCGCCCAGGCCGATCGTCTGGTGGAGCTGGTTCTCCCACTCGTCCTGGATGTGGTAGCGGACGACGCCGTCGATCTGCTCGGGCCGCAGCCCCGCGTCGTCGATGGCCTTGAGGATCGCCTCGGCGGCCATGTCCATGACGCTGCGGTTCAGCCCCTGGGAGAAGGCCGTCTGGCCGATGCCGGTGATGGCGGCCTTATCCTGAATGGGGCTCTTGGGCATGGGGTTCTTAGAAGAATTCCTTAGCTACGCGGCCCCTACTTCAACAAACTCCCCTTGGGAGCTGGGCGTTGGGACAGGCAGTCCCTGCCGCTGGAGATCCTCGATGTGCAACTTGATAGCCTCGCGGATGAGCCGCAGCAACTCCTTCCGGGTCTCTCCGATGGCTATGCACCCCGGAAGGTCCGGAACATGTGCGCCCCAACTCGTCTTGCCCCTCTCGACTACTACCATGTACCGCATGACGGCCTGCCTCACTTCTTCAAGCCAGCCTGTTTGAGCGCGGAGTTCAAGGTGCCCGGCGGGATCTCAAGGCTCGGTTTCCCAGCTACGGTCACAGTCCCCACCTTACCCGGGTGCTTGTACTGGCGATGGCTGCCTTTGGTTCGCACCAATCGCCACCCCTCCTTCTCTAGAAGCCGGATCAATTCTCTGACCTTCAAGAGTCTCCCAGCGCCGGCTCATCCTCCTCTTAACGCTCTGAATCAGCAGGCGAAACCGCGCCGTGTGCAGCGGCTGCGCGTGTTTGCTCATTGGTCAAGGTGCGTGCTCTTTCAGGATTGACCGTCCTGACATGCTCAGAGCACGCCGCGCTCGCGGAGGCCGGCGATCTGCTCCCACGAGTACCCGAACTCCTGGAGGACCTCCTCCGTGTGCTGCCCGAACTCCGGCGCCGCGCTCCGGGCCTGCGCCGGCGTCTCGCTCAGCTTCACCGTCACGCCCACCTGCCTCAGCTTGCCATGCACCGGGTGGGGCACCTCCGTCACGTAGTTGTTGGCGATGACCTGGGGGTCCTTCGGGATGTCCTCGTGCGTCTGCACCGGCCCGGCGATGATGCTCCGGGCCTTGAGCAGGCGCACCCACTCGTCCCGCGGCCGGTTGGCAAAGAGCCGGTCCAGGGTCTCGATCAGCGGCTTGCAGTTGCCGTACCGCGTCAGGTGGTCCTTGAAGCGCGGGTCCTCCAGCAGCTCCGGCGCCCCGATGACTTCGCAGAAGTCGGCCCAGTAGCGGTCCGATTGGTTGCATCCCAGCGCGATCCACTTGCCGTCGCTGCACCGGTAGAGGTTCCACAGAGGGTTGCCGGCCTCCTGGCGCCGCCCGTGGGTGAACAGGTTCCCCGCCATGAGGTAGAAGTTCAGGGCCATGGCCTGGAGCGTGAGCTGTCCGCCGAGCTGGGAGGTCTGCACGTGCTGCCCCACGCCGAACCGCTCCCGCGCCACCAGCGCCGACATGATGCCGTACGCCAGGATGATGGCGCCGGTCTGATCGGCCAGGCCGCCGGCGACCTTGTACGTGACCTCTTCATCGGGCGTGGACATGAGCCACGTGAACCCGCCGCGGGCCTGGCCCACGATGTCGAAGACCGGGTCGCGGGCGTCGGGCCCCAGGTCGCCCAGGCCCGTCACGGACCCGTAGATGATGCGCGGGTTCACCTTCCGCACGCTCTCGTAGCCGACGCCCAGCTTCTCGACGACGCCCAGGCGGAAGTTCTGGGTCACCACGTCCGCCTTCTTCGCCATCGCCATGAAGATATCGCGCCCCTCTGGACTCTTCAGATTGAGCGTCATGCTCCGCTTGTTACGGTTCATGGTCTCGAAGTACACGTTGATGGGGCGCGGCTTGGGCGATCGGGCGCTCATGGCGCGGCCGGGGTCGCCGTTGACCGGGTCCTCGATCTTGATGACGCTGGCTCCCATGTCCGAGAGCATGGTCGTCGCGAAGGGGCCGTTCTGCCAGATGGTCATGTCGAGGACGGTGATGCCGTCGAGGGGTGAAGGCATGGACGCTCTCTCCCGGTCCGCATCCGCCTGAGGAGGACGGCGGGCACCCGGCGACGCCGGAGGCTCGCGCGACAGAGTAGATCGTGGGGCTACTCTAGCCCTGGCCTCGGCGGATGTCAACGCACGCCTCCGAGCCAGAGGTCTTTACGTGGTGAGGTCTTCCATCAGCTCAACAGGCAGGCCGTCCGGGTCGGCCACGTAGAAGCTGCGCTTGCCGCCCGGCAGCCGCTCGATAGGCGAGACGAAGGCGCTCCCGCACGCCAAGGCCAACTCCCGCCGCCGCTGGAAGTCCGGCGCGTTGAAGCACAGGTGGGGGTTGCCGCCGCGCCGGTGATGCAGGGTCAGCGCCTCGCCGCCGGCGGCCAGGTACTGCACCAGCTGGAGCGTGAAGCCCCCGAGGGTCAGCTGCGCCACGCGGATGCGGGCCCCTTCGTTGCCCGTCAGCCGGTCGAACCACGGCCCGCCCGTCTCGTTGCGCCGGCCTTCCGTCATGCCGGCGACGTCCCGGTAGAAGGCGACCGACGCCCCCAGGTCTCGCACGGTCAGGCCCATGTGGTTCAGGGTGGCCATGGATGCGGCTGCCGCCCTCTCCCCCAGCCCCTCTCCTGAGCGGAGAGGGGCGCACCGCGTTCCCCCTTCCCTTGCAGGGAAGGGGGCCAGGCGCCGTCCTGAGCTTGTCGAAGGAGGGTTAGGGCTCTGTCCTACCCTATCTTCACCTCGGTCGATATGATCCCCCGCGCCTTGAGGTCTGTGAGCTCGGCGTTGGAGAGGCGCAGCACCTCGCCGAAGACGAAGTCGTTGTCCTCGCCCAGCGTTGGGGGCGCCTTGCGCGCCTTGACGGGCGTCCGGGAGAGGATGGCCGGGAAGCCGTAGTAGGGATGCCGCCCGCCGTTCACGGGCCGGTCGATCCATTGGATGAAGTCGCGGGCCTTGAGCTGGGGGTCGTGGACGATGCTGGCCGCGTTGTTGGCGGCCCCCGCGGGCACGCCGCGAGATTGGAGCAGCGTCATGACCTCGCGCGGCTCCCGCTCGCGCGTCCATGCGGCGATGGGCTCCCGCAGCGCGGCCTCGTTCTGCCAGCGGCTCAGGGCGTCGGCGAAGCGCGCGTCCTTGGCGAGCTCTGGGCGTCCCATCGCCCCGCACAGCGCCTGGAACTGCGCGTCCGTCTGCACCGTGATGGCCACCCACTGGTCCTGGCCCCCTTCGGCAGGGCTCAGGGCAGGCTTGCAAGGGAAGGCCCCGTGGGGAGCCCACGCCGGGTGCCGGTTGGCGTCCCGCTCCCGCACCCGTCCGTTCATCGTATAGTCCAGGATGGCGGCGGCGTTCAGGTAGGACGCCCCCTCGGTCGTCGAGAAGTCGATGTACTGGCCCTGGCCCGTCCGGCGCCGGTGCTCCAGCGCGATGAGGACGGCCACGGCCGCGTACATCCCGCCGATGGGGTCGGTCATGGCCGAGTGGGCGATGGGCTCCCGGTCCGCGTAGCCGCTCATGTACGTGATCCCGGAGGCCTCCTCGAACTGTGGCCCGAAGCCCACGTAGTGCTCCCACGGCCCCCCGTGCCCGAAGCCGGGCATCGAGAGCAGGACCGCTGTGGGATTGGCCCGCCGCACGAACTCGTAGCCGAGGCCCAGGTTCTTGATCACGCGGGTGCTATAGTTCTCGGCCACCACGTCGCTCACGCTGATCAGGCGGCGCAGCAGCTCCAGCCCTTCGGGCTTCCCGAGGTCGAGCGTACAGCCGTATTTGTTGACGTTGGTGCCGTTGAAGATGGGCGCCCACTCCCAGAAGTTGGGGCGGCCCGCCCCGGCGCCCTGCGTCCGCACGCTATCGCCCCGGCCTGCGGGTTCGACCTTGATGACCTGCGCGCCCAGGTGGCCCAGGAACTGGGTGCTGAAGGGGCCGGCCCAGAACTGGGTCAGGTCGGCCACCCGCACGCCCGAGAGAGGAAGGCTCATGGCGTTACAGCACCCCCTGCTCGGAGAGGATCACCAGCTCGTCTTTGGAGAGGCCCAGCCGCCCGCAGTAGACCGCCTCGTTGTCGTCGCCCAGGGCGGGCGCCGGACGGGAGAGCCGCCAGGGCGTCTGCGCCAGGTTGAACGGGCGGCCAGGGCCGGTGACGGGGCCCGTGGCCCGGGTCCCCAGGTCGGTGAAGAAGCCGCGGGCGTTGAACTGGGGATTCTTCGCCACGTCCTCGGCGCTGGCCACCTTGACCATCGGGATCCGCAGCTCCTGCCCGCGGGACACGATCTCCTCGGCCGGGCGCTCCAGGAACCAGGGCGCGAGGATGGCCATCGCCTCGTCGGCGTGCTCGATGCGGGCCAGCGGCGTCGCGAAGCGCGGGTCGTCCTGCAGGTGCGACATATCCAGCAGCACCGTCAGGTACTCCCACTGGTGCTGAAGCATCGTATAGAACCCGATGTACCCGTCCTTGCACCGCACGATGGAGATGGGGAAGCGGTTGCCGGAGCGCGGCATGAGCACGTTCCGGTACGAGTAGCCCAGGGCCGTCGAGGGGAGCGCCGTGATGAGCGACTCGAGCACCGAGACGTCGGCCCGCTGGGCGCCCGTCTCGTCGCGGCCGTAGAGCGCCCCCAGCGTCGCGCTGGCGGCGTTGAGCCCGGCCACGAACTCGCTCACGTCTTCGCCCGCCCGCAGCGGCTCTCGCCCCGGCAGGCCCATGCTGATCATCAGGCTCCCCAGCGCCCACTGTACCAGGTCCGTCCCCTGGTAATCGCGGTACGGGCCCGACTGGCCGAAGTCGCTGATGGACGTGACGATCAGGCGCGGGTTCGCCTGCTGGAGCGCCTCGCCCGCGAGGCCCCACGCCGCCAGGACGCCCGGCCGCATCGTCTCAACGAGGACGTCGGTGTCCCGCAGCAGCTCCCTGAAGATGACGGCGCCCGTGGCCGTGGAGGGGTCGAGCGTCACGCTCCGCTTGTTGGTGTTCAGGAAAAGATGGAGGCCTCCGGCCTCTGCGTCGATGCGGTCGCCGCGGAAGGGGCCCGCGCGCCGAACGGGGTCGCCCGCCACCGGCGGCTCGACCTTGACGACCTCGGCCCCGAAGTCGGCCAGGAACTTGGCGCAGAAGGCCCCCGCGATACGGTCGCTGAGTTCAATGATGCGTAAATGCTGGAGGGCCTGGTCCGGCATGTGATGGTTCCCGTTCACTCTTTGAGAGACCCTTCGCTGACCGCCACGCTCGGCTCGCGGCTTCGGCTCAGGACTCGCGGAGTCTACCCTGAGCCTGACGAAGGGCTCGGCTCGACGACGCGGAGATGGCCGAGGGCCTGCGGGGCCCTGACCTCCTTGCTCTCCTTCGGCAGGCTCAGGACAGGCTCTTCCATGGCTGGCAAGGGGGCGCCTCCGCCTCTCTCTGCGCCGGCGAGGGGTCCGATCGTGGGCATCGCCATCATCGCCCGTCTTGCTCAGCGGCTACCGCATCTTGAAGTTCGCCTTGCGCTTCTCGGCGAAGGCCTTGAGCCCTTCCTTGGCGTCCTCGCTCTCGAAGCAGACCTTGGAGTGCAGGCTCTCGATGTAGTAGGCGATGTCCGTCGGTACCCCCTGGGTCAGCAGCACGGAGCGTTTGATGGCCTGGAGCGAGATGGGGCCGTTGGCCTTCATCCGCTCGGCGTAGTTCATGGCCGCCGGCATGAGGTCCTTGAGGGGGACGACCTTGTTGACCAGGCCGCAGTTGTAGGCCTCCTGGGCGGTGACGCGTCCGCCGCTCCCGCCCACCAGGAGGAGCTCCATGGCCCAGGCGTAGGGGATCTGGCGCGGCAGGCGCACGGTCGTCCCGCCGCCGGGGAAGAGCCCCCAGCGGACCTCGGCCACGGCGAAGGTGGCGTGCTCGGCGGCGACCCGAATGTCCGTGCCGCACAGCAGCTCCATCCCCCCGGCGATGCAGAAGCCGTTGACGGCGGCGATGACCGGCTTGTACAGGTCGAAGCCCTTGAGCACCAGGGGCACCGTGGTGTCGAACTTGGGAGCGGCAGGCTTCCGGTGCGTGCCCTCCACGGCCTTGGGGATGAAGGTCTTGAGGTTGCCGCCCGCGCTGAAGGCCTTGTCGCCCGCGCCGGTGACGATGGCCACGATGACCTTGGGGTCGTCGCGCACGTCGATGAAGGCCCGGGTCATCCCCTCGCTGATCTCGTCGTCCATGGCGTTCAGGGTCTCGGGTTTGTTCATGGTGATGATGGCGATGCCATCGCGCTTTTCATAGATCACGGCAGGTCCGGGCATGGGGTCACCTCGTCTGCGGATATCTTACCTCGGCAGGCCGAGGCCGCGCTGCGCGATGATGTTCCGCTGGATCTCGTTGGCGCCGCCGCCGATGGTGCCCAGCAGGCTCGTCTCGAACGTCCAGGCCAGCTCCCCGTGCATCGGCGTCCACCGGGAGCCCTCGTACAGGCTGCCATAGGCCCCCACGATGCTCATTCCCGTGCTCGCCAGGCGCACCTGTGTCTCGCTGGAGAAGACCTTGCACAGCGAGGCCTCGGCGTTGGGCACCAGCTTGTTCTCCATCATCCACGTCACCTTGAACGTGATGAGCCGCGCGGCGTACAGCTCAACTTTTAGATCGGCCAGCCTGTGGCGCACGATGGGGTCGTCGATGATCCGCCGGCCGTCCACCGTGTGCTCCTTGCAGTAGGCGACCAGGTCGTCGAACGTGCGGCGCATGCGCGCCACGTTGCTCCCGATCATCACCCGCTCGAAGTCCAGCGCGATGGCGATGTTGTAGAAGCCCTGGCCCCGCTCGCCCACCATGGCGCTCTTGGGCACCCGCACGTTCTCGAAGTAGACGTGGTTGGTGCGCAGCCCGCCCAGGCACCAGATGGGCGTGATGCTGATCCCCGGCGTGTCCATGGGCACGATGAAGAGGCTGACGCCCTTGTGCTTGGGCTTGTCCGGGTCCGTCCGCGCCCCCAGCCAGCAGATGTCCGACTGCTCGGCGCCCGTGGTGAACATCTTCTGGCCGTTGATCACGTAGTCGTCGCCGTCCTCCACCGCCCGCGTCTGGAGGGAGGCCAGGTCCGATCCGGCCTCCGGCTCCGAGTAGCCCATGCAGACCTGGATCTCGCCGGCCAGGATGCGCTTCAGGTAGTGCTGCTTCTGCTGCTCCGAGCCGACGATCATCAGCGTGGGCCCCACGATGTTCACGGCCATGTGCGTCTTCCCCGTCGGGGCCCGCAGATAGCCCATCTCCTCGTTGTAGGCCAGCTGCTCGATGTAGCTGCGGCCCTGGCCGCCGTGCTCCTTGGGCCAGCCGATGCCCAGCCACCCCTTCTTCCCCAGCTTACGGCTGAACGCATCGTTGCGGCCGCGGTACTCGGGCAGCTCGTTCGCCACGGCCTGCGCCATCTCCGGCGGCCACTCGCGGGCCACGAACTCCCGCACCTCTTTCCGCAGGGCCTCCGCCGCCGGCCCGAAGTCCAGCTCCATCAGATCACCTCGTCCTTGCGTCCATCTCCCCATCCCTTCACGGAAGGGGTAGGGGGTTAGGTTGCCAATGCTGCGCCCACCTGTGCCCGGTACATATCGAGGCCGCCGAAGAGCGACTCCCACGCCTTGGCGCGCCGGAAGTAGAGCTGCGGGTCCGTCTCCTTCGCCAGGCCGATGCCGCCGTGGATCTGGATCCCCGTCCGCGTCATCCGGTTGTAGGCCGTCGAGACCCAGACCTTGGCCATGGCCACCTCTTCGGCGCAGGGCCGGCCCTCGCTCAGCTTCCAGCAGAGGTCGTAGGTCACCAGCCGGACCGTCTCCGCGTCCGCGTACATGTTGGCGGCGTGGTGCTGCACGGCCTGGAACCGGCCGATGGGCTGGCTGAACTGGACCCGCTTCTTGGCGTACTCCACGCTGATCTCCAGCACGGCCTGGGCGCCGCCCGCCGCCTGCGCGCACTGCCCGCCGATAGCCCAGTCCATCGTCCGCTGGACGATGGGCCAGCCTCCGTTGACCTCGCCGAGCACCCGGTCCTTGGGCACGTGGAGGTCCTGGAACGTTACCTCGAAGTGCCGCTCCAGGCTCATGGGCTTCAGCGGCTGCATCGATATCCCGGGCGCGCTCCCGTCCACGATGAAGACGGTGACGTCGTTCTCGCCTGAGCCGGTCCGGGCCGCGCACAGGATGTGCCGCGCGACGCGGGCGTTCTCGACGAAGAGCTTCGTTCCGCTCAGACGGAACCCGCCTCGGTCCGGCGCCGCCCGCATCTGGATCCCCTGGGCCGACCAGCTGCCGCCATCTTCCAGGACCCCGAAGGTCATGATCGCCTCGCCCGTGGCCACCTGCGGCAGGATCGCCCGCTTCTGCTCCGCCGACCCGAAGTGCGCGAGGGGCAGCCCGCCCAGCACCACCGTCGAGAAGATGGGCACCGGCGCGATGGCGCGTCCCACCTCCTCGAGCAGCACCGCGAGGTCGAGGAACGATCCGCCGGCGCCGCCGTGCTCGGCCGGGAAGGGCAGCCCCAGCCAGCCCAGACCGGCGATACGCTTCCACAGCTCCGGGGCGTAGCCCTGCGGGTCCTCCTCCATCTCGCGGACGAGGCTCTTGGGCGCATGCTTCTCGAAGAGATCGCGGGCCGTCCTGCGCAGGAGCTCCTGCTCTTGAGAGAAGCTGAAGTCCATGGTCGCCGGCCTCTTGAGCGTGGGTGCTATGATGGGGCTGCCCCGGGAGGGCGCGGGCGGCCGGGCGCAGAGCCGCAACAGTATAGCACAGCCCTTCCGCCCGCCTGATGGAGGCGACCTAATGACCTACGAGAGAACCCCATCCTCTCAGGCCGCTCAGGCCAGCGAGGCGTACCCCCAGCCCCTGCCTCTCCCCGACCTCGATAGCCAGCCCTACTGGGACGGCTGCCGCCGCCACGAGCTCCTCCTCCAGCGCAACAAGCTCACCGGCCAGTTCCGCTTCCCGCCGGGGCCCATGGTAGCCATCCCCGGCCAGGCCGAGTGGGAGTGGGTGAAGGCCAGCGGCCGCGGCGCCGTGTACAGCTTCTGCGTCGTCCACTACCCGGCGCACCCGCACTTCCGGAGCAAGGTCCCCTACGTCGTCGCCATCATCGACTTGGAGGAGGGAGCGCGCATCGTCGGCAACATGCCGGGCGTCAAGGAGACGGACGTCCGCATCGGCATGCCCGTCGAGGTCTACTTCGAGGACGTCGCGCCGGACGCGGCGCTGCCGCAGTTCAGGAAGGCGGAGAGAGACCCTTCGCTCGCCCCTTCGGGGACTCAGGGCTACGGCTCTGGGCAAGCCTAACTCCCCTGGCTCCCTTCCCATTCACGAAAGGGGCATTGGTCGCTCCTCTCAAAGGCGGGGTTCTGACAATGATGGGGGCTCCAAGGGGGTCACCCCCTTGGCGGGGGTCTGGGGGACACCCCCCAGAGTCGAATCGATTCCCCCTCTCCGTCCTCGATGGAGAGGGGCCAGGGGGTGAGGGTGACCAAGCTCATCATCGAAGCGGCCATCAACGAGGCGGTCACCAAGGAGCAGAACCACAACGCCCCCTACGGGCCCGAGGAGATCGCCGCCGACGCCATCGAGTGCGCCCGCGCGGGGGCCTCCATCGTCCACTTCCACGCCCGCGACCCCGCCACCGGCGACCAGCGCTGGACCGATCACGCCCTCTACGCCCAGGCCATGACGCTCATCCAGCGCGACTGCGACGCCATCCTCTACCCCACCTACGCCGCGCGCCTCCCCGTCGGCGAGCGCTACCAGCACGTCGAGGCCCTGGGCCGCGAGCGCGCCGTCCGCTTCGAGATGGGCACCATCGATCTCGGCGCCGTCAATATGGCCTCCTTCGACCCGCTCACCAGGACGCTGGGCCGCGACTTCGTCTACGATAACTCCCACGCCGCCGTCCTGCGGTTCCTGGAGATCGCCAAGGAGACCGGCATCATCTACAACCTGGGCATCCGCGAGCCCGGCCACCTGCGCCACGCCCTGGCCTACCACCAGATGGGCCTCCTGCGCGAGCCCCTCATCCTCAAGCTCTTCTTCACCGACCATCATCCGTACGGCCTCCCGCCGACGGTCAAGGGCCTCCAGGCCTATATCGACATGATTCCGGCGGACCTGCCGCACGTCTGGTTCATCCAGAGCTACGGCCCCAGCCACACGATGATGCAGGGCCTGGCCATCTCCCTGGGCGGGCACGTCCGCACCGGCATCGGCGATAATCCCAGGCTGGACGGGCGGCAGATGACCTCGGCCCAGCAGGTCGAGAAGTTCGCCGGCATCGCGAGACGGCTGGGGCGCGAGGTCGCCTCCCCGGCCGAGGCGCGCAGGCTGCTGGGGGTGAGGTAAGAAGGGAGCGATCATGCTGCGACGAGTCATGGCCATCAAGATCAAGGACGGTGTCCCGCCCGAGCGGGTCCGGGAGTTCGAGGACGCGCTCCGGGAGACGCCCCAGCGCATCGCCGGCGTCTCCCGTGTCTGGCTGGGGCGCAACATCCCGCAGCCCCACGAGTGGACCATGGTCTGGGACGTGGCCTTCGACGGCCAGCGGGGGATCGACGAGTACAACCGGCACCCGTACCACCTGGAGCGCCTGGCCTCCTTCTACCGGCCGGGGCCGCAGCAGCTCGTCGAGCGGGCCTCCTTCGTCACCTTCGAGCCCTACGCCGGCGAGACGCCGAAGCCTGGCATGAAGGAGTTTATCAAGCGCACCCTCGTCATCGGCATCGTCCCCGGGACGCCGCCCGAGCGGGTCCGGGAGTTCGAGGAGCGGCTGACGCAGATGCCCCGCTACATCAAGGGGATCAAGAACTGGGCCATGAGCCGCAACGGCCAGGCCAAGGAGGTCTCAGCGGGCCAGGCGAAGGACGTGGTGTGGACGCACGTCTGGGAGCAGGAGTACGAGAGCGCGGCCGGGTTCGACGACTACATGACGCACCCGTTCCACTGGGGCGTCGTGGACCTCTACTTCGACCGGGACGCGCCGGTTCAGGTGGCCAACCGCTGGATCCACGTCTACTACCCGTGCGAGAGGACGATCCTGGGGCACACGGGCGGGAGGTAGGGGGACGAGCAGTACTGGTGAGCTACGATTGCGAAAGTGGTTATACTTCGGTCCAGATTGCAAGGGAGAGCCAGGCTGCCGCCACCAGCAAGGGCAGCCCATACGGCGCCGCATGCCCTGGCCTGCCCAGGAGTGAGCGTACTGGCTCGGAACATTTGAGCAACCATTGATCAATGGGGCTTGAAGGATTTTTCTCCCACTCTTTGAGAAAATCCTCGAGCTCTTGCTGGCTATCGGGGGTTAGATTTTTCTTGATTTCGTCCTTCAGTCCCGGATTGTTGGCCACGTTGATTGCGATGCTCTTGAGCATTCCTAACTGGGACTCAATCTGCCGTTGGCGCAAAAAGAGCATTTGACCGATTTGAAGACTTCTGGCAACGAACGGTAGCAATATGAGTTGGCTGGCAACCGCCGCGCCCGCAAGGAGCCATGTCATACGTCCTATTTCGTCAGCATTGGTAGCCACGACGCCTAATGCGATAATCCACCCGGCTGAGAATAAGGACACGGAGTTCCATAGCCAATTTCCCTTATTGGTCGCCTCGTCCTGGCATTCTCGGTATTCGACTAACAGCGCGTCCTGTCGTTGCTTATTGCCCGGAGTCTGCTCCATCAAGTTCTGACCTCCCCGGCCCGCCCGCCACGACCGGCCGGCCGCCGCTCCCGGGCCTGCTGGGCGCGGCGCGCCGTGCCCTTACAAGCTCCGAAACCCTTCGTGTCTTTGAGTCTTTGTGGTGAACTACTCTTGGGATAGCGGGGCTGCGGCGGCCAGGGGCAGGGGGCGCTTGCGGCTCTGGTGCGCCTCCCGCGCCCGCTCCCACATCCGGCAGAAGGCGCACAGCTCGGTCGTCGTCGGCTCGCCGCACTGCGAGCACTCGCCCAGCGAGACCTGGTCGCTCGCCAGGATGAGGGGCCGCGCCCGGTCCAGGAAGCCCTGGAGGAACTGCGCCTTCGTCCCCGGCGACTCCGCCTCGATGGCGTTCAGCGCCTCCTTGTAGGCGATGGACTGGGCGCCCTGGGCGTTGGGGCACTCCTCCTCGATGTAGTCGATGCGACGCAGCAGCGTGTAGCAGAGCGTCTCCCGCTCCGTGAAGGTGTAGAGCGGCTTCACCTTCCTCGCGAGCTTGGCGTGGGTGCTCTCCAGCACGGGCGACTGCCGCGCCAGGTAGCCCATCTGCCAGTGGAGCACGTTCCCCATGAGCGTGGCCACCTCGTCGTCCAGGTTGTGGCCGGTGGCGAGGACGTCGAAGCCCAGCTCGTGGGCGGCCTGGTTCGTCACATAGCGCTTCGTCAGCCCGCACCCGGAGCACGGCACGCGCCGCAGCGCCTTGGAGAGCTCCGTGATCCCCATCTCGCCGGCGCCGTGCTCCTGCCGCACGTCCTTCACGATGAGCCGCCCGCTGACCTTCGCGGCGAAGGCCTCGGCCCTCTCCCGCGACCGCCGCGAGTAGTCGCCGATGCCCAGGTCGATGTAGAGCGCGGTCGTCTCGTACCCCAGGCGGATGAGGATGTCCCAGAGCGCCAGGCTATCCTTGCCGCCCGAGACGGCGATGAGGACCTTCTGCTCCCGCGTGAACATCTTCTTGGAGTGGATGTTCCGCTCCACGTGCGTCTGGAAGAAGTCGAGGTAGTGGGGGCCGCAGTAGGCGGAGTTGTGGCGGCGCAGCTCCACCTGGGCCCGCTCGCCGCACTTGGAGCAGCGCATGGCTACACGCCTCCGGAGATGGCCGAGACGATCTCGATAGTCTCGTCGTCCCTGACATAGGCGTCGCGGGTAAGGAGCGCCTCGCCCTGGACGACGATGAACGTCTCGGGGTTCAGGCCGAGCTCCTTGAGCAGGTCCCTGACGGGCCGGTTGCCGTGCAGCTCCAACTCGCGGCGGCGCGGGTTACGAATGATGACCTTCATGGCTCCTCGGCGGCCCTGGATGCGGGCGTCCCGATAGTGGACTTCTGATTATAAGAGATCGGCCGGACCGCCCACAAACGGAGTCGCCCTCTCCCCCATCCCCTCTCGTGAAGGGAGAGGGGCGATTCCCCCTTCCCTCCCAGGGAAGAGGGAGCTAGGAGGTCAGGGCTTTCGCCAGCGCCACGAACTCCCGCCGGATGCTCGCCTTGGGCAGCGTCACGACCAGGTAGCCCTCGCCGTCCGTCTGGAACGACGACTCCACGTTCAGCCGCTGGACCAGCCCCGCCTTCACCTCATCGAGCTTCGGCTGCGGCAGCGCGGCAAGGGCCGCCGTCACCGCCCTGGACGGACGGCCGTCCAGCGCGCGGTCGATCTCCCGGCGCAGCAGCGACTGGTGGGCGCCCCGGCGGTGCATCTCGCCGAGGGTCTTCATGTGGTCCTGGATATAGCACCCGCCGAAGTACATCATGCGGCAGTCCGCGCCCTGCCAGACCTCGTCCCACTGGCGCTTGGGCTCCAGGCCGCGCTCCGCCAGATAGGTCTTCACCTCGGCGTCCTCCGGGTCCGGCGCACCCTTGTTGAAGACGAGGAAGACCGAGTACATGTTGAAGTCTTTGGGCTCGATGCGAACGAACATGCGCTCCCTCCTTCGCCCCGCCCTCTCCCTCGTTCCCCTCTCCGGGCCGGAGAGGGGGGAACACCCCTTCTCGCGCCGGGAAGACGGGCGGGCACAGAGGCCCGCCCCTACTACGCGCCCTGCCCCAGCCCCAGTCCGCGCCGGGCGATGATGCTCCGCTGGATCTCGGACGTGCCGCCGCCGATGGTGATCCCCCGCTGCGTCAGATAGATCTTCTCCCCCTTGCCGCGCAGGACGGCGTGCGGCGTTCCCTTCTTGAGCTGGCTGTAGAGGCCCGTGGCCTCCATCACCACTTGGGACAGCCGCTGGCACATCTCGGAAGCGAACAGCTTGGAGACGGAGGACTCGTAGCTGGGGTCACCGTACGTCTGCAACCACGCCACGCGGTACGCCAGCAGCCGCGCCACCCGTAGTTCGATGGCCATCTCAGCGAGCTTGTGCCGAAGCGCAGGATTCGACCGGAGCGGCTGGAGCCCGTTGACGCCGCGCTTCACCAGGTCCTGCACCTCGTCAAAATACTCTTGGCTGATCAGCACGTGGCGGATGAACGAGCGCTCGTTGTTCAGCGTGGTGGTAGCCACGTACCAGCCCCGGTTCTTCTGGCCGATGAGGTTGGACCTGGGGACGCGAACGTTGTCCAGGAAGACCTGGTTGAAGGAGTGGACGTCATTGATGTTGACCAGGGGGGTGTGGGTGATCCCCGGACTCTCCATGTCCACGACCATGTAGCTGATGCCCTTGTGCTTGGGGGCTTCGGAGTCGGTCCTGGCGATGAGGGTGCCCCACTTGGCCTTGTGGGCGTTGGACGTCCAGATCTTGACGCCATTGACCACGAAGAAGTCACCGTCCTCGACGGCGCGGGTCTGAAGGCCCGCCAGGTCCGAGCCAGCGTTGGGCTCGCTGAAGAGCTGGCACCACCGGTCTTCCGCCCGGGCGATGCCAGGCAGCCACCGGCTTTTTTGCTCCGGCGAGCCGTGGATCGCGATGGTGGGGCCCACGTTCATAATGGCAGCGTCGAGGGTATAGGGCCGCGGGACGCGGTGGCGCGTCATCTCCTCGGCGAAGATGAGCTGCTCCATGGGCGTCCAGCCCAGGCCGCCGTACTCCTTGGGCCAGCGGGCTGTGAGCCACCCGCGGCCGCTCATTTTCTTGGCGAGTTGCTGTGCCACCCGGTCCTTGTAGTCGTCGCCGCCCTCTTCGTCGTCGCCGCCCTCCTCGGCGGTGCGGTCGAGCCAGCCGGCCGGTAGATTGGCCTTCAGGAATTCCTGGACCTCGCGGCGGAAGGCCTCTTGCTTCTCGGTGAACCGAAAGTCCATCGTGCGCTCCTCTTGCTGCTCTTGGGGGAATCCAGAGGGGGCAGGCTCTGAGCCGAAGCCCCGAGCCCGGCGTGGGGGTCTTGGCGAAGGAGGGCGAGGGCAGCGTGCTCCATTCTACCTCGGCATGCCCAGGCCCCGCTGCGCCGGTGGGAGGCGCCGGCGCCGTTGCGGGCTGGTCCGGGCTGGCTGGCGTCTGCGACGACTGGCAGGCTATGAATAGCACGACCAGGGGTGTGAGCAGGACGAGCCAGCGACGTGGCGAAGGCAGGCGTGGCATGTGCTTTTCAGACGTTTGTGTGGGCTGGAGATTGCCATGTCCGCCTGCGGCGGACTCGCAATGACAGGGGGCGGAAGGCGCGGACCTGGGCCTGGTAGGACTGCTCGTCAGGGGAGAAGGAGAAGTCCCCGGATTGGTGTTCCCCCTCACCCACCCGCCTGAGGCGGGTGGGTGAGGGCTGCCCCTGCTGCTACCACACGCACCCGGGCGTATCGGCGGCGAACTCCGTCTTCATGGGCGTCGGCTTCGTATCGCACGTGGGGATGACCGCGGGCCCGCGCGTCCGCGAGGGCAGGAGCACGCTGGCCGTGCCGGGCGTGGCGATCTCGCCGCGCTGGTTCTCGCACCACACGTCCAGATCGACGACGTTCCGGGGCCCGTCCTGGTACGCCTTCGTCACCTTGGCCTTGATCCACTGGACGTCGCCGTGGTAGTTGAACCGCCGCGACTGGTCCGACTCCTTCCACACGTAGCCGTCGTCGCCGGCCCAGTTGGTCAGGTAGTGGAGGACCCAGTTGGTGCGCATGACGCCGTAGTCGTAGGCTCGCGGGTTGCCGACCTTTTTGGCGCGCGCGTCGTCCCAGTGGACACGCTGGGCCGGCTCCCAGTAGCCGTACTCGTTCTTGGTGTAGAAGGCCGGGATGCGCTTGCGGTTCTGGTAGCCGAGCTTGAGGGGCGCGATGCGGAAGACGCCCCAGCCCCAGCCCTGGTGCCAGCCCATGATCTCGAGGGTCGTGAGGGGGCCCTTGACCATGGTGGGCATCTCCATCCCCTCGCGCACGTCCTCCCAGTAGAGCGTGTTGGTCCCGCGGCGGAACTCGTTCTCGTACGCCCTGTCGATCTCCGCCAGCTCCTCTTGCGTCCAGACCTTGGGCTCGATCTTCATGTACTTACCCGTCTTCTCGGACGCCTCCCGCTCGACGTGGAAGAAGTAGTAGCGGTAGATGCCCACGAGCTCGCTCTTCTGGTTGATGAACTCCTTGCGGTGGTGGACGATGACGGCCTTGCCGCCGCCGAACTCGCTGCGCTTCTCCTGGACGTCCTCGATGAAGTAGTTCATCCGCACCCGGTCGCCGGGGAGGATGGGGCGCAGGAACTCCCAGCCGGAGCCCGACTGGTAGTTGGGGACGCCGCGCAGGGCGCCGGCGCCGGCCTCGCGCACCTTGGGCGGGATGCGCGGCACAGTGGTCTGGCCCAGCGTCGTCATGTAGTGGGGCGCGCCGATGATGCTGCCCCAGCGCGTCTTCTTACCGTAGTCGGGGTCGGTGAAGAGCGGATTGTCGTCGCCGAGGCCGTTGGCGAAGTGGCGCATGGTGTCCAGGTGCGCCTCCGTGTTGAAGGGCGGCGGCTCTGGGATCAGGACGCCGATGCGGTTGCGCATCGCCTGCACGCCCTCGGGCGTGATCTTGCCCTTCATCTCCGTGTCTTCGACGGGGTTGGTGGTCATGGGGCTCCTTCGACTGACATTGTTCTACCTTCCACTCGCCAAAGGCCAAAAGCTGGGGGACATCAGATCTGCTGTACATGTGTCCCCACCCAAAACGGCTCCGGCCTTCTGGGCCTCTCTGAGCTTACCGGAGATCTTAGGCCTCCACATCAATCCTCAAGAGGTGTCGAACTTTCCTCTCCATTTGCAGACAACCGACAAGCGATTCCACTCGAGGTGGGACGCAATTCGAAAGTCCGATCAACTCTCGCGAGGCTTCAATCACCTTTTCACGGTCATGAACCAGCCGAATCAATTGGAAAAACCGATACCACCTGAGTGTTTGAGCCGAGGCTCTTAAAGCTGCTGCAAGTCTGCGTAATTCATCCTGGGCGCGAATTAATCTGTCCCGCGTGAGGTCTGTATAAGGCACTCCGTCCGGTAAAGGATTTGAATACTCGCGAGCGTGCACAACCAATGCTTGCGCAATCTCTTCGACAGTACGGGCTTGGAATCGAATTCGTTCGATAAAAAGCACCACGACAATCTGTCCTAGCACAAAGACCGCTCCGGCGGCGACAGCCGATATCAATCCTTGGGTCATATGTTTTGAGATACCCCAACGTCCCCGTTCATTAACCCACCACCTTCACCTGGTAGGGCGCTGGCCCTCACCCCTGGCCCCTCTCCTACCAGGAGAGGGGAGCGCGTGTTCCCCCTTCCCATTTAGGGAAGGGGGCTGGGGGTTAGGGCCCTATTCCACCACCTTCACGCTGTACGGCGTCAGGAACTCCGAGGGCTTGTGCTCGCCCGTCTCGCCGGGCAGGACGACGGGGCCCGCCTCCCGCGAGGGCAGGATCACCGTCGCCGTGCCGGGCGCCGTGATCTCCCCGCGCTGGTTCTCGACCCACACCTCCAGGTCCGCCATCCGGTGCTTGCCCTCGATGCGCTTCCGGACGATCTTCGCGTGCACCCACGAGGTGTCGCCCGTGTAGTTGAACCGGCGGATCTGGTCCGACTGCCGGTAGAGCCAGGCGTCGTCCCCCATCCAGCTGGTGATGAGGTTGACCATCCAGTGGGTGCGCATATTCCCGTAGTCGTACGAGCGGGGGTTGCCCACCTTTCGCGCCCGGGCGTCCTCCCAGTGCACCCGCTGAGCGCAGTCCCATGCGCCGTACTCGTTCTTCGTGTAGAAGGCCGGGACGCGCCTCCGGTTCTTGTAGCCCATGCGCAGGGCGGCCACGCCGAACATCGCTCCGAAACCGCGCCCCGAGTGCCAGAGGATGACGTCCGTTACCGTGAGGGGCCCCCGCACGATGGCGGGCAGCTCCTCGCCCTCCCGCACGTCCTCCCAGGAGCGCGGCTCCCTGCCGCGCAGCGTCTCCCGCTCGTACGCCTCGTCGATCTTTGCCAGGTCCTCGTCGGTGTACCTGGGCGCCTCGATGGCGGCGTACTTCCCCTTCTTCTCGGAGGCCTCGCGCTCGACGTGGAAGAAGTAGTTACGCTGGATGGCGACGAGCTCGTCCCGCTGGTTGATGAACTCGTGCTTGTGATGGACAACAGCCGCCGTGCCGCCGCCGAACTCGCTGCGCTTCTCCTCGACCTTCGAAAGATAGTAGCGCTGGGAGAGCCGGTCGCCCGGGCAGACGGGCCGGAGCCACGTCCACTCGGTGCCGGAGAGGTAGTTGGGCACGCCGCGCAGGGCCCCGGCGCCCTTGGCCCGGACGTCCGGCGGGATGGGCGGCGCGACGGAGATGCCCATGGTGCTCGCGTAGCCCGGCGCGCCGATGACGCCGCCCCAGCGGGTCTTGGCCGCGTACTGGGGGTCGCACCAGAGCGGATTGTCGTCGCCGTAGGAGTGGGCCTGGTGGCGGATCGTGTCCTCGGAGGCGACGGTGTTCCAGGGCCGGTCCTGGGGGATGAGGATGCCGATGCGCGCCCGCATCCGCTCGATCCCCTCGGGCGTGATCGTTCCCTGCATCTCCTCGGGCTGCTTCTCGGCCATGGCGCTCCTCACCCCGGTGCGATATCGGCGCCATTATAGGCGGCCCGGCGAGGTATCGCCATCGCGGGCGGGGTTCGTGGTGGGGTTAGCGTGGCGTGTTGTGTTCAGAGGTTTGTGCGGGCTGGAGATTGCTTCGTCCCGACTCGTCGGGACTCGCAATGACGAAAAGGGGGCACGGAGAGGGGCTTGCGTGACGGGCGGGCACCCTTCGGCTTCCCCTGTCGCTGACCGCCACGCTTCCCGCCACGCTTTGCTCGCGGCTTCGGCTCAGGGCGCGGCTACGGCTCAGGGCTTCGGCTAAGAACAGGGCAGGCTCCGGCCCGCCCCTACATAATGCATCAGGCCGGGGCAGGGTCCCGCTTCCCTAGAACTGGTTGCAAAGTAGGGGCGGGTCTCAGACCCGCCCCTACGATAGTGTCATTCTGAGCCGCTAGGCGAAGAATCTGGGGAGGATGAGGCCGCCCCGCCCCAGACCCTTCGCCCGGGGACGGGCTCAGGGTGACAAGGTTGGGCTCGCTCGTTCGTTTTGCAATAGGTCCTAGCCCTTGGAGTATCTCTTGAGCGCCTTGGCGATATCGGGCCCTGCCTTGGCCAGGTCCTCCGGCGTCATGACCGGGATGAACTCGACGGTCGCGTTCATATAGAGGAAGAAGGGCTCCGCGATGGATGGAATCTTGGAGGCGTCGTCCATGTTCACGACGATGTACGCGCCCCGCTTGCCGTCCTCGGCGGCGAAGTAGGCCGCCTCCGCCTTGATCTCCTTGAGTATCTGCTGCATGGTCTTGCCGAATTTGGGGTCGGCGATCATCTTGTTGCCGGCCTCGGTGGGGATGCTGACCTTCAAGAGAAAACGCACGATGGACCTCCGTGTGGAACAGTGTGGCCGGTACGCCGGCGTGCACGATGGTAGGGATAGCGCCCGTCCTTGTCAATGCGGGGCGCCCCGCTCGCAGGGTCGTTCGGTTGTCCTGGGAACCCTTTCTTGACAGAAAGGTGTTCCCAGACCCTCCCAAAGAACCTTAGGCGTGGAGGAGCGAGGGGGGTGGGCCCCCAGGGCCCACCCCCCTCGCTCCTCCACCTCTAGAGTTTTCTGGAAGGGGCCTGGGGAAAGCCTCTTTGTCAAAAGAGGTTTCCCTAGAATAATCGAAGGGCCTTGGCCCCGCTCGGACTGGCCCGCCTGCGGCGGGCGGCGCCTAGATCGCCAGCGCCAGCTGCGCCTGCGGCGCGACGCTCAGGGCGCCCTGCGGCTCCATCGTGCGCTGCTCGTGGCCGAACCCGTACCGCTCCCGCAGCTCCGCCATCCGCTCATCGATGCGGTCCTTGTAGTCCCAGGGCGCGTAGGCCCCTGGGTAGAGCCGCTGGTAGCGCCCCAGCAGCTCCGGGTAGTCCGAGCGCAGGAACTCGCCGAAGTGCTCCTTGACGCTCCCCTGCAGGCGCAGCACGGCGTGGCCCAGGAAGCGCGCCCCGTGCGCCGCCGCGGCCCGCGCCACCTCTTCCAGCGCGCGCGGGCTGTCGGTGATCCCCGGCACGATGGGCGCCAGCAGCACCCCCGCGTTCACGCCCGCCGCGGCCAGACGCTCCATCGCTCGCAGGCGCTGCCGGGGCGGCGGCGTCCCAGGCTCGATGCGGCGCCACGCCTCCTCGTCCAGCGTCGTCACGCTGTGGCAGACGGTGCAGGAGGCCCGCCGCGAGAGCGCCGCCAGCACGTCCGCGTCCCGTACGATCATCGTCCCCTTGGTCACGATGGCGACGGGCGTCCGGAAGTCGCGCAGCGCCTCCAGGATGCCCCGCGTGATCCGGAACTTGCCCTCGATGGGCTGGTAGGGGTCCGTGGCCGTCCCCAGGGTGACGGTCTCCCGCCGCCACGAGGGCCTCGAGAGCTCCAGCCGCAGCACCTCCGGCGCGTTCACCTTCACGAAGATCACACTCGTGAAGTCCGCGCCCGCGTCCAGGTCGAACTGGGCGTGGTAGCGCCGCGCGAAGCAGTAGTGGCAGCTGTGCACGCAGCCGCGGTACGGGTTGATGGACCAGGCGAAGTCCATCCCCCGGACGCGGTTGAGGACGGACTTGCAGCGGACCTCTTCGTACGTCGTCTTTGCCATAGCGCGTTTCGCTTCGCTGGTTCGATGACGGGCCAGCGTATGCTAGAACAAACGTTCTGGCAAGGTGCGCCTGTCGCCGCTTGGGCGGCGGCCCTTAGGCCCGTTGACATCCCTCATCCATCTTCCTATCCTCCTGTAAAGCGTGCCCACGCCCTCTCGCCGCCAGGAGGTC
Organism: uncultured Dehalococcoidia bacterium; assembly: GCA_964555685.1. Lineage (GTDB taxonomy): Bacteria > Chloroflexota > Dehalococcoidia > SHYB01 > SHYB01 > CAZKTO01. The sequence goes on from CAZKTO010000004.1 coordinate 63,133, forward strand.
GCCCATGACCAGCGCATCGCGCCTCTCCAAGCAAGAGCTCTACGATGAGCTTCAGCAGCGCCCTCACATCCGGCGCTACCGCGAGGGCGACTACCGTCCCGGCCCGTGGTTCACGGCCAAACCCGGCACGGAAGACTGGGCGTCCTGGGGCATCAAGGCCAAGCCCAGCCGCCGGGGCCTCACGCTCATGGACATCGAGGCCGTCTCCAACACGCCCGCGCCGGACGTGGCGCCTCCCGTCATGGTCACCCGCGGCGGCGCCTGGCGCCGGGACGCCCCCCCGCGCCAGTGGGAGGTCAATGAGAAGCACCTCGTCTGGACGGACAGCATCGCCAGCCTGTACGAAGAGGGCGTCTCGCGCCAGTGGTCCGCGACGCGGGACATCCCGTGGGACCGGCTCACCACGCTCCCTCCAGAGGTGGAGCGGGCCTTCTGCCAGGTGATCAGCCACCTGGCCACCGTGGAGTACACCGCCAACGACTCCATCGCTCCCTGGGCCGCCAAGATCAACACCACCTTCCACGAGGTCAAGTTCTTCCTCTACCAGCAGATGTACGACGAGGCGCGCCACTCGGAGGTCTTTCGGAAGCGCGCGCTGGCGGGCGGCGGCGGCCTGGGCGTGGCCAACGCCTACGTGCCCGGCCAGCCCCTCTCCGGCCAGGCCAACCCGGTCCGCCAGGCCCTGAACAACGACTACAACGCCCTCTCCTACTACATGCACTTCCTTTCGGAGGGCATCTTCCTGGACAACTTCCGTTTCGGCGAGTACCTGGCCCAGACGGAGGTGGACAAGATCATCTTCCAGCGCGTGATGCAGGATGAGGCGCGGCACGTCTCCTACGGCGTCACGCGCCTCAAATACTACCTGGAGCACCATCCAGACCGGCCGCGGGCCATCGAGGAGATGCACGCCCTGATGGACGAGCTGGAGGCGCTCAAGCAGAGCGTGGACATGCTGAACCCGCAGCTGGTGGAGCCCTTGGCGGTCCTGGCGGGCGGCGGCCCCGACAAGATGGACAAGGGCATGGACGTCTACCGCAAGGTGTGGGCCAAGGTGGTGGAGGAGTACCTGCGCCGCTGCGAGATCGCCGGCATCCCGCGCCGGGGCCGCACGCTGATGTTCGAGGAGCCGCCGTTCTAGTGCCTCACCCCCGGCCGGAGCCCCGCCCGGCGGGGCTCCGGGCAGGCTCTGAGCGCAGCCGAAGGGGCCACCCCCTCTCCGGGTCGGAGAGGGGGCAAGGGGGAGAGGGCAGCGCGCCACGCGGCTCTTGCAGACCTCGAACGCGTGTGCTAAAGTCTCCCAGGCTCAGTTCAAGGCCGGACGCGGGCACGGCGCCGGGGCGCCGCGCCGGCAGAAGAGAGGGGTGCGATGGATAGCGATAGGGATAAGGCACTCGAGATAGCCCTCGCGCAGATCGAAAAGCAGTTCGGCAAGGGCGCCGTCATGCGCCTGGGGGAGGCCTCCCAGCGCCTCACGATAGAGGCCATCCCCACCGGGTCCCTCTCGCTGGACCTGGCCACGGGCGTCGGCGGCGTCCCCCGCGGCCGCGTCGTCGATCTCTTCGGCGCCGAGTCGTCGGGCAAGTCCACCCTCGCGCTCCACATCATCGCCGAGGCGCAGCGCGCCGGCGGGCTCGCCGCCTACGTCGACGCCGAGCACTGCCTGGACCCGGCCTACGCCAAGCGCATCGGCGTCAACCTGGACCAGCTCTATATCTCCCAGCCGGACTTCGCCGAGCAGGCCCTCGAGATCACCGAGGCCCTGGTCCGCAGCGGCGCCATAGACGTCCTCGTGATCGACAGCGTCGCCGCCCTCGTCCCGCGCGCCGAGCTGGAGGGCGATATGGGCGACCCGCAGATGGGCCTCCAGGCCCGGCTCATGTCCCAGGCCCTGCGCAAGCTCACCGGCGCCATTAGCCGCACCCGCACCTGCGTCATCTTCATCAACCAGCTCCGCGAGAAGGTGGGCGTCTTCTTCGGCAACCCGGAGGTGACGCCAGGCGGCCGCGCCCTCAAGTTCTACGCCTCCATCCGCATCGACCTGCGCCGCATCGACTCCATCAAGCAGGGGCAGGAGACCATCGGCACGCGCGTGCGTGCGCGCGTCGTCAAGAACAAGGTTGCGCCCCCCTTTCGCGTCGCCGAGTTCGACATCATGTTCGACCGCGGCATCAGCAAGGAGGGCGATATGCTGGACCTGGGCGTCCAGCTCGACGTGGTGAAGAAGTCCGGCTCCTTCTTCACCTTCGGCGAGAGCAAGCTGGGCCAGGGGCGCGAGAACTCCAAGCAGTTCCTCTTCGAGCACCGCGACATCGCCGGCGCCATCGAGCGGCAGATCCGGGCCGCCAGCTCGGACCTGGGTCCCCAGATCGTCGCCCCCGCCAAGGCCGACACCGGCGAGGATGCCGAGGGGTTCTAGGGGTGGAAGGCCGCCGGGTGCCAGACCCCATGTGAAGACCGCAGCTCGGCCCGTTTGGACATAACGGATAGTCATACAATGGGACAAGTCCGACACGAGGTCTCTATCGAAGGTTCGCACTTCGAAAGGGCGAGCGCTCTCCTGCCGCCGGGTCTGTTTGAGTCCGTCAAGGCAGACGCCCAAAAGGTGATCCCTGCGTTGGCGAAGGACAAGAAGGTCACGGCCGCCATCGAACAGGTGGTTTGGCAGCTAGGCACTCGCCACGAGCTCTTTCGCGGAGACAGCCGGTCAATGGATGCGGTTCCCGATGAGAGCATTCACCTCGTGGTCACATCTCCCCCGTATTGGACCCTCAAGAACTACCCATCCCAAGCAGGGCAGTTGGGAGGCATCGATGGCTACGATGCCTTTCTTGTCGAGCTTGACAAGGCCTGGCGCCATGCCTATCGAGTGCTCGTACCTGGGGGCCGGCTGGTGGTTGTGGTGGGAGACGTTTGCTTGCCGCGCCGGTCCAACGGCAGGCACGTGGTCTACCCGCTGCACGCGAGCATCCAGGAGCACTGCCGGGCCATCGGCTTCGATAACCTGGGACCCATCATCTGGTACAAGATCGCCAACGCGAAGTTTGAAGTTGAAAATGGCTCGCGGTTTCTTGGCAAGCCGTACGAGCCCAACGCGATCATCAAGAACGACATCGAGTACGTCCTGTTCCAGAGGAAACCAGGCAACTATCGTCAACCCAGCCTGCTTCAGCGCGTCCTATCGGTAATACCAGAGGACTGTCACCGGGAGTGGTTCCAACAAGTGTGGAACCTCGGTGGCGCATCCACCAGGCATCACCCCGCCCCCTTTCCATTGGCCCTTGCCGAACGCCTCATCCGCATGTTCTCCTTTGCGGGGGATACCGTTCTTGACCCGTTCATGGGAACGGGTACGACCAATCTCGCGGCTGCCCGCTGGGGGCGCAACAGCACCGGCTTCGAGATCAATGAAACGTATCTTGAGATGGCACGTCGGCGCCTAGCCCACGCCAAGAGCCACCAATCGCGAATGACGGACCTTGTGTCCGAGGGTCAATGATGGCGGCCGGCCGGTCATCGCCGGTGTTCTCGGAAGCAGTCAGGGCGTTCTGGAAGACGAGGACTCTCCAGGCAGCCGGCCAGCGACAGCGCGGCAAGTCCGATCAAGGGGCTCGCGGTGCGGTGACGGGCGGCCGACAGATGGACGGCTTTGCGAGAACCTTGTCCGAGGCCCTGCTCTCCGCTGGCGTGGGAAGCGGCGACATACACCGTCGCCGAAGGGTGGAGATCCCAGGGTATTACCGGCCCACAAAGCAGTGGGATTTGCTGGTCGTGGTCAAGGGAGCGCTCTTGGCGGCCATCGAGCTCAAGTCTCAGGTTGGCCCCTCCTTTGGCAATAACTTCAACAACCGCACCGAAGAGGCAATGGGGAGCGCCCTGGACACCTGGACCGCCTATCGTGAGGGTGCCTTCAGCGCCGCGCCTGCCCCATGGCTTGGCTACCTTCTTCATCTTGGAGAACTGTCCTCAATCGCGGACCTCAGTGAGAGTGCAAGAGCCACACTTTCGCGTGTTCCCGGAGTTTCGGGAAGCGTCTTACGCCAAGCGATACGAAGTCTTCTGCCGCAAACTGGTCCGAGAACGTCAATACAGCGCGGCGTGCTTCCTCATGGCGGACCGGCGTAAGGCAACCCACGAGCCCAACTACAGTGAACCAGCCAGAGACTTGTCGGCGGCGGTCTTCCTGAAGGAACTGCTCGCATCTGTCCGTGCTCGTGTTGGGTGACGGCTTTCCGGTTCTCTGAGTCTCAGCCCCCGCCTCCCGCCCGTTGACGTAATCACAACCCCGGCGTATAGTTTCCCTCCAAAGACGGGACACCCGCACCCTGCCCATGACGTAGGGGCCCGTGAGTACCCAGCGGGTCTCCCCCGGCGCCGCGACGGGCCCCCGTCCTCGGTGGTCCGCCCTCCGCCCAAGCGGCCCGTCCCGCACAGGAGGAAGAATGGAGCGGCCCCAGTTCAAACCCCTTCGCCGGGCCTACGGTTTCGACGAGGTCTCCATCGTCCCCAGCGACGTCACCATCAACCCTGACCAGACCAGTACCGAGCTTGCCATCGGCCCGCACACGATCAGGATCCCCGTCCTGGCCGCCGCTCTCGATGCCCTCGTCTCCCCCCAGACCGCCGTCCTCATGACCCAGTTGGGGGGCCTCGCCGTCATGAATATCGAGGGGCTCCAGGGCCGCTACGAGCGCCCCGACGAGGTCCTCCAGGAGATCGCCAGCGTCCCCCAGGCCCAGGCCACGGCCCTGCTCCAGAAGGTCTACTCCGCGCCCATCCAGGAGAGATACGTCGGCGAGCGCGTCCGTGAGGTGAAGCGCGGCGGCGGCCTCTGCGCCATCTCCATGACCCCCGCCAACACCAAGCGCCTGGCCCCAGCGGCCGTCGAGGCCGGCGCCGACATCGTCGTCATTCAGTCCACCGTCACCACGGCCCGCCACATCTCCAAGAGCCCTCGGGGCCTCAGCATCTCCGAGCTCATCCGGCAGCTCAAGGTCCCCGTCATGGTCGGCAACGCCGTGAGCTTCAGCTCCGCCCTCGAGCTCATGGAGACCGGCGTTGACGGTCTCCTCGTCGGCGTCGGCCCCGGCGCCATCTGCACCACCCGCGAGGTCATCGGCGTCGGCGTCCCCCAGGTGACGGCCACGCTGGACTGCGCCGCCGCACGCCAGGAGTACTACCGGCACACCGGCCGCTACGTCCCCATCATCACCGATGGCGGCATCCGTACCGGCGGCGACCTGTGCAAGGCCATCGCCAGCGGGGCCGATGGCGTGATGCTGGGCTCCCAGCTCGCCACCTGCGCCGAGGCGCCGGGCCGCGGCTTCAGCTGGGGCATGGCCAGCCCCCACATGGACCTGCCGAGAGGCACCCGCATCAAGGTCGGCTCCAGGGGCCCGCTCAAGAAGATCCTCTTCGGTCCCGCCTCCGTCTCCGATGGCACCGAGAACTACGTGGGCGCCCTCAAGACCTGCATGGGCTACTGCGGCGCCCCCACCATCCGCGACCTCCAGCGCTGCGAGCTGATCATCGCCCCCGCCATCCGCACCGAGGGCAAGTATCTCCAGCTCACCCAGAACCTGAACTAGGGACGGGGGACCAGGAGCCGCCACCTCATTTCTTGGCTGTCCATCCCCAGTCCCAAGCTCCGAGACCCTACTGAGGCGTGCATTGTGCGCTAAACCAGCCCTGTTTCATCTTCTCTCTCCCCTGGCGGGAGAGAGCCAGAGAGAGGGGGATCACCCTCTCCCTAGCCCTCTCCCGTCGAGGGAGAGGGAGTTTAGTGGTCAGCGCACTCCTCTGTAATTCCTGGTCCATCCCCAGTCCCTGCTCCAGGAGGCCCGGCGTGGACTACCAGACTATCAAGTACGAGAGTGTCGGCGACCACATCGTCCTCGTCACGCTGAACCGCCCCGAGCGCGCCAACGCCCTCAACCGCACCCTCTTCGAGGAGCTGGACGACGCGACCAGGAAGATCGAGCGGGACAAGGACGTCCACGTCTGGATGCTGACGGGCGCCCCCCGGCCCGACGGCCGGCCCTGGTTCACCGCCGGCGCCGACCTCAAGGCCCACGGCGAGGTTGGGCCCACGCCCCACTGGCTCGCGAACGAGGTCCTCAACCGCATCGACTCCATGCCCAAGCCCTCCATCGCCGTCATCGATGGCTTCTGCACCACCGGCGGCATGGAGCTCATCCTCAGCCTCGACCTTCGCGTCGCCTCCGAGACGGCCCAGTTCTGCGATTGGCACCTCAAGAACACCGGCGCCGGCATCGGCGGCTGGGGCGCCGCCACCCGCCTCTCCCGCCTCGTCGGCCTCGACAAGGCCAAGGAGCTCCTCCTCACCGGCATCGTTATCGATGGGAAAGAGGCCCACCGCATCGGCCTGGTCAACCGTGTCTTCCCGCCGGCCAAGCTCATGGAGGGCGCCCTGGAGATGGGCAAGACCGTCGCCGGGATGCGGCCCGATGGCGTCCGCCTCACCATGGGCTTCCTTGAGTCGCAGCGCGATATGGACCTCCACGAGGCGCTCCACTGGGCCGATACGGTCGACGGCTACATGGGCATCAACCGCCGCTTCACCGACATGACGCAGCGCTTCGAAGAGCGCCAGAAGGCCAAGCCGTAGCGCCCGCCCGCCGTAGGCGGGTGCTGGGACTGCAGGGGCGGCCGGCGCTCACGTCTCAGGCGATGCAAGCGATCCTCCCATGACGACCCCCCGCGTCCACATCGCCGGCTCCCTGGCCTACGACCGCATCATGGACTTCCCCGGCCGCTTCGCTGACCACATCCTGCCGGACAAGGTCCACATGCTGAACGTCAGCTTCACCGTGAACGGCATGGTCGAGCGCCCCGGTGGAACGGCGGGCAACATCGCCTACGCCCTGGCGCTCCTGGGCGAGCGGCCCGTCATCATGGCCACCATCGGCCACGACCACCAGCGCTACTTCCAGTGGCTCGATAGCTGCGGCATCTCCACGGAAGGCATCCGCGTTATCGAGGACGAGTTCACCGCCTGCGCCCACATCACCACCGACCTCTCGGACAACCAGATCACCGGCTTCAACCCCGGCGCCATGAAGCGTACTTCCGACTACGACCTCTCTCATGTGCCCGCCTCCGGGACCGTCGTCGTCATCGCTGCCGGCAACGTCGAGGACATGACGTGCTACCGGGACGTCTGCCGCCAGCGTGGCATCGACTACATCTTCGACCCTGGCCAGTCGCTCCCCATCTGGGAGCCCAAGGCCCTCGCCCGGGCCATCGAGGGCGCCCGCGTGCTCATCTCCAACGACTACGAGCTGGAGATGATCATGAGCCGCACCGGCCTGACGAAGGGCGACCTCCTGGCCCGCACCGGCGCCGTCATCACGACCAGGGGCGAGCACGGGTCTGTCGTCTCTACTCGTGACGGCGAGGTCCACGTCCCGGCCGTCAAGCTGGCGCGGCCGCCCATCGATCCCACGGGCGCCGGCGACGCCTATCGGGGTGGGCTGGTCAAGGCTCTCGTCACTGGCAAAGGCCTCATCGAGGGCGCGAGGATGGGGTCCGTCTGCGGCTCCTTTGCCGTCGAGCGCCAGGGGACGCAAACGTACACCTTCACCCCCGCCGAGTTCGAGGCACGCTACCGCGCGACGTATGGGTACGCGCCCGCCAAGCTGGCGTAGCTGGCCCCGCGACGACGGCGCCGACCTTCGCCGCTCAGAGCCCCACGGATAGGCCCGAGGCGTCCCGCCTGAGCTCGCGCACCTCCACGATGGCGTCCGTGTTCAGGGGCCCGTAGATGTGCGGGAACGGCTCGGCGTCGCCCGCCTCCTCCTCGCGGATCTCCGCCCGCACCCGCGCCCGCGCGATGCACAGGACCGCCACCCGCTCATGCTGGCGAAAGAGGCGGTTCGCCACCCGCAGCGCCTGGGCGGCGCTCCCCGCCGCGTGGATGAACCCCTGTTGTTCGAGGCTCGGCGGCCGGTACTCCGCCTGCGCCAGTACGCCCGGGGCCTCCGCCGCGGGAAGCAGGTGAAAGATCAAGGATGCACTGCATTCCTCAATGACCAGCAGGGGCCTTGCCCAAAAAGTGGTGGCGCTAAGCCCGGACCCTCACACCTCCTCTCCGCTGGCGGGAGAGGACAAGAGGAGAGGGGGAATTGGCCACCCTCTCCCCAACCCTCTCCCGTCGAGGGAGAGGGAGTTTTGAGGCAAAGCCGACCAGCAGGTAAGAGGGCGGGCCTCACAGCGCCGGCAGGCGCCTGAACGTTGTGCCGATCACCCTACAGATTCTCGCGCAGGTACCGCCCGCGATAGCCCTCGCTGGCCTCTCGCTCCAGCCGGAAGAAGACGAGCTGGAGCACCCGCGCGTTCCGCTCCAGCACGAACCCCTGTGGGTTGTAGACGACCATCAGGCTCTCGGACCGGCCCGAGTAGCCCGCGTCCCACACCGCCGTGTGGAGGGCCACGCCGCACCGCAGCAGGCTCGAGCGGGTACGCCCCATCGCCGCGAGATCGAGCGGCAGGTGCACCACCTCGTTCATGGTGATGAGGTAGGCGCCGGGCGAGAGGTGCGCCCGGCCCGCCTCGTCGAACGGGACCGGCTCCCGCTCCGAGAGGCGGCGGGCCTCGTTGGAGAAGCCGGCGGCCCCGGGCGAGGTCAGGCGGGCCGCCTCTCGCGCCGTGAGGTCGATCCCGTTGGGCTGGAGCTGGGTCTCGGCGTCCAGCAGCCCCTCGACGAGCGGCGGCGTACCCCGCATGCGTTCAAGGATGGACTGTCGGTCGAGGAGCGCGCCGGCCATGGGCCCTCCACGGCGTCGCACGGTGCGCCTACTATAGCAGCCCAAGGTGTCGCCTGCGCGCAATAGGGGCGCACCCCCTACAGGATGACAGGGGGCGGCGGACACCCGGCTGCGCACCAGCCTCCGGTGGGCCCGCCTGCGGCGGGCCCACCTACACGTGATACGTTGCCCGTTGCGACGCCCTGCCCTTCTTGTCGGCGCTGCCGGCTGGTACAATCACGCCGTTCCAGCCTGTCGCGGAGGTGATCCTGTGCTGACCAAAGACCAGCTCACTGTGCCCACGGTCAAGGAGATGTTCGATCTCGCCCGGCGCATCCACAAGGGCGAGGGCATGTCCTACTGGATCGAGCCCGAGACCGTCCCGTCCAAGGAGTACCGCGACCGCATCGCCGCTATCCTCCTGCGGCACGGCCTCCTGGAGAGCTCCGGCGGGCCCGCCTTCTTCAATCTCATCCGCTACGCTCCCCATCCCCGCGTCGGCGAGGCCCTCTGCGACATCGCTCTCGACGAGGTCCGGCACGGCCGCATGCTCCTGGAGTGCCTGGACCCCTTCGGCGTCGAGTACCGGGCCGCCTTCCGCGAGATGGTCGCCGCCGACTACCGTGCGCGCATGCACCGGGTCGGCATGTCCACCGCCCGCGGCGAGCCGTCCAGCTGGGCCGACGTCCTCGCCTTCACCATGCTCATCGATCCCGCCGGCATCCTCATCGTCGGCATGCGGCTCCTCAGCAACTACGGTCCCCTGGCCCGCGCCAGCGCCCGCACGCTGCTCGACGAGGAGGGGCACGCAGCCTTCTGGGAGCGCTGGGGCCAGGACCATCTCGCCAGCGCCGCCGGGCGTGCCGAGGTCCAGGCCTCCGTCGACCGTTTCATGGCCACCTCCCTTGGCACCCTCGGCCGGCCCAAGGCCGTCAACGCCAACTTCGCTCGTGAGCAGGAGCTGGGCATCTGGAAGATCGACCCCGGCGAGCTCCAGCCCGTGCTCAAAGCGATGCTCCAGCGCTCCATCGAGCCGCTGGGCCTGCGCGTGCCGGAGGTCGCCCCGGACTACGGGGCGGCGTTCTGGTAGCTTGCGGCTGTCTCAACTGTCATAAAAGAGGCCGCTGGATACCCGCCCCGACGCATCGGGGCGGGCGGAAAGCGGCTCCCCGCCGAAGGCGGGGGCTCCGGAAGGGTTTGCCTTGGTGGCACGGTACACAACACGGCGGACGTTACTCCCCTGGCGATCTCTTGGATTTTGGGCTGGCAAGGCCCTAACCCCCTGGCCCCCTTCCCTAAAGAGGAAGGGGGTATCGTCCCTCTCCTCGCAGGAGAGGGACAGGAGGGAGAGGGCCGCATGGCTCGTGCCGCAATCGCGATTATTGAGGCACCCAGAAGCCCCGCAGCTTGCTGCGGGGTGCTTCACTCTGAGCCCCGACGTGTCGGGGCGAAGAATCTGGGAGTGGGGTGGGGTTCTCACTCCCCTCTGCTCTGGAAGGGCCCCGCCCCAGATGCTTCGTCGAGGACTCCTCAGCATGACAGGGGCCAGCGGGCTCGTTGACCGCACTGGTGTATGAATTAGGCCCTCTTGACAATTCTCCGGCGTTGTTGCAAACTTGATTTGAGACTAGTTCAAAACCGGGTCTGCATTCCGCGTACGGAGCGGCGCCAGCGACTCTCTCGGGTCCGCGGCGCCTGCGGGATGCGGCACCCACGGAGGAGGATCGCATGGCTCGGATCCCGCACGTCAATGAGGCCTCCCGCCAGCTCGATCTCACGCTGGCGCGTATCCCTGTGCTCCTGGGCAACTGGACCGGGAGCATCGTCCGCGTCCCGCTCATCGGCATCCAGCTGGCCACCCACCTCCTCACGGTCCCGCTGCTGGGCATGCAGGTGATGACGGGCATCATCGGCCAGATGGTCACCCGGCTCGACGCCGTCGTCGAGGCGCAGTCGGGCGGGCGCGACGCCTACGGGCGCGAGCAGGACACGGGCGACTACGCCCGCCGCCTGGGCGACATGCTGGGCGGCGAGGAGCCGGCCCCGCAGCCACGGCGGCCCGAGGTGACCTCGGCTCGCGCTCCTCGCGCTGCGGCTGGCGAGGCTCGGTAGCACAGACCTTAGACGGCGGCGGGCGTCACGCCAACCCGGAGCGCCCGCCCCAACGAGATCGGACCGGCCTGGCCGCTGCCCCGCCGCAGGCGGGCGGCCCTCCGCCTCCACCACGGGCGGGCCGGTAGAGCGCCGCGACCGCGAAGCGACCCTTCGCCCTCGCGGCGCTGCCTTTGGGGGAGCGGAGGCCCGGGCCTAGGCCGGCCCCTCGGCGTCGCGGACGGCCCGCACGAAGGCGCGGATGAGGGCCGGGTCCTTCGCGCCGTCCCGCTCGACGCCGCTGGAGACGTCCACGCCCCAGGGATGGACGAGGCCGACGGCCTCGCCCACGTTCGCGGGGGTCAGGCCGCCCGCCAGGAGCAGGTCGAACTCCCGGGCTAGCGCCTGCGCCGTCGTCCAATCGAACGTCGCGCCGGACCCGCCGTAGCGCCCGCCGAGCTTCGTGTCGAGCAGGGGCAGGGCGCCGCGCTCCCGCAGCCGCGCGAGCGTCGCCCGCGCGCCGGGCACGGACACCTCCGGAGGCTGGTGCGCGGGAACGTGGACGGCCTTGATCGCCGGCCTTCGGACCAGCGCCAGGTCGTCCTCCGGCTCGTCGCCGCTGAGCTGGACATAATCGAGATCGAGCGCCTCGGCCGTCCGGTTGATCTCGCCGGGCGCGGCGTTGGCGAAGACGCCCACGAGCTTCGGGGCGCGGGGACCGAGCCGCCGCACCGCCTCGACGATGGGCCGCGCCCGGTCGATGGTGAGCCGGCGTGAGCTCTCGGCGAAGACGAGGCCGATGAAGCTGGCCCCGGCCTCCGCGGCGGCGAGGGCGTGGGCCGGCTGCGTCACTCCGCATATCTTGATCTTAGTCATGGGCCGCCAGGAATTGTTGTAGTCTGGCTCCTGGGTCGGGGGAGGCCATCAGCGCCTCCCCGATCAGGAAGGCGTTCACCCCCCACGCGGCCAGGCGCCGCACGTCGTCCCGCGAGCCGATGCCGCTCTCGCTGACCACCACCCGGCCGGCGGGGATCATGGGCCGGATGCGCTCCGTCGTCTCCAGGGTGGTGACGAAGGTGCGGAGATCGCGGTTGTTGATCCCGATGACCTCTGCGCCCGATTCGACGGCGCGCCGCGCCTCCTCCTCCGCGTGCACCTCGACGAGGCACTGGAGGCCCAGCCTGCGGGCGAGGCCCTGGAGCTCGCGGAGCTCGGCGTCGGTCAGGGAGGCGACGATGAGGAGCAGGGCGTCGGCCTGGTAGGCCCGCGCCTCGTAGACCTGGTACGGATCGATGATGAAGTCCTTGCGCAGGAGCGGCGGGCCCTGGGGCAGGGCGCGCTTGATGGCGGGCAGGAAGTCGATGTGGCCCATGAAGTGGTGTTCCTCGGTGAGGACGGAGATGGCGGCGGCTCCGGCCCGGGCGTAGCCCCTGGCCACGGCCACCGGGTCGGCCCCGGGCGCGATGGGCCCCCGCGAGGGTGACGCCCGCTTGACCTCGGCGATGACGCGGATGCCGGGCCCCCGCAGCGCCGCGGCGAAGTCCAGCGGCGGCGGGAGGTCCTTGGCCCGTGCCATGAGCGACGCGAGCGGCATGGCGGCCTTCCGGGCCTCCAGGTCCCGCCGCCGGCGCTCCACGATGGCGTCCAGGTAGGTCGTCATGGACCGCCTCAATCCGTGCCCAGCTCTTGGGTCACGCGCACCCACTCGTCCAGCTTGCGCCGCGCCGCGCCGCTATCGATGACGGAGGCGGCCAGCCCGACGCCCGCCTTCAGGTCGGGCGCCTTGCCGCCGACGACGAGGGCCGCCGCCGCATTGGCGAGGAGCGCGTCCCGCTTGGGGCCCCGCGCGCCGTTGAAGAGATCGCGGAGGATGGCGGCGTTCTCCTCGCGGCCGCCGCCCGCCAGAGCCGAGCGCTCGGCCCGGGGCAGGCCCAGCTCCTCGGGCGTCACGGTGTAGGCCAGCGTCTGCCCGCCCAGCACCTCGTGCACTTGCGTCGGCCCCGCGAGCGTGATCTCGTCCAGGCCGTCCTCGCCGTGGACGACCAGGGCGTGCTGGGCGCCCAGCCGTTGCAGGATGAAGGCCATCTTGGGGGCGATCTCGGCCGCGGCGACGCCCACGACCTGCCGCCGCACCCGCGCCGGGTTGGCCAGCGGCCCCAGGACGTTGAATGCGGTACGCACGCCGATCTCGGCCCGCACCGGCGCGACGTGCTTCATGGCCGGGTGGTAGACCTGGGCGAAGAGGAAGACGATCCCCGCCTCCTCCAGGCAGCGCCGGGCCTGCGCCGGCGTGAGGGCGATGCGCACGCCCAGGGCTTCGAGCACGTCGGCGCTGCCGCACTTGCTCGAGGCCGACCGGTTCCCGTGCTTGGCCACCTTGACGCCGGCGGCGGCCGCCACGATGGCCGAGGCCGTCGAGATGTTATAGGTGCCCGAGGCGTCGCCGCCCGTGCCGCAGGTGTCGATGGCGTCCGTGGCCCCCTCGACGGTCAGGGCGTTGTCGCGCATGGCCCGGACCAGGCCCAGGAGCTCCTCGGCTGTCTCGCCCTTGATCCGCAGCGCGACGAGGAGCGCGGCCGTCTGGGCGGGCGTCGCCTGGCCGGCCATGACCTGGCCCATGACCTGGTAGGCCTGGTCCTCGGTGAGGGGCCGGCCCTCGACAAGCTGTGCGATGGCGGGCTTGATCATGGTGAGAGGTATTCACTCATGCTCGTCAGGATCGACTCGGGGTGGAGACTGGCCGCCGTCTGCGTGGGAGTTACGCCAGTCCCTCGTACGTCCGCTCACTCCTGCGGGCCACGCGTACGATTCGGACGAGGCGCTCCCGGTCGAAGATCGCGTAGACGATCCGGTAGTCGCCCACTCGCCGCCTCCACAGCGGCGCGGGCCCCCGGAGCTTTTGGGACTGGCGTGGGCGAGGGCCGTGCGCTAGGCGTTCGATGGCCGATTCAACCCGATGAAAATCACCGGGCGGCATGTCGTCCAGGTCGCGCCGGGCCCGGCGTTCAACGAGCAATCTGTAGCGCACGACGCCGCTTCGCCTGGTACTCCTTCCAGCTCATGGTGCTCGCTGGGTCTTTGGCCGCCTCGTCGAGCGCGCGCTCCCCGGCGATGGCGTCCAACGCGTCTTCAAACGTCTTGTCCAAGGCATGACGGACCAGCGCCGCCATCGTTTTCCGCTGCCGAAAAGCGAGCAGCCGCAGATCGGCATAGACCTCGTCGTCCAGATAGACCATGAACTTCTTCATAGGCTCCACCTCGCTGTTGACATAGTGCTATATCTATAGCTCCATGTCAACTCCGGGGGCGGGCGGCCATCTTCAGAAAGTTCCGCAGCAGGTCCTTGCCCACGCTCGTCAGGATCGACTCGGGGTGGAACTGGACGCCCTCGACGAGATACTCCCGGTGCCGCACGCCCATGATGACGCCCCGGTCCGTCCGCGCCGTCACCTCCAGGCATTCGGGTACGCTCGCGGGGTCGATAGCCAGCGAGTGGTAGCGGGTCGCCTCGAACGGGTTCGGCAGGCCCGCGAACAGCCCCTTGCCATCGTGATGGATGACGGACGTCTTGCCGTGGACGATCTCGCCGGCGCCGACGACGCGCCCGCCGTAGGCGTCGCCGATGCACTGGTGCCCCAGGCAGACGCCCAGGATGGGGATGCGCCCGCCGAAGCGCCGGATCACGTCGTTGGAGACGCCCGCCTCCCTGGGAGTGCACGGGCCCGGCGAGATGACGATCCGCTCCGGCGCCGCCGCGTCGATCTCCTCGACGGTCGTCTGGTCGTTCCGCACCACCTCCACCTCGGCGCCCAGCTCGCTCAGGTACTGGTAGAGGTTGTAGGTGAAGCTATCGTAGTTATCGATCAGCAGGAGCATGACTCCGTCCCTCAGGCACTTGTGCCCCCGTAGGGGCCGACCTGAAGGTCGGCCCCTACGGGGGAGGAGGGTGAAGCTATCGTAGTTATCGATCAGCTGTCCACTCCTAGTACCCCAGGCTGCCGCTGGGGACAGCCTCTTCGATCATCTCGGCCTGGTCGATGGCGCGCAGCATCGCCCGCGCCTTGTTCTGCGACTCCATG
>CAZKTO010000005.1:0-76686 GCA_964555685.1 uncultured Dehalococcoidia bacterium
CGAGGCGCTGGAGATCCTCTTCAAGGGCAACAGCATCGCCGAGGTGCTGGACATGACGGTGACGGAGGCGCAGGAGTTCTTTGCCCATATCCCGTCGGTCAACAACAAGCTCTCGACGATGCGCGACGTGGGCCTGGGCTACGTCCGCCTCGGCCAGCCGGCCACGACGCTCTCGGGCGGCGAGGCGCAGCGGGTGAAGCTGAGCACGGAGCTCTCACGCCGCTCGACGGGCCGGACGCTCTACATCCTGGACGAGCCGACGACGGGCCTCTCGTTCGAGGACGCCTATGCGCTGCTGCGGGTGCTGCACCGGCTGGTCGATGGCGGCAACACCGTCATCCTGATCGAGCACCACCTGGACCTGGTCAAGAACGCGGACTGGCTCATCGACCTGGGGCCGGGCGCGGGCGAGGCGGGCGGCTACCTGGTGGCGACAGGCACGCCGGAGGAGGTGGCCGCGAACCGCAAGTCGATCACGGGCCAGTGGCTGAAGCCGGTGCTGGCGCGGGCGCGGGTGAGGGTGGGGGCGTAGGGGATGCTCTCCCTACTCCATGTGCATCCCGATCTGCGTGTGGGACTGGGCGTACTGGTCCACGATGACGTTGACGACGGCCGGCTTGCCTGATTTCGCCGCCCGCTCCAGCGCCGGCCGGATCTGCTCCGGCCGCTCGCAGAACTCGCCGTGGCCGCCTAGGGCCTCCATCATCCGGTCGTAGCGGCTGAAGCCCAGGTGCTGCTGCGGATTGAACTCCTTGCCGGCGGCCGTGAAGCTCCCGTTGTTGCAGATCACGAAGAGGACGTTGAGCTTGTGCCGAACGGCCGTGTCGGTCTCCATGCCGTGCCAGCCGAAGGCGCCGTCGCCCGTCAGCACCACCACCTGCTTGTCCGGCTTGGCCGCCTTGGCCGCGATCCCGAACGGCACGCCGACGCCCATGTCGCCGTGGGTGCCCGAGTTCACCCGGTGCCCCGGCACGTAGCTGGGGATCGACTGGCGGGCGAAGTTCAGCGTCTCGTGGCCGTCGACGACGAGCACCGCGTCCCGGTCGAGGAAGTCCCGCACCTCGCGCATGAGGCGCAGCGGGTGCAGGGGCACCTTGTTGGAGTCCATGATGGCCGCCGTCTGCTCCATGCGCTTGGCGTCGCGTTCGGCGAGGGCCTTGGTCCAGGGCGTCTCGTCCTTCGGCTTGAAGCGCCCCTTGGAGGCCTCGGCGAGCTGGCTGAGGACCGCCTTGGCGTCGCCCAGGATGCCCAGCTCGACGGGCGCGTTGTGGCCGATCTCCTTGGGGTCGAGGTTGACGGCGATGAGCTTCATCTCCTTGCTCCAGCGCGGCGGCCTGAAGAAGGAGATGATGTTGTTGGCCCGCGTGCCGATGGCCAGGACGACGTCCGCCTCCTGGAAGGCCATGGAGCGGGCGCCGGCGTAGAAGCGAGGATGGTCCTCCGGGATGACGCCGCGGCCCTGGGGCGTCGTGAAGAACGGGATGCCCGTGGCGTCGACGAAGGCCTCCAGCTCCCTGTGCGCCTGGGACCAGAAGACGCCGCTGCCCGTGACGACGAGGGGCCTCTTGGCCCTGGCCAGCATGTCGATGGCCGTCTTTACCAGGGCCGGGTCGCCGTGGGGGCGCGCCTCCGTCCGGTACTTGACGGGCATGCGGACCCGCTCCTCATCGATGCGCGCGCCCACGATGTCGTTGGGCAGATCGAGGTAGACGGGGCCGTGGGGCGGGGCCAGGGCGTGGCGGAAGGCAGTGCCGATGAGTTCGGGGATCTTGTGGGTGTGGGTGGCCTGGAAGGCCCACTTGGTGCAGGGCCGCATCAAGTTCACCTGGTCCATCTCCTGGAAGACGCCCGACTCCCGGTCCGCCAGGTTGGCCGAGGCCCCGAAGTTGATGACGGGGCAGGCGTCGGCCATGGCGTTGGCCAGCGCCGGAACGACGTTGGCTGTCCCCGGGCCGTGGGCCGAAAGGACGATGCCCGGCTTTCCGGTCACGCGGCTGTAGCCGTGAGCCATCATGCCTGCCGACGTCTCGTTGCGGACGAGGATGCCCTTCATGCCCAGCGCCAGGCAGTCGCCGACGATGGGCGCCGAAAGCAGATAGAAGAACGTATCGATGCCCTCCGCCTGGAGGGCCCTGGCTGCGATGGTGCTCCCTTTGACCTGTCCCACAGTGGCGCTCCTTTTCGGTTCGATGGCTGGGCGTGAGTGTACCACAGACGATCAGAGAACCCGCAGATTGCGCAGGTTGCACAGATCGGATGGGTGGCGATTCCCGGGCGGTGTGTTGCTGCGAGTCGAAGAGGATCGGGGCAATCAGCAGCAGGGCAGCGTCTGTGAGGGCTTGGCCAGGGGCGCCGGGAAAATTGACATCGTCAGGAGTCGGTGCGTACCATGGATGGTCGCGGCCGGGCGGGAGCCCAGCCCATGGCCTGGTACGAGTCTCGATGCGCGGGGGCCGCCCGCCAGGGAGGCGGCCTCATCGTTCGCCCAGGAGCGCCGGCGGCGTTGAGCGAGTACTTCTCGGACTACACGGCGGTCCTCATCGCCACCATCGCGGGGACGGCGCTGGTGCTGCTCTCCTTCGCCATGTCCCAGGTGATCGCGCCCAAGGCCCGCTCGGCCCTCAAGGACATCCCGTACGAGTGCGGCATCCCGCCCATCGGCGAGGCCGCTGTCCAGCTCCACTTCCGCTACTACCTCTTCGCCATTCTCTTCCTCATCTTCGACGTGGAGGCCGTCTTCCTCTTCCCCTGGGCCGTCATCTTCCTCAGCCCGGAGCTCACCTCGGCCATCTTCTACGAGATGCTCATCTTCATCGGCATCCTGGCCTTCGGGCTCCTCTACGCCTGGAAGAAGGGCATCCTGGAATGGAAGTGACGCCGCACCCTAAGGAGGTCACCGTCAATCCCAGGCGGCTCTGGGCGGGCAAGAGCATCCTGGAGAAGAGCGGGGCGCCCGGCGTGATCACCGGCAAGGCCGAGGAGCTCATCGCGCTGGCGCGTAAGTCGTCCCTGTGGCCGCTCCAGTTCGGCCTGGCCTGCTGCGCCATCGAGATGATGAGCACCTACATGGCCCACCACGATCTCGATCGCTTCGGCGTGGTGACCTGGCCCTCGCCGCGGCAGTCGGACGTGATGATCGTCGCCGGGACCGTCGTCAAGAAGATGGCCGACCCCATCAAGCTCCTGTACGAGCAGATGCCCTCGCCCAAGTGGGTCATCGCCATGGGGAGCTGCGCCACCTGCGGCGGGCCCTACACCCGGTCCTACTCGGTGGTCATGGGCGTGGACCGGATCATCCCCGTGGATATCTACGTGCCCGGCTGTCCGCCGCGGCCCGAGGCCCTCATGGACGGCATCCTCAAACTCCAGGACAAGATCATGCGCGAAGGCAAGCGGGAGCGTGGCGGAGCGTAAGGCGGCCCCCCAGGCGCCGGTCCGGCCCGATCCCAAGATGGAGGGCCTGTTGCGGGAGGTCTATGCCTCCTTCGGCGCCGCCTTCGCCTACGCGGTGGACGAGGTCACCGTCACCGTGCCGCGGGAGCGCATCGCCGAGGCCTGCCGCATCGCCAAAGACGACCCGCGGCTCAAGTTCGACTACCTGCGCTGCCTGGCCGTCACCGAGTACCAGGACCGCTTCCAGGCCGTCTACCTGCTCTACTCGACCTCGTTTGGGCACCGCGCCATCCTGAAGGCCGACGCGCCCAAGACCGATCCGGTCATCCCATCGGTCACGGGCGTGTGGAGGGGGGCCGACTGGCACGAGCGGGAGGGCGCCGAGCTCTTCGGCGTCGTCTTCTCCGGCCACCCCGATCTCAAACATCTGCTCCTCTTCGACGAGTTCACGGGCAAGTTCCCGCTGCGCAAGGACTACCCCTTCGAGGAGACCGTCGAGTGGAGCGAGGAGACGCATCCCCGCTGGGAGAGACCAGACGATGCCCGCTGACCCGCGCCTCCAGACGGTGGACATGCTCCTCAACATGGGGCCGCAGCACCCCAGCACCCATGGGGTCTTCCGCATGCTTCTCACCGTCGATGGCGAGCGCGTCGTGGACGTGGAGCCCCACATCGGCTACCTGCACCGGGGCTCCGAGAAGCTCTGCGAGCGGGAGAACTACCGCCAGATCGTCACCCTCTTCGACCGGCTGGACTACGTGGCCAACTTCAACAACGAGCTCGTCTTCGTCATGGCGGCGGAGAAGCTCATGGGCCTCCAGGTCCCGGAGCGGGCCCAGTTCATCCGGGTCATCCTCTGTGAGCTGAACCGCATCGCCAGCCACATGCTCTTCTACGGCGCCTACGGGACGGACGTGGGCGTCTTCGGCACGCCCTTCATCTACGGCTTCCGGGAGCGGGAGTCCATCCAGCAGCTCTTCGAGGCGGTCAGCGGCGCGCGGATGATGCACAGCTACTTCCGCGTGGGCGGCGTGGCCCAGGACCTGCCCGAGGGCTTCGCGGCGCACCTGCGCCGGCTCCTGGACCAGCTCCGGCGGGCGGTGGAGGAGTGCGACCGGCTCCTGACCTATAACGACATCTTCCTGGAGCGAACGGTGGGCATCGGCGCTATCACCGCGCAGGAGGCCATCGACTACGGCGTCAGCGGGCCCCTGCTCCGCGCCTGCGGGGCGCCCATGGACGTGCGGGCGGCCGAGCCCTACGCCGTCTACGACCGGTTCGACTGGGAGATCCCGCTGGGGAAGAACGGCGACTGCTGGGACCGCTACTGGGTGCGCGTCGAGGAGATGCGCCAGTCGGTCCGGATCATCGAGCAGGCGCTGGCGATGCTGCCCTCGGGGCCGGTGCAGGCGCCGGTGGCCAAGTTCGGGTTCGTCAAGCCGCCAGCGGGCGATGTGTACGTCCGGGCCGAGAACCCCAGGGGCGACTTCGGCGTCTATCTCGTGAGCCAGGGGCAGAACACACCCTACCGGGTGAAGATACGGGCGCCATCCTTCTGTAACCTTATGGCGCTCAAGCGCATGGTCCAGGGCGCCTACCTGGCCGATACCGTGGTCATCCTCGGCTCGATGGACATCGTCCTGGGCGAGGTGGACCGGTGAGCGGCCTCCTCGATCTTTCGGACCGCTTCACATGGGCCGACGTGGGCTGGACCACCGGCGCCGTGGCCCTCTTCATCGCCTTCCTGACGTTCGCGGTGCTGGGGCTCACCTACGCCGAGCGCAAGGTCCTGGCGCGCATCCAGCAGCGCATGGGGCCCATGCGCACCGGGCCCTGGGGCCTGCTCCAGCCCATCGCCGACGCCCTCAAGCTCCTCACGAAGGAGGACCTGACGCCGGGCCGCGCCGACAGGCTGACGTTCTGGCTGGCGCCCCTGGTCGTCTTCGTCCCGGCCTTCGTCATCTGGGTCTCGATCCCCTTCACCCGGGACCTAGTCATCGAGAATCTCGAGTTCGGCATCCTCTTCGTCATCGCCGTCTCCAGCGTCTCGACGGCCGGGCTGCTCATGGCCGGCTGGGGCTCCGCCAACAAGTACGCCATGCTGGGCGCGCTGCGGGCGGCGGCCCAGCTCCTGAGCTACGAGCTGCCGTTGCTCATCGCCGTGCTGGGCGCCGTCATGATCGCCGAGTCCACCGACCTCCAGGTCATCGTCGAGCATCAAGGCGCTCTCTGGTTCGTCCTGCTGCAGCCGGCGGCCTTTGTGATCTTCCTGCTCTCGGGCCTGGCCGAGGTGGGCCGCGCGCCCTTCGATATCCCAACGGCCGAGTCGGAGGTGGTGGGCGGGCCGATGGTTGAGTACAGCGGCATCCACTGGGGGATGTTCTACCTGGCCGAGTACGCCAATACCTTCGCCGTCGCGGTGCTGACCACGCTGCTCTTCCTGGGCGGCTGGCGCGGTCCCGGGCCCCAAAGCGGCCTCGGCGAGGATGTGATGATGGCGTTCTGGCTCCTGCTCAAGACCTCGGCCGTCATCCTCTTCATCTTCTGGCTGCGGGCCACGGTCCCGCGCCTGCGCATCGACCAGCTCATGGCGCTGGCGTGGAAGGTTCTCGTTCCCCTCTCGCTGGTGAACCTGGTCGTGACCAGCATCTACCTCTTCTACGGGTGGCCCGACTGGAGTATAGTCTTGTTGTCTTTCGTCATCCTCACGGGGGCCGTCGCCATCTACTATCGCACCCGGCGCGGCCGGCTGCCCCGGCCGGTCACGGTCAAGGTGCGGGTCCAGCAGGGAAGGATCGTCGGATGATCGGCTTCGCCAAGAGCCTGGCCGTCACCCTCAGGACGATGCTCCGCAGGCCGGTGACCGTCCAGTACCCGGACGCCCACCTGCCCATGTCGCCGCGGTACCTGGGCTTTCCGGCGCTGCTGTGGGACGAGAAGGTGGACGAGCCGGCCTGCACCGGCTGCCTGGTCTGCGCGCGCTACTGCCCCACCGACTGCATCCAGGTGTCCATGAAGGACAACCCTCTGCACAAGGAGGGGAGGAGCCCGCGCAGGAAGATCGTGGACGACTTTCAGATCCGGATGGAGCGGTGCATCCTGTGCGGCATCTGCGTGGAGGTCTGCAACTTCGGGGCCATCGCCATGACGGACTACCACGAGGAGGCGGACCTGGGCCGCGGCGGCCTCATCGCGACCAAGGAAGACCTCTTCCGCATGGGCCGGGACTACCAGAGGCGGGCTGGTATTGTCGTCGGAGGTGGCGGCGGCGAAGAGGGGAGCGCGTGAGCCCGCAGCTCGGCATCTACATCGCCGTGGCGCTGGTGGCGGTGGCGGGCGGGCTGGGGACGGTGCTGGCCCGGAACGTCGTCTACGCCTCCCTCTCGCTCCTCCTGAGCCTGCTGGCCGTGGCCGGCGTCTACGTCCTCGTCTTCTCGCCGTTCCTGGCGGTGGTGCAGGTGCTGATCTATGGCGGGGCCATCATCGTCGTGGTGCTCTTCGCGCTGATGCTGACGCGCCAGTCCCCCGAGGGGGGCGGCCTCGACAACCGGCAGAAGCCCCTGGCGGCGGCGGCCGGGCTCGGCGCCCTGGGCGTGCTCATCGCCACCATCGTCGTCAACGAGTGGCCCGCGGCGGTGGAGCCGAAGCCCGCTGGCTTCCGCGAGCTGGGCGAGTCCCTCTTCAGCCAGTGGGCCGTGCCTTTCGAGATCGCCTCGGTTCTGCTGCTGGTGGCCCTCATCGGCGCCATCGTCATCGCCCGGCCGGGAGCGCGCAGGTGATCGAGCTGGAGCACGTGCTGGGGCTCAGCGCCGTCCTCTTCTCGCTGGGCCTCTTTGGCGTGCTGGCCCGGCGCAACGCCGTCATGGTGCTGCTCTCCATCGAGCTGATGCTGAACGCCGTGAACGTGAACCTGGTGGCCTTCGCGGTCTACCTGGACCCCGAGGCGCTGGTCGGCGTCATCTTCGCCATCTTCGTGATCACCGTCGCCGCCGCCGAGGTGGGGCTGGCGCTGGCCATCGTGCTGCGGCTCTACCAGAGCCGCGCGTCCGTGAACGTGGATGAAGTCAACCTGATGAAGTGGTGACGGCGCGCGGACGGAGCGCCACCGGTGCCTGCCCTGTCTGGACCGGGCCCCGTGCCCGCACCCCGCCCCGCCGGGGTAGGCGGCGGACGCGGGGCGCTTTGTGAGGGTCTCGAACGGCCCTGGAGCTTTGATCGCCGATGGGATCGGAATGGGCGTGGCTCCTGCCAGCGGTGTGCGCCGGGGCCTTCGCCGTGGTGGCGCTGGCGGGCCCGCGGCTTCCGGCCAGCGGCTCGCTCTTGGCTATCGCCGCTGTCGCCGCGGCCTTCGGCCTGTTCTGGCCCGTCATGGCCGACGTGGTGCGGGACGGCCCGGGCGACCTCCACCGGCGCTGGTTCGAGGCCGGCGAGGCGACCGTCCGCCTGGGCATGACGGTGGACGAGCTGGCGGTGGTGATGCTGGGGCTGGTCACCGCCGTCTCCCTGGCGGTGCAGGTCTACTCGCTGGGCTACATGCGCGGCGATCCGCGGATCTCCTGGTACTACGCCGTCCACTCCCTCTTCGCCGCATCCATGCTGACCCTCGTCCTCGCCAACAACCTGCTGGTGCTCTACATCGGGTGGGAGCTGGTGGGTCTCTGCTCGTACCTGCTCATCGGCTTCTGGCAGGAGCGCCGGCCGGCGGCCGAGGCGGCCAAGAAGGCGTTTATCACCACCCGCGTGGGCGACGTGGCGCTGCTGATCGGCATCCTGGTCCTCTTCAAGGCCGGCGGCACCTTCGAGCTCAGCGAGCTCTTCGCCAAGGTCCAGGAGGGGGAGATCGGCGCGACGTCGCTCAACCTGGCCATGACGCTGATCTTCATCGGCGCGGCCGGCAAATCGGCCCAGTTCCCGCTCCACGTCTGGCTCCCCGACGCCATGGAAGGCCCGACGCCGGTGAGCGCGCTGATCCACGCGGCGACGATGGTGGCGGCCGGCGTCTATCTGGTAGCGCGCCTGGCCCCCCTCTACGTGCTGACGCCGGACGTCCTGGTCCTGGTCTCGGCCATCGGCCTGACGACCGCGCTTCTGGGGGCCGCCCTCGCCCTCGTGCAGAACGACATCAAGAAGGTGCTGGCCTACTCGACCATGAGCCAGCTGGGGCTCATGATGCTCTCCCTGGGCTCCTTCGGCTTCGCCGCGGGCATCTTTCATCTCCTGACCCACGGCTTCTTCAAGGCGCTCCTCTTTCTGGGCGCGGGCAACATCGCCAAGGCGACGCACGAGGAGCAGGACATCCGAAGGATGGGCGGTCTGCGGACTCGCTTGCCCGGCACCTTCGCGACCTTTCTCATGGCCGGTCTGGCGCTGGCGGGCCTCTTCCCGCTGAGCGGCTTCTTCAGCAAGGACGAGGTTCTGACAGCGGTGCTGGACGGGCGCGGCAGGGCGTGGTACGCGGCGGGGCTTGTCGTCTCCGTGCTCACGGCGCTCTACGTCGCCCGACTGGTGACACTCGCCTTCATGGGCCGGCCTCGCAGCGCCGCCGCGGAGCACGCCTCCGAGGAGGGCCGGGAGCTGCCCGCGACCATGACGGTCCCCATGGCGGGCCTCCTGGTGCCCGCGGCCGGCCTGGGCCTGCTGGCCATCCCCTGGCGCGCGTTCGAGGGCTTCGCCAGCTTCGTCGTCTTCCGGCCGCTGCCGGTCCACGCATTCGAGCTCCGACACGAGGTCTTCTGGCCCTCGCTCCTGGTCGTGGTCGCGGCCCTGCTGGCAGGCTGGGCCCTCTACTATCGGGCCGAGGGCCTGCCTCGGTCGGCGGTCCAGGCGCGGCTGCCGCGGCTCTACCAGGTGATGGAGAACAAGTTCTATCTCGACCACCTCTATCAGTGGACCGTGGACCACGTGGTGCTCGCCTTCTCCCGCCTCGTCGCCCTCTTCGACCGGCGGGTGGTCAGCGACATGGGCGTGGACGCCCCCGGGCGTGCGACGGTCTGGAGCGGCTTCGTCCTGCGCTACCACGAGACGGGCCTCGTGTCGGCCTACGCCCTGACCATCGCGGTGACGGCGGTGGTCGTGGTCCTGATCGTCATCGCCACCTGATGCCCGCCGGAGGCCGCCCCTGAGCGACGTGCTGCTCCTCGTCCTCGTCGTCATCCCCGCGGCGGCGGCGGGGGTTGTGCTGCTCATCCCGCGGTCACGCCCAGCGGCCATCAAGTGGACGGCGCTGCTCGCGGCGGCCGCGGCCCTGGGCCTCTCCATCGGCATCTTCGCCGCCTACGACCACGCCGAGGGCGGCTACCAGTTCCAGCGCCAGTGGGAGTGGGTGGAGAGCCTGGGCATCGCCTTCCACGTGGGCGTGGACGGCATCTCGGCGCCCATGCTGCTCCTCACGGGCATCGTCATGTTCACCGGGGTCATCATCTCCTGGAACATCAACGACCGGCCCAAGGAGTACTTTGCCCTCTTCCTCACCCTCGTGACGGGCGTCTACGGCACCTTCATCGCCCTGGACCTCTTCTTCCTGTTCTTCTTCTACGAGCTGGCGATCCTGCCCATGTACCTCCTCATCGCCGTTTGGGGCAGCACGCGGAAGGAGTATGGGGCGCTCAAGCTCGTGCTCTACCTGACGGCCGGCAGCGTGCTCGTCTGGATCGCGATCCTGGCCATCTACGCCGAGGCGGACCTGGGGACGTTCAATCTGCTGGCGCTCCAGGATGTGGAGTTCGCCAAGGACTTCCAGACGGTCTTCTTCCCGCTGCTGCTCATCGGCTTCGGCGTGCTGGCGGGCCTGTGGCCGTTCCACACCTGGTCTCCCGATGGCCACGTGGCGGCGCCGACGGCCGTGAGCATGCTCCACGCCGGCGTGCTCATGAAGCTGGGCGCCTACGGCATCATCCGCGTCGGCATGACCCTCTTTCCGGAGGGCGCCGGCGAGTGGCAGACGCCGTTCATCGCCCTGGCGACGGTGAACGTCGTCTACGGGGCGCTGGCGGCCATGGCCCAGCGCGACCTGAAGTTCGTCATCGGCTACTCCAGCGTGGGCCACATGGGCCTGGTGCTGATGGGGCTGGCGACCATGGACAAGACCGGGATGAGCGGGGCCGTGTTCCAGATGTTCTCCCACGGCATCATGACGGCCCTCTTCTTCGCCGTTGTGGGCATCATCTACGACCGCGCCCACACCCGCGATATCGCCGTCTTCCAGGGCCTGTCCAAGCGCATGGGCGTCACGGCCGTCCTTTTCGCCTTCGCCGGGCTGGCGTCGCTGGGGATGCCGGGCCTCAGCGGGTTCGTGGCCGAGGTGCTGGTCTTCGTGGGGGCGTTCCAGACCTATCCGGTGGCTGGCGTCTTTGGCGTCATCGCCGCCATGCTGACGGCCGTCTACATCCTGCGGCTCATGGCCCGCGTCTTCTTCGGGCCGCTCGAACCGGCCTGGGAGCGGCTCACCGATGCCTCCCGGCACGAGGCCTTCGCCGGCGCGGTGCTGGTGGCCGTGCTGGTGCTGGCCGGCGTCTTCCCGCGGCCCTTCACCGATGTGATCGATAGCGGCGTCCAGAGCCTCCTCGCGGCGATGGGCGGCACGACATGAACGTCGACTACGCCCTCTTCGTCCCCGAGTTCGTCATGGCCGGGTGGGCCCTGGTGGTGCTTACCATCGACCTCTTCCTGTCCGAGAGCCAGAAGCGCTGGCTGCCCTACATCGCCCTCGTGGGGATCTTCGGCGCCATGGGCTCGGTCTTCACCCTGGCCGGCGAGTCGGAGGCCCTCTACGGCGGCCTCTTCCTGGTGGACGGCTTCGCCCTCTTCTTCAAGGTCTTCCTGCTCGCCGTGGGGGCCTGCATGGTGCTGGCCTCCATCGACTACGTGCGGCGGGAGCTGACGCACCCCGGCGAGTACTACGGCATCCTGCTCTTCTCGCTGATGGCGATGATGTCCATGGCGGCCGCGGGCGAGCTCCTGACGGCCTACATCTCCCTGGAGCTCTTCAGCTTCTGCCTCTACATCCTGGCGGGTTACGCGTTCCACCGGCCCAAGGGCATGGAGGCCGGGATCAAGTACATCCTGCTGGGGGCCTTCTCGTCGGCCATCCTGCTCTACGGACTCAGCCTGGTGTACGGCTCGCTGGGGACGACGACCTTTGCCGGCATCGCCGAAGCGCTCCAGCACGGCGGCGACGCTCCAGCGGCCTTCCTCGCCGGACTGGTGCTGGTCATCGTGGGCTTTGGGTTCAAAGTGACGGCGGTCCCCTTTCACATGTGGGCGCCCGACGTCTACGAGGGGGCGCCGACGCCGGTGACGGCCTATCTCGCCGTCGCCTCCAAGGCCGTGAGCTTCGCCCTCTTCTTGCGCCTGTTCTCCATGGCCTTCGGCCCCGCCCTGGACGACTGGAGGGGCATCATCGCGGGCATCTCCGCGGCCACGATCCTCCTCGGGAACCTCGTCGCCATCGCCCAGCGGAACATCAAGCGGATGCTCGCCTACTCGAGCATCGCGCAGGCGGGGTACATGCTGATCGGTATCGCCGCCCTCTCGCCGCGCGCCTCCGAGGGTCTGCTCTTCCACATCGTCGGCTACTCGGCCACCACCTTCGCCGCCTTCTCCTGCGTCATCGCCTACGAGAACCTGACCGGCAAGCAGGAGATCGCCGGCTACGCCGGGCTGGGCAGGCGCCAGCCGTTCCTGGCCCTCGTCCTGAGCGCGGCCCTCTTCTCGCTGGCGGGGCTGCCCATCTTCTCCGGCTTCGCCACCAAGTTCTACCTCTTCACCGCCGCCGCCCAAGAGGACCTCCTCTGGCTCGTGGCCATCGCCATCACCGGCAGCCTCATCTCGCTCTACTACTACCTGATGGTCATCAAGCAGATGTACCTGGGCGAATCGGAGGAGCGGGAGCCGCTGCGCCTCTCGCCCCGGACGCTCGCGCTCCTGGGCACGCTGCTGGCAGCCGTCGTCCTCTTCGGCGTCTACCCGGGGCCCCTCATCGACCTCATCCAGGACGCGACGGGCGTGCTGCCGTTCCCCGGCTGACGCCAGCCCGCCACCAGCGTGTTTGACGGGTGCGTTCCTCCTTCGTATAGTGCGCCTATCGCATGAACGGGGACCGCTATGGCCGTCTACGTCTTCGAGCGGATCAACGTCATCGGCGGGGGCCGGGGCAAGTTCGTCGAGCTGGTGCGGAGGAAGTGGGCCGCCCACGCCGAGGCCGCTCACGGCGTGCGCCTCGCCGGCGTCTGGGCCACCGTCGGCAGCACGGCCGCCTGGCCCGAGGCGAACGTGCTGTGGGAGATGGACGATTGGGCGCACTTCGCCGCGGCGTCGGCTGCCCAGCACCCCATGGAGGAGCGGGACTCGTACGCCCTGGAGCTCTGGCGCCAGGCCCTGGACTGGCGCTCCGGCGGCGAGAGCGCGCTCCTCGTGCCCTCCAGCTTCACGCCCACGGTGGCGCAGCTCCGGGCGGGCGGGGTCTCCGGCCCCGTCTCTCTGTACGAGGAGGTACGCACCCTCCCTGGCAAGATGGATGCCTACCACGCTGCGCTGGAGGCGGAGTATCTTCCCGCCGCCGGGGCGCGGGGGCTGCGCCTCATGGGGGCCTACCGGCACGCCGTCCAGCCGAACCGTGGCGTGAATATCTGGGTCATAGCGAGCTGGGACGACTGCCGCCGCATCATGGAGTCCGACGAGAGCCATCCGGGCGTGGCGCAGTGGCGGCGGCGCTGCGCGGGCCTGCTGGACGACCAGAACGGCTGGCTCATCGTGCCGCCGCCGCAGGGCGCCCTGCGGACCTAGCATGATCGGGGAGGCGCCCTCGCCATGACCATCTACCTCCATGAGATCATCCACACGGTGCCCGGCCAGGAAGAGCCCTACATGGCCAGCGTGCTTTCGCTCCAGTACGTCCCGGAGCGGCTCGGCCGGTCCGAGCGGTACACCGGCTCAGCCCAGTGGCGGACGACGGGCGCCTCCGGCCTCTGGCCCAAGGTGATCAACCTGTGGGAGCACGACGGCTGGGGCGGCCTCGTCGGCAACCTCTCCCGCCAGTTCACCGACGTCCAGCGCGATACCGAGATGGAGGACTGGTGGAACCGGAACCTGCACCTGCGCCGAGGCGGCTACGACCGGGTCCTGCTCCCGGCCTCGTTCAGCCCCGAGATCTCAGGGCTGGTGCGCGAGGGCTATCAGGCGCGGGTCTTTCTCCACGAGATCGCCGCGGTGCCCTGGGGCCGGCGGGACGAGTACGTGGCCCGGCTGGGTTCGGCGTTCCTGCCGGCGGCGCAGCGCCACGGCTGGCGCCTCGTGGGGGCGTACACGGTGGCGATGCGCCCGCGGGAGGTCCTGACGATCTGGGGGATGGCCGAGTGGGCGGCTCTTGGGCGGCTGATGGACGCCCGCTCGCGCGACGCTGCGCTCAAGGAGTGGTTCGCCTACCGCGAGGCCGTGGTGACGCGCAGCGAGGAGATGGTGCTGCTGCCTGGGCGGCACGATAGGCTGCGGAAGGCGGAGTAGGGGCCCGCTCCCTCTCTGGCACGGAGAGGGCGAGTCCCCCTTCCCGCGCAGGGCAGGGGCAGGGGTTAGGGTCTCGCCTCACACCGGCTTCAGCCCGCGCATGAACTCCCGGAAGGCCTCGGGACCGGTGGGACCGTAGACGGCGTCCCACACGTCGCACTCCATGTACCGGGAGCCGCGGGCCCCCTCGTAGATCTTATAGTCCGTCGCCGGCTTGATGGAGAGCTTGATCTCCTCGTTGGGCTTCCACTCCGAGCCCAGGAGCGAGGCCTCCTTGTCGCGGAAGCTCCGCATGACCAGGAACATCTCCGGGTCCGCGAGGTCGGCCGCGATCTCGTACGAGAGGAGACCGGGCTGGCGCGCCCAGACGGAGGCGCAGTTGCGCCGGTAGGGGTGCCAGAGGTGCTGCTTCGCCCTGGGCACGTGGACGCGGATGTGGTTCGTGAACCCGAAGCTCCCGCCGTAGCCGGTCACGCCCCGCTCCATACCGAAGACGACGTCGATGAGCTGGTACTCCTTGAAGACCGTCGGGAAGCCCTCGCTGAGGCCCAGGTCCGGGTTCGTCTTGACGGCGAGCTGGACCTCGGGCGAGGCCAGGGCACGGTCCGAGTCGGCCTTGCCGCGCCAGATGCGGTGGGAGACCCAGTTGGCGGGCTTGTTGCGGTCGCGCAGGAGACGCATGAGGACGAGGCCCGGCTGGCGCGACATGACCGAGAGGTTGTTGTGGGCGTGGGCCGCCCAGATATCGAACTTGGCGGGGACGACGCCGAACTCGATGTGGTGGACGTACATACCTCACCCCCCTCCCCCTCTCCCGCGAGGAGAGGGGGCACAGTCAAATCAGCGAAAGGCCGGGATCACCTCTTCGGCGAAGGCCTGGAGGGCCTCCCAGTCGAAGGGCGGGCGCAGCGCGATGTTCAGGTTCTTGGCGCCGATGGCCGCGAACCTGCCGACCTGCTCGATGGCCTCCTGGGGCGAGCCCAGGAGCATCCCTGGGGCGATGCGGTCGGCGGCGGCGCCCCACGACTGGCGGAACTGCTCGCGGATGCGCTTCGCCGCGCGCTCGTCCGCGCCCAGGTAGAAGCCCACGTTGATGCTGCGCTCGATGGTCGCCGGGTCGCGCCGCTCCCGCTCGCACCACTGGTCCAGGACGGCGTTCTTGTGCTTGAAGGCCTCGGGCGAGATGTAGGCGGCGTTCCAGCCGTCGGCGTGGCGCGCGGCGATGCGCAGCGTCCGCTTCTCGCCCTGGCCCCCCACGAAGACGGGCAGCTTCGCCTGGACGGGCGGCGGCAGGCATCGGACGTTTTTGACCCGGAAGTGGCGCCCCTCGAAGGTGGTTGTCTCCTTGGTCAGCATCGATTGAACGATCTGGACGCACTCCTCGAGCATGTCGAGGCGGGTCCTGGCGGGCGGGAAGTCGAAGCCGAAGGCCTCGTACTCGTGCACGTGCCAGCCGGCGCCGAGGCCCAGCGCCGCGCGGCCGTTCGAGATATGATCGATGGTCGTGGCCACCTTGGCCAGCACGCTCGGCGGGCGATAGCCGGCCGAGTAGACGAGGCAGCCCACGCGCACGTTCCGCGTGACGGCGGCCAGCGCCGCCATGATGGAGACGGTCTCGAAGACGGGGCTGGCGCCGCCGGTATACGGCGATTCGTAGAAGTGGTCCCAGACGGAGACCCACTTGAAGCCGGAGCTATCGGCCAGGCGCCAGGCGCGGCGCAGGTCCTCATAGCTCGAGTCCTGCTGGCCCGTGTGGATGCCGAAGTTCATGGACGCGCGCTCCAAAGGGTGGCGACATGGTAGCGGCTCGCTGGGAGAATGGCAACGAGGGACAGTTGTCAGGGCAATCGCGTCTTGTCATAAAACAGGCCGCTCTCCGCCCGCCCCGACTTGTCGGGGCGGGCGGAGAGCGGCCCCCCGCCGTAGGCGGGATTCCGGAGACCTTTGCCTCGGAAGCACGTTACACGACACATCGAAGGTTACTCAACCGTTGAGCTCTTGGCTTCCTGGAGTTGGCAACGCCCTAACCCCCTGGCCCCCTTCCCTAAAGAGGAAGGGGGTATCGTCCCTCTCCTTGCAGGAGAGGGACGGGAGGGAGAGGGCTATAAGGATGAAGAGTGACAGCAAACAACGTGCACCGGGTTGAGTCAATAAGACGCGATCGCCCTGGGACGGGTTGTTGACTTTGTTGATGGTTCAGGTCGGCGCTGGTATACTTTGTGGTTGGGGGCTGGCCGGGAGGCGCGATGCGAGTCTCGATGAAGGTAGACTATGGCGTGCGGGCGCTGGTGGACCTCGCCCAGAACACCGGTCAGGGGCCCGTGCAGACGGCGGAGATTGCCCAGCGGCAGGGCGTGCCCGAGCCGTACCTGGACCAGCTCCTGGGGACGCTCCGCAAGGTCGGATTCGTCAAGAGCCGGCGCGGGCCCAATGGGGGCTACGTGCTGGCGATGGAGCCCTCGACGATCACGCTGGACCAGGTGGTCAACGCGCTGGATGGGCCCACGGTCCCCATCGACTGCCTGGACGGCTCGATGGACTGCTCGCTGGCGGGACGGTGCGCGCAGCAGGACGTATGGAGGCATATCGAGGGGCTGCTGCATGCGCTTCTGAGCTCGACCAGCGTCGGCGACCTGGCCATGGGCCAGAAGCTGCACGACCAGCGCACCATGTACTACATTTGATCGCGTCGCCGGACGCGGCAGGTGAGGCAATCCATGACGACGACCGTTCAGCCGTTCACGCCTGAGCAGCTCAAGCGGTACAGCCGCCACATCATCATGCCCCAGGTGGGCGGCAACGGGCAGCGCAAGCTGCTCAACGCCAAGGTGCTCCTCATCGGGGCGGGCGGCCTCGGCTCGCCCACGGCCCTCTACCTGGCCGCCGCCGGCGTCGGCACCCTCGGCATCGTCGACTTCGATGTCGTCGACTTCTCGAACCTTCAGCGCCAGATCCTGCACCGTACCAGCGACGTGGGCCGGCCCAAGGTCCTCTCGGCCAAAGACACCCTCAACGACATCAACCCCGGTGTGAAGATCGTCCCGTACCAGATGAAGCTCTCCTCCGAGAACGTCATGGAGATCTTCGGCGACTACGACATCATCGTGGACGGGAGCGATAACTTCGCCACGCGCTATCTGGTGAACGACGCCTGCTACCTGGCCAAGAAGACGTGCATCCACGGCAGCATCTTCCTCTTCGACGGGCAGGCGACGGTCTTCGAGCCCGGCCAGGGCTGCTACCGCTGCCTCTACCCGTCGCCGCCGCCCGCGGGGATGGCGCCCAGCTGCGCCGAGGCCGGCGTCTTCGGGGTGCTCCCGGGCATCATCGGCTCCATCCAGGCCGTCGAGGCCATCAAGCTCATCCTCGGCCTCGGGGAGACCCTGGTGAACCGCCTGCTCATCTTCGACGCTCTCGATATGTCCTTCCGCATCGTCAAGCTGCGCCGGGACCCCGACTGCCCGCTCTGCGGCGACCGCCCCACCATCAAAGAGCTGATCGAC
Organism: uncultured Dehalococcoidia bacterium; assembly: GCA_964555685.1. Taxonomy (GTDB): domain Bacteria; phylum Chloroflexota; class Dehalococcoidia; order SHYB01; family SHYB01; genus CAZKTO01. The sequence goes on from CAZKTO010000005.1 coordinate 17,397, forward strand.
TACGAGGCCTTCTGCGGCACGGGCCCAGCCTAGCCCGGCCCCCTCGTCCCCTCCCCGCGGATGTACCACAAGAGCATCCTGGACACCATCGGCAACACGCCGCTGGTTGAGCTCGCCCACATGAGCCCGAACCCGGCGGTGCGTCTCTTCGCCAAGCTCGAGGGCCAGAACCCCACGGGCAGCGTCAAGGACCGGATCGTCAAGTACATGCTGGAGGCCGCCGAGAGCTCGGGCCGGCTCACCAGGGACCGGATCATCCTGGAGCCCACCAGCGGGAACACGGGCATCGCCATGGCCATGATCGGGCGGCTCAAGGGCTACCGGGTGAAGGTCGTGATGCCCGAGAACGTCAGCGAGGAGCGGCGGCTCCTCCTCCACACCTACGGCGCCGAGATCATCCTCTCGGACGCGCGGCGCGGCACCAACGGCTCCATCCAGGTGGCCCAGGAGATGGCGCGGGGCGACGAGAGCTACTTTGTGCCCAACCAGTACGAGAACCCGGCCAACCCGCGCGCCCACTACGAGACCACGGCCGTCGAGGTCCTCCGCGACGTTCCCGATCTCGACGTCTTCATCGCCGGCCTGGGGACCGGCGGCACCCTCACCGGCGTGGGCCGCCGGCTCAAGGAGCACGCCAAGGCCATCAAGCGGGAGATCAGGGTCGTCGCCGCGGCGCCCCACCCGGACGACTTCATTCAGGGCCTGCGCAGCCTGGAGGACGGCTACATCCCGCCGGTGCTGGACCAATCCGTCCTGGACGGGCGGAGGCTCGTCCGGAGCAAGGACGCCTTCGACGTGACCCGGCAGCTCACGGAGCGCGAGGGGATCTTCGCCGGCATCTCCTCGGGCGCCGTGCTGGCCTGCGCCCAGAAGGTAGCGTCGCAGATGCGCTCGGGGAGCATCGTCTGCCTCCTGGCCGATGGCGGGTGGAAGTACCTGAGCACGGAGCTCTGGACCAAGGACCTGCACGAGATCCAGCGGCGCATGGAAGGCAAGATCTGGTGGTAGGGTGGGGCTCCGGGCAATCGCGTCTCGTCATTGCTGCGGGAAGGTCATTCTGAGCCCCGACACGTCGGGGTCCGCTGCGGCCCTCACCCCCTGGCCCCCTCTCCGAGCCGGAGAGGGGGCAGACCGCCGCAGGCGGGCGGTGGAGAGGGCCACCAAGCGCCCCTACTTTCATCCTTCCTGGTGCTGGGCGCCAGCATGATCGATTCTGAGCCCCAACACGTCGGGGCGAAGGGTGACAGCAAACAACTTGCACCAGTCCGAGTCACTATGATGCGATTGCCCTGCAGGGCGTGGCTGCCCCTTCGCGTCATGCGCTCGATTCTGCTACCATAGCGTCTCCGCGGGCAGCCCCCCGGCTCCTGGATTCAGCCATGCACCGCATCCTCGTTGTCGGCGGCGAAGGCGGAGGCACCAAAGCCCTCCTCGCCGCCCTGGAGTCCATCGAGGGCCGGCCCGTCCTGGCCCCCGATCTGGCCGCGGCTCGCCAGGTCCTGGCCGAGGAGCCCCCCGATCTCGTGGCCATCGACGCCGGTCTCCACCCGCCGGCCGGCCCGGACGTGGCCAGCTTTCTGGGCGCATGCCGCAAGTCGGCGCGTGCTCCTCTGGTCCTGGCGCTCGTCCCCCCAGGCCAGCTCCCTGCCGTCCAGGTGGCGGGCTTCGACGACTTCGCTGTCGCCTCCTGCTCGTCCGAGGAGCTGGCCATGCGGATGCAGCTGCTGCTCCGCCGGCGCCAGCAACCGGAAGACCCCTCCGCCATCCACTTCGGCGACCTCGTCGTCGACCTCGCCCGATATGAGGTGACCAAGGACGGCAGGCGGATGGACCTGACGTTCAAGGAGTACGAGCTCTTGAAGTTCCTGGCCACCAACCCCGGCAAGGTCTTCACCCGCGAGACGCTGCTGAACCGCGTGTGGGGCTACGACTACTTCGGAGGCACCCGCACGGTGGATGTGCACATCCGGCGGCTGCGCAGCAAGATCGAGGACGGCGCCACGCCGTACATCGAGACGGTCCGGAACGTTGGCTACCGGTTCCGCGACCCAAGGGAAGCGCTTGAAGGGTAGCAGGTCCCGTGCGCACGGCTTGGTAGACTTGGTTCGCTCTCGCTCCTCCGTTTCCCTCAGAGGAAGGGGCCTCGGTGGCTGGTGTTATCCTGTCGCCCGCCACTATCATGAGGGCTGTCCTACTCCCAAGACGCAACAGCCACGATGGCCTCCTCTGTAGTCAAGGTCCCGCCGGCGCCCCACGCTCTTGCCGTAGCAGCGGTCCTTGATGCCCTCTCCACTTCTCCCCAGGGGCTGAACCAGGTAGAAGCGGCAGCCCGGCTGGAGCAGTTCGGGCGCAACACGCTGCCTCGTGCCCGGCCTCCGGGGCCCCTGCGGATTTTCCTCCGTCAGTTTCTTAGCCCGCTGATCTACGTCCTGCTCGTTGCCGCCGTTGTCTCCCTGGCACTCCAACACTGGTCGGACGCGGGTTTCATCGCAGTGGTCCTGGTGCTGAACGCGGTGATTGGGACCGCCCAGGAGCACGGGGCCGGGCGCAGCGCCGAGGCGTTGCGGGCAATGATGACGCTCCGGGCCCTGGTGGTGCGAGAGGCCCAGGATTTCGAGATAGATGCGGAAGAGGTTGTCCCAGGAGACGTCGTGCTCCTGGAGCCTGGGGGCAGAGTCCCTGCCGACCTCCGGCTGGTCTCAGGGACTGGCCTGGAGACGGACGAATCACTCCTCACCGGGGAGTCCACGCCGGTGACCAAGCGGCCGAACGCGGTGGTCCAGCCAGATGCTCTAGTGGCCGACCGCGCGAACATCGCCTTCGCCGGCACCCTCGTCACGGGAGGACGTGCGTACGGCGTGGCGGTGGGAACGGGGATGGAGACCCAGTTCGGACGGATCGCGGCCGCCGTCCTGGGAACCCCGGCGGCGAAACCGCCGCTGCTGGTGAGGATGGACCTCTTCGCCAAGCGGGTTGCCATGGCCGTCGGGATCGCCGCGCTGGTCTTGGCCGCGGCGGAAGCGGCCCGGGGCACCCCCGCCAACCAGATTCTTCTGACCGCCATCGCCCTGGCCATTTCGGCGATTCCGGAAGGTCTGCCCGTCGCCTTGACCGTGGCCCTTGCTCTGAGTGCCCGGCGCATGGCCCGCCGGAAGGTCATTGCCCGTCGCCTGGTGGCCGTCGAGGCCCTGGGCTCCTGCACCTTCATCGCATCGGACAAGACGGGGACGCTGACGCTGAATCAGTTGACAGCCCGCATCATCGCGTTCCCTGGCGGGACCGGCGTGGATGTCACCGGCCAAGGCATGGAGCCGTCCGGGGATCTCAGACCGTGGGAAGGGGTGGATGCCGCTGCGCTGCGGCCGCTGATCGAGCGTCTGTGCTTGGCGGTGGTCCTCTGTAACGATGGCTTCCTGGGCCAGCGGGATGGAGCGTGGGTCCATTATGGGGATGCGGTGGATGTCGCGCTCCTTGTTATGGGCCAAAAGGCTGGCGTGCACCAGGGATCCGTTGCCACTGCCTATCCACGGGTGGCGATGGTCCCGTACGAGCCGGTGCGGCAGTTCGCCGCTGCCCTCAACCAGCGCGGCGGCGAGACCGTGGCGTTCGTCAAAGGCTCCGGCGAGCGCGTCCTGCCCATGTGCGCGCGCATGGCCACTCCGCATGGCGATCTCCCCATCAACAGCGCAGCGCTGGCATCCCAGATGGAAGCCCTGGGGGCCCGCGGCTACCGCGTGCTGGCCGTCGCGGCAGGCCCTGTCGCCGTCCCGCCGGGCGCCGAGTTTTCCGCAGACCATCTCCGCAACCTGGTGTTCCTGGGCTTTGTGGCGATGATCGATCCCCTGAGGCCGGAAGCAAGATCCTCCGTTGAGGCCTGCCGTGGCGCTGGCATCGGCGTGGCCATGGTCACCGGCGATCACCCTGCCACCGCCCTGGCGATTGCCAAGGACCTGGGCATTGGCGAGCGGGAGGACGAGGTCGTCACAGGTCAGGCCCTCCGGTCCGCCGCTGCCCAGGGCGATCACGCCCTCGATGCCGTCGTGACCACTGCCCGCGTTTTCGCCCGCGTTGAGCCCCAGCAAAAGCTTCAGATTGTCGAATCCCTCCGGCGGCTCGGCCACTTTGTGGCTGTCACGGGAGATGGAGCCAATGACGCGCCGGCCCTGCGGGCCGCCCACATCGGCATTGCCATGGGCCAGCGGGGTACGGACGTGGCCCGGGAGACCTCGGACCTCATCCTGACCGACGACAACTTCGCTTCCATCGTTGCGGGGGTGGAGGAGGGCCGGGTGGCCTACGCCAACGTGCGCAAGGTCATCTTTCTCCTGATCTCCACCGGTGTGGCAGAGGTCTTCCTCTTCATTCTGGCCACGGCGACGGGGCTGCCCCTTCCTCTCCTGCCCGTACAGCTCCTGTGGCTCAATCTGGTAACCAATGGAATCCAGGATGTAGCGCTGGCCTTCGAACCCAAGGAAGGAGGAGAGTTGCTCCGCCGGCCGCGCCGCCCGCAGGAGCCGGTGTTCGACCGGGTGATGCTCCGACGTACACTCCTGTCCGCCGTGGTGATGAGCGTCGCGTGTTTCTTCGCGTACAAGTGGATGCTGGACGCCGGTTGGGAGCTGGCCAGCGCCCGGAACGGGGTGCTCCTGTTGCTGGTCCTCTTCGAAAACGTCCAGGCGCTGAACAGCCGGTCAGAGACCTTGTCCATCTTCCGTCTCAACCCCATGAGCAACCGGTTTCTTGTCTTTGGCACCATCGCCGCCCAACTCCTTCACATCGGAGCCATGTACACCCCAGGGTTACGAGGAGCGTTGCGCCTCGAGCCGGTGTCTCTCGCCCAGTGGGCCATCATGCTCGGCCTCGCGTGCACACTGCTGGTTGTGGTGGAGATGGAAAAGGCGTGGCGGCGCCGGTCACAAGTTCAGCAGCAAGAGAGCAGGCCCTCTCCGCAAACCGCTGGCACGGCGGGCTAGCTCCCTGAAAGCCATCTCTTTCGGCCAAGCGTTGTGAAATCGGTAACACAGTTGTTACAAATCCCTAGTACCCCCGCGACCGGAAAGCGCCGATAATACGGGGGTCGCGTGGCCGGTCGGGAACAGGGACCTTTACTCTGTGCGAGCGCACAGTGCCAGAAGGAGGCGCACCTTATGCCCCAGCGCAAGCCAAAGGATGTCCTTGACATGATCAAGGCCGAGAAGATCCGCCTGGTGGACGTGAAGTTCACGGACCTCTTGGGAACCCTGCAGCACTTCACCCTCGTCAGCGAGGAGCTGGACGCGGGTGTCTTCGAGAGGGGGCTCGGCTTCGACGGCTCCAGCATCCGCGGGTTCCAGCACATCCACGAGAGCGACATGCTCCTGGTCCCCGACCCGGACACGGCCTTCATCGACCCGGTCATGAAGGACAAGACCCTCAGCCTCATCTGCGACATCATCGAACCGATCCACCGGGAGCGCTACAGCCGCGACCCGCGCTACATCGCCACCAAGGCCGAGGCCTACCTCCAGCAGTCCAGGCTGGCCGACGTGAGCTACTGGGGCCCGGAGATGGAGTTCTTCCTCTTCGATAGCCTCCGGTTCGACCAGAACAGCCACGAGAGCTACTACCACATCGAGTCCGAGGAGGGCATCTGGAACTCCGGCTCGCCGGTGCACAGCCCCTCGGCCGAGCAGATGACGGCGAATGTGGCCTATCGTCCGCGGCACAAGGAAGGCTACTTCCCGGCGCCGCCCGTCGACAGCCTCCAGGATATCCGCTCCGAGGTCCTGCTCACGCTCATGGACATCGGCGTGCGCATGGAGATCCACCACCACGAGGTGGCGACGGCCGGCCAGGGCGAGTTCGATATCAAGTACGCCCCGCTGCGCAAGCAGGCGGACAACGTCATCCTGGTCAAGTACATCGCCCGGAACGTGGCCAAGAAGCATGGCAAGCTCATCACGTTCATGCCCAAGCCCCTCTTCGGCGACAACGGCACCGGAATGCACGTGCACCAGAGCCTCTGGAAGGCGGGCAAGAACGTCTTCTACGATCCCAAGGGCTACGGCCTCATCAGCAAGAACTGCAAGTACTACATCGGGGGGCTGCTCAAGCACGCCCACGCGCTTATGGCGATCTGCGCGCCCACCACCAACTCCTACCGCCGCCTGGTCCCCGGCTACGAGGCGCCCGTAAATCTGGCCTACTCCCAGCGCAACCGGAGCGCCTGTGTCCGCATCCCGGTCTACGCCACCACCGAGGTGAGCAAGCGCATCGAGTTCCGGCCCCCGGACGCCACCGCCAACCCATACCTGGCCTTCCCGGCCATGCTCATGGCCGGCATCGATGGCATCATCAATAAGATCGACCCCGGCGCCCCCCTCGACGCCGACATCTACGAGCTGCCCAAGGAGGAGTTGGCCAAGATCCGGACGGTCCCCGGCAGCCTGGAGCAGGCGCTGAACGCCCTCGAGCAGGACCACGACTTCCTGCTCCGCGGGGGCGTCTTCACCCAGGACTTCATCGACACCTGGGTCGAGTACAAGCGGCTCAAGGAGGTGGACGCCGTCCGCCTTCGACCCCACCCCTACGAGTTCTTCCTGTACTCGGACTACTAGACCCCGATCAGTTCCCGGACAATACCGGAGCCCCTGCACGTGCAGGGGCTCTTGGTTTTGTGCCCATCTCGATTCGAGGGTGTGGCCTAGCAATTCAACAATTCCCTCCCCCTTGATGGAGGCGATAGCTGCGAGCCGCGAAGCAGGGTGGGGGTGAAACCTAGCAACAATCCCCTTATAATGCGGCGGCAGCCCGGGCGGACCGAGGAGAAGGATGCCAGACGAGCGCGAGATCGAGGCGGTGCGGGAGGCCAACCGGCGCTTCTACCGCGCCTTCGAGAGCCTCGACATCGAGCAGATGCGGGCCGTCTGGGCGGGCGACGACTCCGTCACGTGCGTCCACCCAGGGTGGACGCTGCTCAAAGGTCAGGACGCCGTCATGGGGAGCTGGGCCCGCATCTTCGAGAACACGGCGCTGATGCAGTTCACGGTCACCGACGCCGAGGTGACCGTCGCGGGCGACTGGGCATGGGTCGCCTGCACGGAGAACATCACCTCCGTCGTTGACGGACGCGTGACCCAGACCAAGGTCCAGGCGACGAACATCTACGTGAAGCGCACCGGCCGGTGGCTCACGGTCCACCACCACGGCTCGCCGGTGGCGATGCGGTAGGACGCAGCGCCCCTCTCCTCACAGGAGAGGGGCTTGGGGTGAGGGCCCTTACGCCCCCTTGCTGTTCACCCACACGGAGCCCTCGGCCCAGACCTCTTTCTTCCAGATCGGCGCCAGCTCCTTGATACGCTCGACGGTGTAGAGGCAGGCGTCGAAGCCGGGGCGCCGATGGAGCGAGGCGACGGCGACGGTCAGGCTCGTCTCGCCGATGCCCAGCCGGCCGATGCGGTGGACGATGGCCACGTCCTCGATGCCCTCTCGCGCCTTGACCTCCTGAGCGATGGCCCGGAGCTGCTCCTCGGCCATCTCTGGGTAGGCCTCGTAGTCCAGGTACAGGACCTCGCGGCCCTCGGTGTACTTGCGGACGGTGCCCAAGAACGTCACCACGGCCCCGTGGACGGAGCGGCTGAGGCTGTTGATGACGGCCTCCGGCGGGACGTGGTCGGTGGTGAGGCGAATCATGCCCTCTCCCTCTTATCCCTCTCCGATGCGGAGAGGGACGATACCGGTGTAGTCGTGGACATACCCTAGCCGCCACTTACCGGGGGGATGAAGGCCAGCTCGTCGCCGTGCTTGACGGGGTGCTGGTGGTTGACGTACTCGCGGTTGACGGCGACGACGATCCTGGGCGGGTTGGGCGCGAAGTTTGGCCAGCGGCGCATGACCAGATCGATGGCGTCGCCGACGGTGGAGCCGTCGACCAGCTCCAGATCGACCGTTGACTGGCCGGCGCGCTCGCGGTAGAGGGCGAAGAACCGAGCCTGGACCTTCATGCGACGGGCCTCGCGCTTTCCTGCGGGCCTTCCCGCAGGGGAACCCCTCATTATACGGGGCGCAGCAGGTGCGCTCTATGCCAGCACCTTTCGCTGGGTGAGCTCCCGGACGCGCGCCGCGGGCACGCCCAGGACCTCCGTGAAGAAGCGCATGGTATCGGCGCCCATCTTCTGCCCGAGCCGGCGTACGACGCCCGGCGTCTCGCTCAGGCGCCAGGGGATGCCGAAGAGCAGGTCGTCTTTGGCCAGACCGGGCACTTCGATGGGGACGGAGGTCTGGCGGTGCTGGTTGTGGGGATCGTGGTAGAGCTCGCCGATGTTGAACGCGGGCGTCGCGGCCACGCCGGCCTGCTGGAGCAGGCGCATCGCCCCGGCGCTCTGCTGCCGTCGCGTCCACTGCGCCACGATCTCATCGAGAGCGTCGCGGTTGCGGAGCCGGCGCGTCGCGTCGGCGAAGCGCGGGTCGGCCGCCAGGGCCGGCTGGCCCATGGCCTGGCACAGCGCCCGCCACTCCTGCTCCGTCCCCACGGCGATGGAGAGCCACGAGTCGGACCCTTCAGCCGAAGGGTAGCCGGCGCAGGGGTAGATGCCGTGGGGCGCCATGTGCGGGTGGCGGTTCCCCTGGGGGCCTGGGACGGTGCCCGTCATCTGGTACTCCAGGAAGGCCTCGCCCAGGAAGCCGGCCAGGAACTCGCTGAAGGAGAGGTCGATGAGCTGGCCCTCGCCCGTCTCCTCGCGGTGCTCGATGGCGAGCATGACGGCGTAGACGGCCATGGAGGCCATGGCGGCGTCCGGGTCCCAGTAGGCCGACATCAGCTCGCCCGTGTCCGGGTAGCCGACGAGGCTATCGTGACCGATGACGGCGTTGAAGGCGGGCCCGTAGGCGATGATGTCGCGCCAGGGGCCGTCCTGGCCGGCGGCGGAGATCACGGCCCTGATGAGGTCGGGCCGCAACGGGCGCAGGCGGTCGTAGGAGATGCCCAGCTTGTGGAGGACGCGCCCCGAGAGGTTGCAGACGAAGATATCGGCCGTCTTGATGATATCGCGGAAGAGGGCGATGCCCTCCGGCGTGCCCAGGTTCAGAGCGACGGCGTACTCGCGCGACCGGTTGTGGCGCTGCGAATCCAGGGCCTGGCGGAACTCGCTCTTGGGGGTGGCGCTGAGGCGTCCGAAGTCGGTGCCGAAGGTGGACTCGACGCGGATGACCTCGGCGCCCATGTCGCCCAGGGTCGAGCAGAGCTGCGGGCCGGCCCAAACCTGGGTCACGTCCACGACGCGGTAGCCGGACAGCGGGAGCGGGCGAGGGCTGGCCATGGTCAGATGACCCCATCCTTCCGGAGCGACGCGAGCTCGGCGGAGGACCGGCCCAGCAGCTCGCCGAAGACGCGCTGGTTGTGCTGGCCCAGGGCCGGACTGGGCCCCGGATCGCGAGCGGGCGTCCGTGTCAGGCGGAACGGGGGCCCGGGGACCGTCCACTCGGCCCCGCCGCCATCGCGCACGCGACGCCAGTAGCCGCGGGCGTGGAACTGCTCCCACTCCAGCACCTCGTCCACCGTCTGCACGGCGTGCCAGGGGATGCTCCGCTCCCGGCACATGGCCCACAGCTCTCTCTTGGTATACTGGGCGAGATAGGGCTTGACGAGGGCGTCCACCTCCTCGGGGTAGTCGTGGCCCATGGCGACCCGGTCCTGGTAGCGGGGGTTCCCCGACCACTCGGGGCTGCCCATCATCTCGATGAAGCGCTTCCAGTGGTGCTCGTTGGCGATGATCATGGCGAAGAAGCCATCCTTGCAGGGAAGGACGGTGTAGGGGTAGGAGATGGGCGTGCGGATGCCGCGACGGCGCGTGACGGAGCCGGTGTCGACGTAGCCGACGGTGTCGACGCCGTTGGAGAGGGTGTGCATGGTCTCGACAGACGAGATGTCGACGTGCTGGCCGCGCCCGGTCCGGCGGCGGACGTGCAGCGCCAGCATGACGCCGCCGGCGGCCGTCATGCCGCCCCAGTACTCGGTGCGGGCGTAGGGCGTGGCGATGGGGTAGCGGTCCGGGTGGCCGATGCGGTGGGCGCCCCCCGCGGCGGCGCTGGCGTTGAGGGGGTAGGCCTTGTAGCGGCTGTAGGGCCCGTCCTGGCCGAAGGGTGTCACGGAGGTCATGACCAGCGACGGGTTGACGCGCCGCAGGCGCTCCCAGGTGAGGCCCAGGGTCTCCAGCTCCTGGGGCAGGTGGTTATGGACCAGCACGTCGGCCCGGCGCACGAGCTCGAGGAGGAGGTCCGCTCCGGCTGGCGCGGCGACATCCAAGGTGACGCCCAGCTTGCCGGCGTTTAGGTAGAGGAAGAGGCCGCTGCGCTCGGGGTCGGGCTCGTTGTGAGGGAAGGGGCCGTGGCGGCGGGCCAGGTCGCCCTGGGTCGGCCGCTCGACCTTGATGACCTCGGCCCCATAGTCGGCCAGGAGGCGGGCGCACCAGGCGGCGGAGATGAGCTCGCCCAGCTCGACGACGCGGAGGTTGCGCAAGACTTGGGTGGGGCTCATGGAGACGTTCTACAGGGGGACGGGCGGATTGGCTGGGCAAGCCTAGCACGGGGGCGGGAGGGGGTCAATCCACAAACGCGCTCATGACCTCGCGGCGGAAGCGCTCGACCATGGGCCGGTCGAAGGGGCGCGGCGTCATCAGGATGATGTGCGTGACCCCGGCGTCCACGTAGCGCTGAATCTGGGCCCGCACCTCGGCGGCGTTCCCCACGAGGAGCGATGCTCGCACGCGCTCCTCCGCCGACTCCCCCTCGATCGAGCTCCGCGCCTGGGAGAAGACGGGCCGGCGCTCCCGGACATCCATGCGCTGGACGCGCTCGGCGATGAGGCGGCGCACCTGCTCGCGGTCGTCCGTCAGCAGCAGGGCCGAGTACTGGCCGCAGAGGATCTCGCCCGGGTCGCGTCCGTAGGCCTGGGCACGCTCGCGCAGGCGCCTGACGCACTGGCCGGCGAAGGCTGGGGTGCTGACGCTGGCCCACAGGTGCGCCCGCCGGGCCGCGATATCGAGGCTGCGCTCGCTCACGGCGGCGATGAGGAAGGGCGGCCGCGGCCTCTGGACCGGCTTGGGCTCGAAGACGGCGTCGCGGAGCTGGTAGTGCCTCCCCGCGAACGAGAAGCGCTCCTGGGTGAAGAGCCCGTGGATGATCTCGACGGCCTCCTCCAGCCGCTCCTGGCGCTCGCGCAGGGGAGGGAAGGCGAGCCCGTAGGCCACGTGATCGTCCTTCGACCAGGCCGCGCCGATGCCCAGCTCCAGGCGGCCCCGGCTGATGACGTCGAGGGTGGCCGTGACCTTGGCCAGCATGGCGGGGTGCCGGTAGGTGACGCCCGAGACGAGGACGCCCAGGCGCAGGCGTGTGGTGGCGGCGGCGACGCCGGCCATGAGCGTCCACGGCTCCAGCGCCGGCGTCTCGGCGGGCATGCCGGCCACGCCGTAGAGGTGATCGGAGGCGTAGAAGGAGTGAAAGCCGAGCTCCTCCAGCGCGTGGGCCACCTCGAGCACCTGCTCGAACGTCCGGAAGCCCATGGTGCCGGACATGGAGAAACGGCACCGCTGGGCCGTCATCGCTCTGGCCAGGTGACGACGCCCTGCTCTTTCAGCCGCCGTGTCTCCTCCTCGGTGTAGCCGAGCTCGCGCATGATCTCCTGGGTATGCTGGCCCAGCAGCGGCGGCGGCCCGCCGGCCTTCCCCGGCGTCTCGGAGAGCTCGACCAGGCGGCCGAACTGGTGCATACGCCCGAACTCGGGGTGCTCGTAGGAGACGAACCAGCCGTTGGCCAGCATCTCGGCGTCCTGGTACATCTTCTGGCCGCGCTCCTCGTCCGACACCTCGCAGGGGACGCCCGCGGCGTCCAGCGAGACAAACCACTGGGCCGCCTTGCGCTGGGTGAACAGGCCCTCGAGGATCGACGCCAGCTGGATGGCGTTCCGCCGCCGGGCGCCGGCGGTGGCGAAGCGCGGGTCGCCGGCCAGCTCGGGCCTGCCGACGGCCTGGGCCAAGGCGCGGAAGTGGGCGTCGGCCACGGCGGCGATGGCGATCCACCCTCTGGCCGTCCGGTACAGACGATAGAGGGGGCCGAGGCCCGTCTGCGCCTTATCGAGCCGCGGCCGCGTCATCCCCTCCGGCCCGCCCTCGAAGTAGTCCGAGTTGTAGTACATGCCGCAGTTGAGCAGGTTCGTGTGGACAAGCTGTCCCTGGCCCGTCCGGTCCCGGTGGTAGAGGGCCTGGAGCGTGGCGACGACGGACTGGAAGGCGTTGCCCGTGTCGCACATGCCGAATCGGTACCAGAGCGGCGGGTTGCCCTGATGGACCGCGCCCCCCTCGTACTCGGCGCCGCACATGGCCTGGAAGAGCTGGTCCAGGCCCGGCCAGCCGGCGCGGGGGCCCGTGAGGCCGTAGCCGTTGGTGTGGCAGTAGATGATGCGCGGGTTGACGCGCTTGAGGGTCTCGTAGTCGATCCCCAGCCGCTCGCCGACGCCGACGCGCATGTTGAGCGCCACGACGTCGGCCCGCTGGACCAGCCGGTGGGCGATGGCCTGGCCCTCGGCCTTCTTTAAGTTGATGGCGATGCACTCCTTGCCGCGCTGGCAGCCGATGAAGGGCTGGTCGACGATGCGCATGGGGTCCCCGCCGATGGCTTCGACCTTGATGACGCGGGCCCCCAGCTCGCTCAGGACCATGGGGCCGAAGGGCCCGGCCAGGTGCGCGCCGAAGTCGATGACGGTGACGCCATCGAGGGCGTAGCGGGGCCGCGCCCCATCACCCGCTCGTCCCCTCGGTAGACTCGGGGCAGGCTCTGAGCTTGTCGAAGGACGACCGGGAGCCTGGCCCAGAGACTGCAGGATCTCGTCCGTATGCTGGCCCGGGGCCGGCGCGGGCCCCTGGACCTTGGCCGGATTCAGCTCCAGCGACCAGGGCGGCCCGACCTGCCGGAGCTTGCCGAGGCGCGGGTCGTCGACCTCGACGACCATGCCGTTGTGAAGCACCTGCGCGTCCTGGAACGCCTCGCTGGTGGGGCGCACGCCCTGGACCGAGACGTCGTTCATGGAGAGATAGCGCAGCCACTCGTGGCGGGGGAGCTTCTTGAACGCCTCGATGGTGGCCTGATGGAGGCGCAGGCGCTCCTCTCGGTTCGTGCCGCGCAGGCGGGCGGCGAACTCCTTGGCCCGCTCGGGGCCCAGGGCCTTGCCGATGACGAGGTCGTAGCCGCCCATGCAGTGGACCCAGAGGCCGTCGGCGCACTCGTAGACGTTGGCCGGCGACTCCTTGGCCATGAGGTCGTAGAAGCCGGGCCGCGCCCGCTCGACCCAGTTCCAGATCATGGTGGTGAAGGCCAGCACGCCCTGCATGAGGGAGGTCTCGACCCACTGGCCCTGGCCGGTGGCCTCGCGGGCGTGAAGGGCGGCCGTGATGCCGCACTGGGCCAGGTAGGCGGCCGCCAGGCTGGGCAGCGGGAGGTAGAGGAAGATTGGCCCCTCGCGGTGGCCCGCCTGCTCGCTCTGCATCCCGGAGCGGGCCTGAACCAGGATGTCGTAGGCCGGGCGGTCCCTGCTGGCGCCGTGGCGCCCGTAGCCGGTGATCGAGCAGTAGACCAGGCGCGGATTGAGGGCGTGGAGCCGCTCGTAGCCGATGCCGAGGCGCTGCGTCGCGCCGGGCCGGAAGCTCTCGACGAGGACGTCGGCCGAGGCGGCGAGCTTGAGGAACGACTCGTGGCCGTCCTTGCTCTTGAGGTCGAGGATGGCGCTCCTCTTGCCGCGCTGCCAGACGGCGTAGGCGGGGTTGCGCCGGAAGGGGTCGCCGCCCGGAGGCTCGACCTTGATAACGTGGGCGCCGTAGTCGGACAGGCCCATGGCGACCATGGGCCCGGCGATGCCCCACGAGAGGTCGATGACGGTGAGTCCCTGGAGGACAGGCGGCATGAGGGAACCTCGGAGCGTGATGCGGGGGAATGGCCGCGGAACACTATAGAAGTGGCGTGGATGGGTGTCAATTCGATGTCGCAGGGGCGCCCCGACAGGTCGGGGCGCCCCTGCGAGGGCGGCTCGCAGCACCAAGCGTGTCTGGCGCCATGCCGCATACGTCGCGAATCAACTGGCGTCTTCCCCGCCCCGGTGTGGTATCATGCCGCCAAACCGAGCGGAATGGCGGGAAGGGGGCGTACCTGTGCCGTACGATCTTCTGATCAAGAACGGTCGCGTCGTCGACGGGACGGGCCGGCCGGCCTTCCACGGCGACGTGGCCATCAAGGGCAAGCGCATCGTCGAGGTGGGGAGGCTCAACGGCGGCGCCAAGCGCGTCATCGACGCCGGCGGCCTCGTCGTCTGCCCCGGCTTCGTCGACATGCACACGCACTATGACGCCCAGGTCCTGTGGGACCCGCTCATCAGCTCGTCCTCGTGGAACGGCGTCACCACGGCCGTCATGGGCAACTGCGGCTTCACCATCGCCCCCTGCAAGCCCAAGGACCGCGACTACATCATGCGCATGCTGGCCCGCGTCGAGGGGATGTCGTTGGCGGCGCTCCAGGCCGGCCCCGAGTGGGACTGGGAGAGTATGGGCGAGTACATCGACCGGGTAGGCCAGCGGCTCGCCATCAACCTGGCGTGCAACGTGGGCCACTCGGCGGTGCGCTACTACGTCATGGGCGAGGCGTCGCTGGAGCGCAAGGCGACGGACGACGAGATGCGGCGCATGAAGGACGTCATCCGCCAGGCCGTCGCCGGGGGCGCCGTGGGCTTCACCACCTCCAAGGCCAAGACCCACGTCGACTGGAGCGGGAACCCCGTCCCCAGCCGCTTCTCCGACCACCAGGAGGTCTACGAGCTCATCCAGGTGCTGGGCGAGTTCAACTTCGGCAGCGTCGAGATGACGCCGGGGAGCCTGCCGGGGATCGACGCCGAGGAGCGGGCGGCGATGGTCGGCATGTCCCGCGACTCGGGCCGGTTCATCAACTGGAACGAGTTCTTCCAGACCCACGCGGCCCCCGATCTGTGGCGCGACACGTTGGAGTTCATGCGCGCGGCCTCCCAGCAGGGCGCCCGCATCTGCGGCATCTGCGCCTGCCAGCGCACGGACCAGGAGTGGGACCTGCGCGACAACAACCTGCTTCTCATGGTGACGCCCGTCTGGAACGAGATCCTCGCGAAGCCCACGGAGGAGAAGCTGCGCCTCTTCCGTGACCGGGCCCTCCGCGACCGCATCCGCCCGGCCGTCGACGAGGCGTGGGAGAGGCCCCCGGCGCCGGTCAAGTGGGACCTGGGCTTCGTCGCCACCGTCAAGCGCCCGGAGCACAAGCAGTGGGCCGGCAAGAGCCTGCGCGAGTTGGGCCTTGCCCAGGGCAAGCACCCGCTGGACGCCATGCTCGATCTGGCCCTGGCCGAGAATCTCGAGACCGGGTTCGTCTTCAGGCACAGCCGCAACCTGGACGAGAAGGCCCTGGGCGAGATCATGCGCAGCCCCTTCACCATCCTGGGCATCTCGGACGCGGGGGCCCACGTCAACATGATGGCCGGCGCCGAGTACTCGACGCACGTGCTGGCGCACTGGGTCCGCGAGCGGCGGCTCCTCACCCTGGAGGAGGCGGTCCATAAGATGACCCTCGTGCCGGCGTCGCTCCTCGGCTTCGAGGACCGGGGCATGCTCTACCCCGGCATGGCGGCCGACGTGCTGGTCCTGGACCCGGAGACGGTGCGCCCGCTGCCCAAGGAGAAGGCCTACGACCTGCCCAACGGCGAGGAGCGGATCGTGGTCAAGGCCCAGGGGATCAAGCACACCATCGTCAACGGCAAGCCCGTCATCGAAGACGGCGTGCCCACGGGCGCGCTGCCGGGCAAGGTCATCAAGAGCACGGACTACCGGAAGATTGACTAGGCCAGCGGGTGCTACCGGCTAGTTCGTCGAGAACCCCGGCTGCTCGCCGCCGGGCCGCTCCTGGTTCAGGAACGCCTCGAGCTCCTGGATCACCGCCTCGGGCGTGGGGAGCTGCTCGCCCTGGGACCGCGCCGCGTCGTACTGGTGCTCGAGGCGCTTGACGTAGGCGCTGACCTCGACGCTGGACGAGATGGCCTTGGTGACCTCGGCCTCGAAGGCCTGGGCCCGGCGCTCCAGCTCGTCCAGCGGGACCCGCACGCCGAGCAGCAGATTGAGGCGGGCGGTGAGGGCCTTCGCGACCTTGTAGTTAGGCGTGCGCTGCACGTAGTGCGGGGCGTGGGCCCACAGGCTCATGTAGCCCAGGCCCCGTTTGGTGCAGGCGTCCATCAGGACCGACGTGATGCCCACCGGGCCCTGGTAGCCGGAGCCCATCGTCCGGAGCCCGGCTAGCCGCTCTTTCAGCGGCTCCTTGTTGACGCTCCCCGAGAGGAGAGCGTCGCGCGTGTGCGGGATGGCGTCCATCAGGCTCCCCAGGTTCAGCACCACCTCTACGTCATAGGGCTCGGCCACGCTGAGGATCGTATCGATGTAGGTCCGCCACTTCAGGCCCGGCTCGGTGCCCAGGAAGAGGATCAGCTCCTTGGCGCCGTCGGGGCTGGTCCAGTGGAAGAACTCGTTGGAGGGCCAGCGGATGACCCGCTGCCCGCTCGCATCGTTGAAGGCCATGGGACGGACGGCCGTGAAGTCGTAGAACTCCTCGGGGTCCAGCTCGGCGAACTTGCGAGCCTGGAGGAAGTCGATAAGGTGGCGGAGGGCGCGGGAGGCGCCCTCCTGGGCGTCGGCCCAGCCGATGAAGGCGCCGACCCAGGTTGGCTTGCGGAGCTTTGGCCGCTCGAGGTAGGTCAGGTAGTCCACGGCTGCTCCCTCCGGCGACGTCTTGCGTCAGCCTATCGGAAGACCTGGCCCGCCTATGGCGCGGCCACCGGCGTCATGAGTCTAGCACCGGCCTCCAGGAGCCACAAGCCGAGGGAGGCGCCGTCAGCGGTCGAGCCAGATGACCTCGACCAGGTGCCCGCCCTGGTGGAAGGCCTCGCCGCCGCGGGACTGCTGGTAGGCGTTCCGCAGGCGCGGCCCGTAGGCGATGTAGCGGGCGCCGCTGGGCAGGGTGAGGCGCTTGATTTCGTCCCGCTGCTCGATGAGCCAGACCTCGCGGCTAATGGCCTTCTCGCGCTCCAGCGGCACGCCCTTGGCCATCTCATCCGCCAGGGCAAGGATCTTCGGGTTGTTGATCTCGGCAAGGTTGAGCTGCCGGCCAGGCTTGAGGAAAAGGATGGCGCCCGCGTTGGTGGGGGAAACGGTGGTGATGTACAGCGCCATGCTGGGGAAATTCTGGTGCTTCTGGCCGCCCAGGTAGCCGATGGCGGTGTAGTAGATGTTGATGTCCGAGACCTTGCCGACCTCGACCTCGATGTTCAGGTTCTTCTTGAGCTCCGAGGCGATGGCGATGAACTGCTTCGTCACCGGCTGAGTCGTGTACTCGTTGTAGACGATGCTGTGCCTCTCGCCTTCCTTGTGGCCGGAGGCGGCCCAGAGCTGCCTGGCCCGGGCGGGATCGAAGATGAAGAGATTGTCCTCGTCCTTGACACCGGCATCGCGCAGCGTCTGGATATTGCGGGCGACGGTGGGCGTATCGTCGAAGATCAGGCTGACGATGTTGGTGGTGGGCGGCAGGATGGCGGCCTCGTCGTGTACGTTCTTGATGAGAGACTGCCAGTCGATGGCCTTGGCGATGGCCAGGCGGGCGCGGATATCGGTGAAGGGAGCGCCATCGCCCTCGGTGCGGAAGCCCATGGAGAAGATGCCCACCACGGAGAACATCTCGGCGATCTGGCAAGAGGGGCAGTCGCGGCCAAAGTTCAAGGCCGCTGTGGGCGTGGTGGCGCCGATGTCGTGGGCGCTGTCAACCTGGCCCGCGATCAGGGCCCCGCGCGCCCGGGACGTATCGGTGATGATGGCAATGACATGCTTGTCAATGTAGGGCAGAGGCTTGCCGTCGGCCCCGTTCCGCCAGAAGTTCGGGTTGGCGATGAACTCGGACCGCACCTGCGGGTCGCGGCTCTGCAGGATCATCGAGCCGGTGCCCACCATGCGCTTCTCGTAGTCGCCGTCCAGCTTGAAGACCTCGGGCGGCACGATGCGGGACTGGAAGTCCGCCAGGATCAGCGGGAAGAAGGGGTCCGGCTCCTTGATGGTGAACTGGACCGTGTCGTCATCCACGGCGCGGGCGCTGGCGATGTTGCCCCACTCGCCGCCGCCGGGCCTGCCCTGCGGGGAGCCATCGGGCTTGGTCAGCTTGCCCAGCCACATATCGATGGCGTGGACGACATCGGCGGCGACGAAGTCGCGGCCATAGAGCGGCTTCAGCTTCTCGTCATAGCCGAAGGCGCCAGCGGGGACGTTGTGCCACCGTGCCTTCTGGTTCAGCTTGAAGGTCCAGGTCTTGCCATCGCCGCCGACAGACCAGGAGTCCGCCAGGTCTGGAGCGGCCTCGCAGATGCCGATGTCGCCGACTTTCTGGTTTGGCGCCATCTGGCACCGGACGAGCTGGTTGTAGACGATGGTGGCGTGGGTGTTCGTCGTGAAGGAGCGGCTCAGGACCGGGTCGAGGGCGGCGACCCGCTGGGTGAAGGCGTAGGTGTGCGTCCCGCCGCGCTTGGGAGGCACGAGCCAGTTGGGCGGGTTCTGGATCCAGCGGAAGCCGTTGATGCGCTCCGTGATGGCGCCGGTGTTGGGCACGGGGGTGGCCGTGGGCTGGACGACGACGGTGCGCTCGACGATACGCGGCGTCGGCGTTGGGGCAGCGGTCGGCGTGGGGCCCGGCGTGGGCTGGACGACGACGGTGCGCTCGATGATCTGGGGCGTCGGCGTGGGCGCCGGCGTTGGCTCTTCGCCCCCACCGCAGGCCGCCACCACCAGCGCCATCGCGACGCCACCGAACGCTAAGGGGGCAATCCGGGCTGCCAGAAACGACCTCGCTCGCATACTGCTCCTCCTCATGACGCGCGCCCGGCTCGGGGCGCCACGCACCCTGATCCTACCATCACCAGCCGAACAAACAGCACCGCCTCCGGTCCGCGAGAGCCTGGGCTACCGGATACGGCCGCCGCCGCCGCGCAGGCGCGGGTCCAGCACGTCGCGGATGGCGTCTCCCAGCAGGTTGAACGAGAAGACGGCCAGGCTGATGGCGGCCGCCGGGACGATGGCGAGCCAGGGCCAGTCCCGGAACTGGGCCGTGCTGTCGACGCCGGAGCCGCCGCGCGCGCTGACCATCGAGCCCCAGGACGGGTCCGTGGGCTTGCCGCCGGCCCCCAGGAAGCTCAGGCTGGCCTCGAAGAGAATTGCCCCGCCCAGGAGGATGGAGGCCTGGACGATGATGGGCGCCACCACGTTGGGCAGGATGTGCCGGAACATGATGCGGCTGTTGCTGGCGCCCAGGGCCCGGCTCGCATCGATGTAGACGTTCTGCTTGACGGTCAGGACCGCGCCCCGGACGACCCGCGCCGTGCCCGGGATCAGCACGATGCTGATGACGGCCAGGGCGTTGTTGATGCTGGGGCCGCGAACGGCGATGATGCCCAGAGCCAGGATGAGCGCCGGGAAGGCCTGCAGCGCATCGATCAGACGCTGGAGGATGAGATCGAGCTTCCCTTCGAGGTAGCCGCTGACCAGGCCGATGAGGGTCCCCGCGGCCACCGAGATCATGACGGCCAGGAACCCCACGTACATGGAGATGCGGGCGCCGAAGAAGGTCCGGCTCATGACGTCGCGGCCCAGGTTGTCGGTGCCCAGCCAGTGGTCCGCCGAGGGCGCCTCGTGGGAGGGCCCCACGAAGAGCTCGTCGTGCCCATAGGGCGCGACCCATGGGGCGAAGATGGCGATGACGAGGACGCCGATGATGGCGACGGCCGAGAGGAAGCCCAGGGGCTTGCTGCGCGCGAAGGCGATGGCGCCTTTCAGCAGGGCCGCCGCCCCGTTCCGCTTGGGCAGGACCAGCGTCCCCGCCTGCATCACGCCCGCGTCGCCGGTGGCCATGCGTCGCTTCCTCTAGCTGTACCGAATCCGGGGATCGAACCAGGCGTAGGAGAGGTCGACCAGGAGGTTGAGGATGATGAGCGCCCCGGCGAAGAAGAGGACGGCCGCCTGAATCATCGGAATGTCGCGCTGCTCGATGGCGCGCACCGTCGCCTGGCCCAGCCCCGGCAGGCCGAAGATGAATTCGATGATGGCCAGCCCGCCGACGAGGAACCCGACTTGCGTCCCAATGACGGTGATGACCGGGATGAAGGCGTTCTTGAGGGCGTGCCGGATGATGACGCTGCGCTCCCGCAGCCCCTTTGCCCAGGCCGTGCGAACGTAGTCCTGCCGCAGCACCTCCAGCATGGATGAGCGGAGCATCCGGGCCGTGACGGACGAGAGGCGGATGCCGATGATGAGCGCCGGGGTGATCATGGTGAGCAGGTTCTGGCGCGGGTCGTCGAAGAAGTCCGTGTAGAAGAGGGGCGGTGCCCAGTTGAACCAGATGGCGCCCAGCATGAGCGTCATGGTCCCGATGATGAAGTCCGGGATGGAGAGGCCGGCGATGGCGAAGATGCGCCCCGCGTAGTCGCCGATGGTGTCCTGCCGGACGGCCGAGTAGATGCCGATGGGCAGGGCGAAGAGGAGGGAGACCAGCATGCCGATGATGGCGAGCTCCAGGCTGACGGGGATGACCCTCTTGAGGACGTCGGCGATCTCCTGGCGGCCCGCGCCGAAGGACTGGCCGAAGTCGCCCTGGAAGACGCCGGAGAGCCAGGAGCCATACTGGGAGCCCCCGCCGGGATGGAAGAAAGGGAAGCCGCCATCGACGGCGATGAGGAAGGGCTTGTCCAGGCCCAGCTCGTGGCGGATGGCGGCGAGATCCTCCTGGCTGAAGACAGCCTGGGCCTCGGCGGCGCGCTGGACGACGGCGTCGCTGGGCGCCAGACGGGTGAGGGCCGCCGCCACGACGGTCACGATGAAGAGGACTGGGATGGCGACCAACAGCCGCCGGATGATGTACCGTCGCATGAGTCGCGAGCCGCGCCTGGCCGGTTATGGCCTGGCCCGGCGGCCTCCTCCCGGCGACGACGTCGCCCCAGGTGCCGCGCGCCCCGACAGGTCGGGGCGCTCCGTCAGGGTAGCACATCCCTGAAGCGCGAGGGAGGGGCTGCCGAGCAGCCCCTCCCATTTGGCGTAGTGGCGGTGTTCTTCGCGCTACCTATCGAGCCAGATGACCTCGGCGATGTGGCCGCCCTGGTGGAAGGCCTCGCCGCCGCGGGACTGCTGGTAGGCGTTGCGGAGCCGTCCGCTATAGGTGATGAACCGGGCGCCGCTGGGCAGGACGAGGCGGCGGAGATCGGTGCTGTGCTCGATGATGAAGACCTCCCGGCTGATGGCCTTCTCGCGCTCCAGCGGCACACCCTTGCCGATCTCCTCGCCCAGGGCGATGATGCGCGGGTTGTTGAACTCGGCGAAGTTGCGCTGCTGGCCCGGGCGCAGGTCGACGATAGTCCCGGCGTTGGTGGGCAGCACGTTGTTGAAGTACATGATCATGCTGGGGAAGTTCTGGTGCTTCTGGCCGCCCAGGAAGCCCAGGGCCGAGTAGTAGATGTTGATATCGGTGGCCTTGTTGACCTCCACGTCGATCCCGATGTTCTTCTTGAGCTGGTCGGCCACCGCGATGATCTGCTTGGTGATGACGGGGCTGTACTCGTTGTAGATGATGCTGTGCTTCTCGCCCTCCTTGTGGCCCGATTCGGCCCAGAGCCGTTTGGCGATGGCGGCATCGAAGACGAAGGGGTTGTCCTCGTCCTTGACGCCGCCGGCGCGGATGGCCTGCTGGTAGATGGACAGCGTGGGCAGCTCGTCGAAGATGAGGCCGGAGACGTTGGTGGCCGGGATGATGGCGGCCGCGCCGTCGTGGACGCCCAGGAGGATGACGTTCCAGTCGATGGCCTTGGCCGCGGCCAGGCGGGCCTTGGGGTTGGCGAAGGGCGCGCCCTCGCCCTCGGTCTTGAAGCCGATGGAGAAGACGCCCAGGGCCGTGAACATCTCGACGATCTGGCAGGTGGGGCAGTCGCGCCCGAAGTTGATGGCCCCGGTGGGCGTGTCAACCCCGATGGACTGGGCGCTATCCACCTGGCCCGTGATGAGGGCGGCGCGGGCCCGGGTGGCGTCCGTGATGAGGGCGATGACGTGCTTGTCGATGTAGGGCAACGCCTTGCCATCGGCGCCGTTCCGCCAGAAGGCGGGGTTGGCGATGAACTCGCCCTTCACCGCCGGGTCCCGGACCGTCAGGATGAAGGCGCTGGTGCCGACCATGCGCTTCTCGTAGTCGCCGTCCAGCTTGAAGACCTCGGGCGGGACGATCCGCGATTGGAAGTCCGTGAGCTGCTGGACGAAGAACGGGTCGGCGGTCTTGGCGACGATCACGACGGTGTCCGGGTCGATGGCGCGGGCGCTGTCGATGTTGCTCCACTCGCCGCCGCCGGGCCTGCCCTGCGGGGTGCCATCGGGCTTGGTCAGCTTGCCGAGCCACATATCGATATTGTGGATGACGTCGGCGGCGACGAAGTCGCGGCCGTAGAGGGGCTTCAGGCGCTCGTCATAGCCGAAGGCGGTGGCCGGAGGGTTCTGCCACTTGGCGCCGGGATGCAGTTTGAAGGTCCAGGTCTTGCCATCGCTCGCCACCGACCAGGAGGTGGCCAGGTCCGGCGCGACCTGGCAGATGCCGATGTCGCCGGTCTTCTGGTTGGACGCCACCTCGCACCGGACGAGCTGGCTGTAGCCCAGGGTCGTGTGCGTCATGGAGGTGAAGGAGCGGGTGAGAACGGGGTCGATGGAGGCGGTCCGGAAGTTGAAGGCGTAGTTGTGGGTGCCGCCGCGCTTGGGCGGGACGAGCCAGTTGGGCTGGTTCTGGATCCAGCGGAAGCCGTTGATGCGCTCGGTGATGGCGCCGGCGTTGGGAGCGGGGGTGGCCGTGGGCTGGACGACCACCGTGCGCTCGATGACGATGGGCGTGGGGGTGGGCCGCGGCGTCGCCGTCGGGGCCGGCGTGGGCGTCACGACGACGGTGCGCTCGATGATCTGGGGCGTCGGCGTGGGCGCCGGCGTTGGCTCTTCGCCGCCGCCGCACGCGGCGACGACCAGCGCCACGACGACGAAGACGAGGAACGCCGACAGGAGCTTCCGTCCAAAGACGAGTCTGCCTAGCATCGCTCTCCTCCCTGTGGTTGTCCTAGCGAGTCCCGGCGCCCCGACGTGTCGGGGCAGATTCCCGACGGTTCGAGCGCGGCGCCTCTGGAGCGGTCCGAAGAGGCCCCGGCGAGGCGCCGCACGGGTATTGGCGCATTATAGCCCGCCCGTCAACCCAGGAACAATCTTCCGATACTGGGAGTACGATGGCTGAGCGCGCACGGATTTCGGGCGCGAGGGCGCCGCCACGGGCGTACTCCGCCGTCGCGCTATGGCCCTATGACGGGACGCGACGCGCGCGAACAGCGGTCCCGCCCAGGGCAGGTGGCGGGCCCAGGCAGGGGAAGGTTACCGGACGGCGCCGCTGCTCAGGCGGCTCGGCGAGCGGCTGGGGGCGCGGGGCGGAAGTGAGGGGACTGAGCCCCGCGAGGTCGTTGGCAACTGGCGGTTGATCCACGCGGTGCGAGGCAGGCTGCGGCCCAACTCTCGTTCGATCTGACGCCATTTCCGGCTATCCTCTGGCGTGATGAAGGTGATGGCCTTGCCCTTCCTCCCCATCCGTCCCGTGCGCCCGACTCGATGGGTGAAGAGTTTCGCTGAGTCAGGCAACTCGTAGTTGATGACCCGCTCGACCCCTTCGATGTCGAGTCCCCGAGCGGCGACGTTTGTAGCCAGCAATATGGGCATACGTCCAGACCGAAAGTCCGCCATGACGCGCTCGCGAGCGTTCTGTTTCAGATTCCCTTGGAGCGCCGCCACTGGGTATCCCAGGTCTGCGAGGCGCAAGGCCAACTTGGCCACACCGTGCTTGGTCCGACCAAACACGAGGGTTGCGCCTTGGTCCCGCTTGTCGAGCAGTGTCCGCAGGGCGCCGAGTTTAGCGCCGATCTCCATTTCATAGACGACATGGAGGATCTCCGGCGGCGCCTGGTTCTCGGGGTGCACGCGAACGATGACTGGATTGCGAAGATAACGGGCCGCTACAGTCATCACCCAGGCAGGGACGGTTGCGGAGAAGAGGGCGGTCTGCCGTTGCGCCGGCGTTTGCGCCAGAATCCGCTCGACGTCAGGCGCGAACCCCTGGTCAAGCATCTCGTCGCCCTCGTCCAGGATAAAGAGGCGAAGCTCCTTCAGGGAGAGGTTGCCTTGCCGCAGATGGTCCAGCGTGCGCCCAGGCGTACCCACCACGATGTGGGCCTTTCTTAGCGCTTGACGCTCGGGGGCAAGGGAACGGCCTCCGTACAACAGGACCAGCCTGAGGTGTCGGGCGCTGGCTAGGGCGCCCACCACCCCACCGACCTGGATAGCCAGCTCCCGAGTGGGTGTAAGGACGAGCGCTTGGACGCCGCGCACAGCGGCGTCACAGAGCTCGACGAGAGGGACTCCGAACGCCAGGGTCTTGCCCGACCCAGTCCACGCCTGGCCCACGACATCTCGGCCCTCGAGAAGGGCTGGAATAGTCTGGGCTTGAATGGCGGTGGGGACCGAGATCCCCATCTCATCCACCGCGGCACGGGTGTCGGGGTGAAGTTCGAAAGACGAGAACGAATCGAAATGGGTCATCGCACTGAGGGACATCCGAGCTGATTCCTTGAGTCGGAAGTTGGGACTCGTCGGTCAGCGCGGATCGTGAGAAGGGGGAACAGGAGACGGTTCTTAATCCCGTGCCGCACCCGGCCAAGATGGCGGGCTGCCGATTCATTCCACTGGAGCTATTCTAACAGAACCTTGATCTCCGCGCTGTACTGGGTCAGGAGATATCGGACAATACCTCCTTTCCTGGAGAGTGCTCGGCTAACCAGGTGCTTCGAGACTCGCAATGACGTTTCTTGATAGAACTGCTCGGGGGTCTTGTAGCCCAGGGCCTGGTGGGGCCGGACGGTCTCGTAGACCTGGTTCCAGCGAAGGAGAGCAGCCTCCAGCCCGCCCAGATCGTCGGGCAGTGCTTCCACCCTTCGGCTTCGCTCAGGGCAGGCTCTGGTAAAACTCCTCCTCGTCGGTGCGGAAGCTCCCCGACGAGTCGGGGAATGGCCCCGTATACGCTCATCGTGACACCAGCGTACTGTCCCAGCGTCCTCATGGCTGGTGTCCGATTATGTATCTGACCCTGCTCAGGCCCAGGCAGCAAACGAACGGCCCTCGCTGCTTGAAGGCCCACCTGTCCTCTGCCACAATGGTGCGACGCTCCTCACGCCGGAGAGGCCTCGGAGGTGTGGGTGACCGTGGGGCGTCCATGCCCACAGGGCGGGCAGTCAAATCAGTCCCAAGGAGCATGCTATGGGTGAGCTGGAAGGCAAGGTTGCCATCATCACCGGCGCGGGCCGGCTGCGGGGCATCGGGCGCGCAGCCGCGGTGGCCCTGGCCCGGATGGGCGCCGACATCGTGCCCACGGGGACCGGCCGCGATCCATCGACCTACCCGCCCGACGAGCAGGCCGCCGGCTGGCGGGACATCGAGAGCACCGCGGAGCAGGTGCGGGCCCTGGGCCGTCGCGCGCTGCCCCTCGTGGGCGACGTGAGCAGGAGCGCGGACGTGGCCCGCATGGTCCAGGCCACGCTCCAGGAGTTCGGGCGCGTCGATATCCTGATCAACAACGCCGCCTTCCGCCGGGGCGAGGACCGGGTGACGGTGGACAAGTTGGATGAGGATGTCTGGAGGCGGGTGCTGGAGATCAAGGTCACGGGGGCCTTTCTCCTCTCCAAGGCCGTCGCCCCCGTCATGATCAAGCAGGGCCAGGGCGGCCGGATCATCAATATCTCGTCCATCGGCGGCAAGCGCGGTGGCGCCGAGGCGCCGGCATACTGCACGGCCAACTTCGCGCTCCAGGGCTTCACGCAGGTGCTGGCCCAGTGGCTGGCGCCCCATCGCATCTCCTGCAACGCCATCTGCCCGGGCGTGACGGACACCTCCCGTATGGACGACCTGGGCTATCCCCGCAACGAGCGCTGGCAGCAGATGCTCTCGCGCATCCCCATGCGCCGCGCCGCCACCGACGACGAGCTGGCGGGCGTCATCGCCTTCCTGTGCGCGCCAGCCGGCGAGTACATCACGGGCCAGTCCCTGAACGTGGACGGCGGCATGGTGATGTGGTGAGGCGGCCCGGTTTGACGGAATCGGAGGGCCGTGCTAGGCTTTGGGTGTAGATGTTACGTGCCACGACCCAACGTCAGAGCAAGGGGCTACCCGGATCCATTGGGGCAGCCCCTTCTTCTTTGAGGCGGCCGGGCGGGTGGACGGAAAGGGACGAATCATCGATACACCAGGGACTGCTGCGGAGGTAGGGGTGACGGAGAGGACCGGCGAGTGGCGGCGCCGCGGTCACAGGGCGGGCTCTCGCCGCCGTAGCGAGGGCGCCCCCGAGTCAGGGGCGCCTCCCGCGCCAGCGCCGGCGGCGTTCGAGGCCGGCGTCGCGCCCCATGAGCAGGTAGCCGGCCCGCAGCCGCGGGATCACCGATTCGGTGAGATCGAAGTTTCGGCGCCGGTGGCCCGGGCCCTTCAAGAGCTCGGCTACGTTACACCAACGGAGATTCAGCACAAGGCCGTGCCCGTGATGCTCACGGGCGTGGACCTGGTGGGCCAGGCCCAGACGGGCACCGGCAAGACGGCCGCCTTCGGCATCCCCATCGCCGAGGCGGCGGACGGGCGCCAGCGGCACACCCAGGCCATCGTGCTCACGCCGACTCGAGAGCTGGCGCAGCAGGTCGCGGACGAGATCCGGCGCATCGCCAGGTACCGGGGCGTCCAGGTGGCCACCATCTACGGCGGCCAGTCGATTCAGGGCCAGCTCGACGCGCTGGCCAGGGGCGCCCAGGTCGTCGTCGGCACGCCCGGCCGCGTCATCGACCACCTGGAACGGGGGACGCTGCGGCTGGACCGGGTCCGGATCGTCGTCCTGGACGAGGCCGACCAGATGCTGGACATCGGCTTCTTCCCGGCCATCCGCCAGATCCTGCGGCAGACGCCCAGGGGCCGGCAGACGGCGCTCTTCGCGGCCACGGCGCCGACGCCCATCCGCAACCTCATCCACTTCTATCTGCGCGATCCCCAGTGGGTGCAGGTGGGCCCCGTGGCGGAGCCGGTGACCGAGGTCCGCCAGGTCTACTGCGAGGTGGCCCAGCGCGACAAGGCGAGAGGGCTGCTCGAGCTCCTGCGCACCCAGCGGTACGACCAGGCGCTGATCTTTCGCCGCACCCAGCTCGGTGTGGACTCCCTGGTCCTCGAGCTCCGCCGCCGCGGGCACCCCATCGAGGGGATTCACGGCTCCATGTCCCAGCAGAAGCGGGACGCCGTCATGCGCGCCTTCCGGAGCGGCGACCTCAAGCTTCTGGTGGCCACCAACCTCGCATCCCGGGGCCTGGACATCCCGGCCGTCTCCACCGTCATCAACTACGACATCCCGGAGACCATCGAGGAGTACCTGCACCGCATCGGGCGGACGGCGCGCATGGGGCGCAAAGGCACCGCCGTGACCTTCGTGGCCGAGTGGGACCTGGAGTTCTTCGAGGCCATCGCGCGGCACGTGGGACGCGAGAACCTCGAGCGGCTGGAGCTCTCGATCTACCGGTAGGGGCCGGCTTCTTCGGGTGGTTGCGGAAGGATGTTCGGCTCGCGACGGCATCTGGTCCTCCCCTTTGTCGGTGGCGTCTTCATTCTCGCCATCGGCCTGGTCTTCGAGTACACCGCCGCCATGGTCATTGGCCCCCTGCTGATGACGGGGGCCGCTGTGCCGTGGCGGCTCCTGCGCGGGATCTAGGGCGCCCGCGGCGTATCTTCGCCTATGCCACCTCGGCCTGGCTCCACCACCGCCTCCGTCTCATATGCACTGAACGAGTACACGCTCTCGACAGGCGGTCGCCGGCGCCGCTAGAATGGCGCGTCATGGCCGCCCCCGCGCCACGCCTGAAGGATGAGGTCGCCCGGCTCGCGCCCGAGCTGGTGGAGCTGCGCCGCGACCTGCACCGGCATCCCGAGCTCTCCTTCCAGGAGCACCGGACGGCCGCGCTCCTGGCCGAGCGGCTGCGTCGTCTGGGCCTGGGCGTCCGGGAGGGCGTGGGCAAGACGGGGGTCGTCGGGCTGATCGCGGGCAGGGCCGGCGGAAAGACCATCGCGCTGCGGGCCGATATCGACGCCCTCCCCATCGCCGAGGAGAGCGCCAGCCCGTACCGCTCGTCCGTCCAAGGCGTCATGCACGCCTGCGGCCACGACGGGCATGCGGCGGCTCTTCTGGGCGCCGCCCATGTGCTGGCCGGCCTGTGCGGCTCCTTCGACGGTGCCGTGAAGCTCTTCTTTCAGCCGGCGGAGGAGACGGCCAACGGGGCCGAGGCGATGATCAAGGACGGCGCCATGGACGACCCGAAGGTGGACGGCGTCCTCTCGGTCCACCTGTGGAACTACCTGCCGGTGGGCGCCGTGGGCCTGCGGCCCGGGCCCATGTGGGCCTCCGCCGACGATATCCGCATCACCATCAAGGGCAAGGGCGGGCACGCCGCTCTGCCGCACCAGACCATCGACCCGATCCCCGTGGCGGCGCAGGTCGTCCTGGCCCTCCAGAACCTCGTGGCCCGCGAGATCTCCCCCTTCGAGCCCGTCGTCCTGACCTTCGGCTCCATCCAGGGCGGCAGCGCCTTCAACGTCATCCCCGGCGCCGTTTCGCTGGCGGGCACGCTGCGCGCCTACGACATGGCCCTGCGAGACCGGATCGTGCGGCGCGCCGAGGAGATCGTGGCCGGCCTCTGCCAGGCGATGCGGACGAGCTACACCTTTGAGGCCCGGCTCTGCTGCCCGCCCGTCGTCAACGACCCCGGCATGACGGAGCTCGTGCGCACCGTGGCCGGGCGCATCGTGGGGCCTGAGCGGGTCGTCACCATCGACCGCAGCATGGTCGGCGACGACGTGGCGTTCTTCAACATGAGGGCGCCCGGATGCCACATCATGGTCGGCTCGGGCAACCCGGCCCTCGGCCTCGACAAGCCGCACCATCACCCGCAGTTCGACTTCGACGAGGCGGCCCTGCCCATCGCCGCCGAGGTGCTGGCGGCCTGCGCGCTGGAGTTCCTGGGGCGGCGGTAGCCGGCGGGACGCCCCTGGGCAATGCGGGCTTACGGATCGCCCGCCTACGACGGGCCCCACGGGAGCTTACCGTCGTCACCGGGAACTCATCCCGAAATTCCCTCCCCCATGATGGGGGAGGGTGAGGGTGGGGGTGAGCTTTGCCCCCTCTCCTCTTATCCTCTCCCGCCAGAGGAGAGGAAGTTTAGACTTCGGCAGGCAGCGAAAGCACTTTTTGTGCAAAGCCCTGGAGGGGTGACGGAGCCCCCGCCTACCCCACCGGCTCGATGCACGCCGCCGACTCGTTCTTCGCCGAGTTCACCAGCGGCGAGACCTGGTAGGCCTCCATGGAGCCCGCCGGGAAGGGGCTCAGCACCCCAGCCAGCACCGCCGCGTCCTCGATGCGGCCATCGAGCCAGAGCCGCTCGGCCTCCTCGGAGAGGATCACCGGCATGCGGTCGTGGATGGCGGCGACGAGGGCGTTGGCGGCGACGAGGGCGTTGGCGGCGGCGGTGACGATGGCGCAGGAGCGTAAGTACCCGCCCGTGGGCGCCCTCCACGCCTCCCACAGGCCCGCGAAGGCGAAGGGCTCCCGCGACCGGAGCACGATGCGCATCGGCGTCCTGCTGCCCGCCGCGTCCTTGCGCCACTCGTAGAAGCTATCGGCCAGGACCAGGCAGCGCCTCTTTTTGAACGCGTTCCGAAAGGCCGGCTTCTGCGCAACCTCCTCGGCGCGGGCATTGATCATCTTGTATCCGATCTTCGGGTCCTTGGCCCAGAACGGGACCAGCCCCCAGCGCATCATCTGGCCCCGGCGCTCGCTGCTGGCGGTGACGGCGAGCACCTCCTGCGTGGGCGCAATGTTGTAGCGCGGCTGGTGGGCCAGCTCCTCGCTCTGGAACTGGAAGCGCTGCTCCAGCGCCCGCAGGCCGGTGGTGAGGGTGTAGCGTCCGCACACGGCGGGAACCCACGGCGGCTCTAGAGTCCGCCGATGGAGCCCTCGTCGGGCAGGGGGCCGCGGAACTGGGGCTTGCGCCGCTCGCGAAAGGCCCGCCCGCCCTCGGCGATATCCTGGTTGGCGAAGGCCGCGTTGGTCAGGATGGCCAGGTTCTGGTAGGGCAGGTGGTCGGCGTACGACCGCCCGATGCTGCCGTACACGACGTGCTTGGACAGGGCCAGAGCCATAGGCGGCCCGGCGGCGATGCGCTG
Organism: uncultured Dehalococcoidia bacterium; assembly: GCA_964555685.1. Taxonomy (GTDB): domain Bacteria; phylum Chloroflexota; class Dehalococcoidia; order SHYB01; family SHYB01; genus CAZKTO01. Next base: position 47,807 of record CAZKTO010000005.1, read on the forward strand.
GGCCAGCTCCATCGTCTTCTCCATGAGCTGGCCACCCGGATAGACGTGGCTGACGAGCCCGATGCGCAGCGCCTCTTGAGCGCCGATGATGTCGGCGGTGTAGATGAGCTCGAGGGCCTTGGAGAGCCCGACGGCCTGGGGCAGTGTGTGGCCGACGCCATCGAGGACCGTCATGCCGATATTGGCGAAGATGGCGGAGAAGCGGGCCTCCTCCGCGGCGAGGCGGATGTCGCAGCCCAGGGCCAGCCCCAGCCCGCCCCCCGCGGCGACCCCGTTGACGGCGGCGATGGTGGGCTTGCTCAGGGCCTGCAGCCGGGCGATCCACTGGCGCGAGTAGTCGAGGGTGGGGCGCCGCCGCTTCTGGCTCGAAAGGTCCGTCTGCTTCAGGTCGATCCCCGAGCAGAACCCTCGCCCGGCGCCGGTGATGACGACGACCCGGGCGCTGTCGTCCTCGTTGAGGCGGGCCCACTCGCGCTCGAGTCCGTCCAGCATCCCCTGGGTGAGAGCGTTCAGCGCCTGGGGCCGGTCCAGCGTGATAAGGGCCACCGGGCCCCGCTGCTCGAACACGAGCTCGCTCGTTTCCATGAGGCTCCTCTTTGGGACGGGGGCCGGTCCAGCCTCGCGGCGGACTACTGCCAGCGCCGGGGCTGGAGACCCGCCATCTCGTAGATGCCGCTCACGGCGACCCGCTCGTCGTCTCAGTGGACCATGGGCCCCTGGACAAGACGATAGTCCACGGGGCTCAGACGCCGGCCGCCGCCATCCGGCGCGAAACGCGGGCTGGTGCCGTTGAGCCAGTTGGCGAGCCGTCCGATGGGCCGCGCCATCGTGATGAGCAGGCGCATAGGGAGCGTCCTCCAGGACAGTCCTATCCTACGCCGCCGCCGCCGAATGGGTCAACAGGACAGCTTGACAGCACAGTTTGGCGTCACCTATAGTGCTCTATTCCATCGGCTTCTGGGTTCGGGTTGGTTTCCAGGGGGAGGAGGGCGTCCGATGCTTCAGCGCGTGCCCCTGTACTCGGTCATCGCCTTGGCCACCATTGTCATGCTGGTGGTCGCCGCCTGCGGCGGCGGTGAGGAGCCGACGGCCGCCCCCACCGCCGCGCCTCCGCCCACGGCCACGTCGGCACCGCAGGCGACCGCCGTCCCAACGCAGCCGCCGCTGCCCACGGCGACGAGGGCCCCCACGCCGACGCCGGGGCCCACGGCCACGCCAGCGACGGTCGTAGAGCGGCCCGTCCGAGGCGGCATCTTCCGCGATCGCCTCAACCAGGACATCACGCGAGGCCTGAGCTGGGATGCCCACCAGCAAGGCGGCATCGTTCAGATCCGGGTGGTGCCCAACATCGTCAGCGGCGTTCTCATCGCGGACAAGTTCGATCCTGGCAAGGTCCTGCCCTACCTGGCGGATAGCTGGAGCTACAGCTCCGACGGCACCGCCTTGACCTTAAAGTTCCCCACGGGCGTCAAGTACCACGACGGCCAGGCGTTCAAGGTCAGTGACGTGATCTGGTCCTACAACCGCATTCGGGGAGCGGTCAACACCGGGTACATCAGCCACGTCAAGGACCTCTTCCTGCCCTACGTCAAGTCGCTGGAGGCGCCAGACGAGCAGACGCTGGTGGTTCGGCTGAACTTCCCATCGCAGACCTTCCTGTACTCCGTGACAAACCTGTTCGCCGTGGTCTATGCGGAGCGCTTCGGGAACGAGTACGTGACCGACACCAACAAACCCCCCATCGGCACCGGTCCGTTCAAGTTCGAGGAGCGCAAGCCCGATATCAGCATCAAGGTGCGGCGCAACCCCACCTACCATAGAAAAGACAAGTCCGGGGAGCCGCTGCCCTATCTCGACGGCATCGACTACGAGATCATCCCCGATAGCTTCACCGCCTTCTCCGCCCTTCGGGTCGGCAAGTTCCTCCAGGGCGATCCCTTCGATCCCGGGCTGCTGAACACCAACATCGAGCAGTTCAAGCGGGAGTTCCCCGATTGGACCTTCGGGGTCGACTTCGGGGCCTGGAGGGAGTACGTCTTCCGGAACAAGCCGCCCTGGAACGACGCCCGCATCCGGAGGGCTCTGGACCTCCTGATCGACCGGCCGGCCTTCGTGAACGTGGTGGCGCCCGGATACGGCAGCCCCATCGCCAGCCCCATGCTGCCGCCCGAGCTCGGCGGCATATGGGGCCTGACCGCCCAGGAGACGAGCCGGCTTATCAACACCGGTCCGGTGACGCCGCAGATCATCGCCGAGGCCCGCAGGCTCTTCCAAGAGGCTGGAATCAAGTTCGACGGGTTCGAGTTCGAGTTTCGAGGCCTGGGCCTCCTGCAATACGACAATGATGCGCTCGTTCTGAAAGACCATTGGGAGAAGGCCGGGCTGAAGGTGAACTTCACCATCAAGGGCGGCCCCATTGAGTTCACCCAGAAGCGCATCTCGGGCGAGTTCGACATCTACTACGTGCCGGCCTCGTCCGCCGGCGACGACCCCGACTTCGTCCTGGGGCGCTTCTTCCCCACGGGCGCCGGCGAGAACTTTGGCCGCCACAGCGACTCCGAGATCGACCGCCTCTACAACCTGCAACAGCGCACGATCGACTTCGCCAAACGGAAAGAGATCGCGCAAGAGCTCCAGCGCTACATCCTGACCACCGGCAACTGGCACCCCAAGGTCGCCTGGGCGGGCTCCTGGCAAGCCCGCTCGCCGCGGATCCGCAACCACACGTTGCTTTGCGGCAACGCCTACTGCTCCCGCGTCCGGTACGAGGACATCTGGGTCGTCCCTGAAGCGGCGAGGTAGCGGGCAGCACGCCGCCTGCAGACGAACGCCACGCCCCGGGGGCCGGCCTCCGGGGCGTGGTCTTGTGCTACGTGCCTATCCGAAAACCCCGGCGGTTTAGCATGTCATACAGGCACAAGCGAGATGCAGCCCGCCTACGGCGGGTTGTCTTCTGTCGGGCACGGCCACTGCCGGGGGGATAGGCCTGGGTATTCCTGTCATTCTGAACGAGTCTGCGAGTGAAGAATCCCAGATTCATTCGCCCCGACTTGTCGGGGCTCAGAATGACATTTGGCAGGTGTGAGTGCGGGGCGCGTTGACCGGCCGCGCAGCGCGGGACTATACTATTTGAGCTACCGCTGGCCCCTGTCCTTTCCGGAGCCCTGCCACTCCGTACCACCGAAGGAGCCGGGTTGCTCGACAGCCTGAAAGAGAGTTGCGGCGTCTTTGGCGTCTACGCCCCCGGCGAAGACGTATCCAGGGTTACCTTCTTCGGCATCTACACCCTGCAGCACCGCGGCCAGGAGAGCGCCGGCATCGCCACGGCCGACGGCAAGCGCATTCGCGTCCACAAGCGCATGGGTCTCGTCTCCCAGGTGTTCGGGGAGCACGACCTCGAACGGCTGACGGGGCACATCGCTATCGGCCACACGCGCTACTCCACCACCGGCGCCAGCAATCCGGCCAACGCCCAGCCGTTCCTGGTCGAGGGCCCGGCCGGCCCGCTGGCCCTGGGCCATAACGGGAATATCATCAACGCCCTGGAGCTCCGGAACGAGCTCCTGGCCCAGGGCGTCCAGCCCCAGAGCACCACCGACTCCGAGGTCATAGCCTGGCACCTGGCGCTGGCGCCGGGCCGCACCTGGGAGGAGCGCGTTCGGTACGTCATGGGGCGCTTGCAGGGCGCGTACAGTCTCGTCGTCCTCACGCCCGAGAGCCTGATGGCGCTGCGCGACCCGCTGGGGGTGCGGCCCCTGTGCTTCGGCCGGTTCAATGACGGATGGGTCGTCGCCTCCGAGAGTTGCGCTCTCGACCACCTGGGCGCCCATGTAGAAGACGAGGTGCAGCCCGGCGAGGTCATCGTCATCGATGGAGGGGGCATGCGCCGGTTCCAGGCGGTGGAGAGCCGGCCCCGCGCATCCTGCGTCTTCGAGCAGATCTACTTCGCCCGGCCCGATAGCCGCCTGGACGGGATGCTGAACTACCAGGCGCGGGAGGCCATGGGCGCGCAGCTGGCCATCGAGCATCCGGCCCAGGCCGACATCGCCACCGGCGTTCCGGACTCGGCCACCGCGGCGGGCCTGGGCTTCGCGCGCCAGGCGGGGGTCCCCTACACCGAGATCTTCTCCAAGAACCGCTACGTAGGGCGGACCTTCATCCAGCCCGACCAGCGGCTGCGCGACCTGGGCGTGCGCCTGAAGTTCAATCCCCTCATCGACGTCATCCGGGGGAAGCGCATCGTGCTGGTGGACGATAGCATCGTGCGGGGGACGACGACGCCGCACGTGGTAAGCCTGCTGCGGAAGGCGGGCGCCACGGAGGTCCACCTGCGCATCTGCGCCCCGCCCATCCGCTGGTCCTGCCACTTCGGCGTGGACATGGCCACCCGCGGCGAGCTCATCGCCGCCCACAAGTCTATCGAGGAGATCCGCCGGTACATCGGGGCGGACAGCCTCGGCTACCTGAGCGTCGAGGGCCTTACCAAGGCCGTCGGCGGGACGTCCAACAAGCACTGCATGGCCTGCTTCACCGGCCACTACCCCATCCCCGTCCAGCTGGAGCTGGACAAGTTCGTCCTGGAAACGGTGTAGCTCGTCTCCTTGGGGCGTCAAGACATGCCGGGCCGTCAGACCTACCGGGCGGCGGGCGTCGATATCGACGCCGCCGCTGCGGCCAAGGAGCGCATCAAGCTCCTGGCCCAGGCCACCAACCGTCCGGGCGTCATCGGCGAGGTGGGCTTCTTCGGCGGCTTCTTCCAGGTCAAGGGCTACCGCGACCCCGTGCTCGTCGCCAGCACCGACTCCGTGGGGACGAAGACGATCCTGGCCCGCCAGATGGGCATCCTGGACACGGTGGGGCACGACATCGTCAACCACTGCGTCAACGATGTCTTCGCGGGGGGCGCGGAGCCGCTCTTCTTCCTGGACTACCTTGGCCTGGGCAAGGTCGTGCCGGAGCAGGTGGAGCAGCTGGTCAAGGGGATCGCCGAGGCGTGCAAGGCGGCCAACTGCGCGCTCATCGGGGGCGAGACGGCCGAGCTGCCGGGCCTCTACAAGCCCGGCGAGTTCGACGTGGTGGGCTTCATCGTCGGGGCCGTGGAGCACGACGCGATCATCGACGGCTCGAAGGTCCAGGCGGGGGATGCGCTCCTGGGCATCCCGTCCAGCGGGCTCCACACCAACGGCTACTCGCTGGCGCGCCGCGTCTTCCGGACCGACGAGGAGCCGGCGGCGCTGCGCAGGCACTACCCGGAGCTGGGCCGGACGCTGGGCGAGGCGCTGCTGGAGCCGCACCGCCCCTACTTTCCGCTCCTCAAGCCGGCGCTGCGCTCTATTCGAGGTATGGCGCATATCACGGGCGGCGGGCTTCCGGGGAACGTCCCGCGCATCCTGCCCAAGGGCCTGGCCGCCCAGTTCGACCGCAGCGCCTGGGAGGTGCCGCCCCTCTTCCGGCTCATTCAAAGGACCGGCGACGTGCCGGACGAGGAGATGGCGCGCGTCTTCAACCTGGGGATCGGCATGGTCGTCGTGGCGGGCCCAGAGGAGGCGCGCAGGATCATCGAACTCGTGCCCGAGGCGATGCTCATCGGGTTGGTCGTGCCGCAGGCGGGCGAGGAGCGGGTGATCCTGTCGTAGCCGCGCTCGCACCGGGGATCGGCACGTCTGGCAACGCCGACCCGACACCCGTTACAGACAACCCGAACTGTGGCAGCAACTTTGGCAATCAATGCTCGGCTCTCCAGCTGTCATGCTGAGGGAGCGGAGCGACCGAAGCATCTGGGGGTGGGCACGCCCCGCCCCAGATGCTTCGCGTCGACTTGTCGGCGCTCATAATCACATGCTGAAGAGGTCCCCATGAAAGCCATCGTCAGCGTCTCCGACAAGACCGGCCTCCTGCCCTTCGTGCAGGGCCTCCAGAGCATCGGGCTGGAGGTCTACAGCACCGGCGGGACCAAAAGGGTCCTGCAAGAGGGCGGCGTCAAGGTCCACGGCATCAGCGACCTCACGGGCTTCCCGGAGATCCTGGACGGGCGCGTAAAGACGCTCCACCCCAAGGTCCACGGCGGTCTCCTGGCGCTGCGCTCGAACCCGGTCCACATGCGGGAGCTGGGCCAGAACCAGATCGACCCCATCGATCTCGTGGTGGTGAACCTGTACCCGTTCGTGCAGACGGTGAGCAAGGCCGGGGTCACCCTCGAGGAGGCGCTGGAGAACATCGACATCGGCGGGCCGGCGCTGCTTCGCGCGGCGGCGAAGAACTTCCCCTCGGTGCTGGTGGTCGTGGACCCGGGCGACTACGCCTGGGTGCAGGAGCGGCTGGGCGGCGGCGGCGTGCCGATGGAGGAGCGGCGCAGGCTCGCCCAGAAGGCGTTCCAGCACGTGGCCCTCTACGACACGGCCATCGCCCGCTACCTGCGGGGCGACGGCGACCCCTTCACGCAGGAGCTGACCATCGGGCTGACGCGCATCCAGTCGCTGCGCTACGGCGAGAACCCGCACCAGCGGGCGGCGTTCTACCGCGAGGCGCTGGCCTCGGGCCCCACCATCGCCTCGGCGCAGCAGCTCCACGGCAAGGAGCTCTCGCATAACAATATCCTGGACGCCGACGCGGCATGGAACGCGGTCCTGGATTTCGCCGGCCCGACGGTGGCGGTGATCAAGCATACGAACCCGTGCGGCCTGGCCTCCCACAAGGACATCGCCGAGGCGTACCGGCGGGCCTACGCGGGCGATACGGTCTCGGCGTTCGGCGGCATCGTGGCGTTCAACCGGCCGGTGACGCTGGCCGCGGCTGAAGAGGTGCGCAAGGTCTTCTACGAGATCGTCATCGCGCCCGATTACGCGCCCGAGGCGCTGGCGCTGCTCCAGCGGAAGCGCGACCTGCGTATCCTGAAGATCGCCACGGATAGATCCTTCCCCTTCGAAGGCTCAGGGTCAGGACTCGCGGAGTCTACCCTGAGTCTGTCGAAGGGCTCGGCTCAGGACATGTCAGGGCAGGCACGGGGGCCTGCCCCTACTCGGGAGAGGTCGGCGCAGGGTCTCGACTACCGGCGTGTGTCCGGCGGGATGCTGGTGCAGACAGCGGACGTGATCGACGAGGACCCGGCCTCGTGGAAGCCCGCTACCAAGCGCAGGCCCACGCCGACGGAGCTAGCCGATCTGGCCTTCGCGTGGAGGTGCGTGAAGCACGTGAAGTCGAACGCCATCGTGCTGGCGAAGGACCAGACGCTCCTGGGTATGGGCGCGGGGCAGCCGAACCGGGTGACGAGCGTGCACCTGGCGCTGCGGGCCGCGGGCGAGCGGGCCCGGGGGAGCGTGCTGGCGTCGGACGCGTTCTTCCCCTTCCCGGACGGCGTGGAGCTGGCGGCCCAGGGCGGCGTGACGGCCATCGCGCAGCCGGGTGGGTCGGTGCGCGACCAGGAGGTGATCGATGCGGCGGACCGGGCCGGCGTGGCGATGGTGTTCACCGGGGTGCGGCACTTCAGGCATTAGCAGGGTGCTGAAAAACACCCCCAAATCCCCTCAAGGGGGTTCAAGGTACCCCTTCGGGGTAGTTGTTCCAGAAGGGGGACACCCCCTTGAACCCCCGGCAAAGGGGCTTCGCCCCTCTGCACACCCCTTTTCCAGCACCCTGTCAGAGCGGCTGAAAAGCACGCAGCGCCGAGGGCGATTCAGATTCGACAGGCTCTCTTCAACGGGATAGGTCCTTCGCTGACTGCCACGCTTCGCTCGCGGCTTCGGCTCAGGACTCGCTTCGCTTGGGTCAGGGCACGCCCTTGGCCTCGTACTCCTTGAGCGCCTGCTTGACCCACGCCAGAGCGTCGCAAGCGGCAGAGCACTAAGCGGTGCGCCGTCTCAGCAGGCGGGCGTGAGCGATCTCGCCGCCTCCCACAGGGCGAACGGTCCTTTGAGATAACGAGACAACTGTGACAGTCTTTCCATCAAGGGTCACAAACTCTACCTCGTATCCGCCCTCCGGGTGGACGAGCACTACCGTACCCAAATCGCCACGTTTTAACGAGTGTTTGGGCAGGTCGCGGGCGAGAACAACGACATCAAGCTCTTTGATCATTCCAGTCTCCCGCGAAGAGGATAAGCAGTAACAAACCGGGGTCTTCTCTTCTTGCGCTCGATAAACCAGACTGTCCGGACTATCGGAGCCGTAGCCCTCGGTGTCGTTAATAGTCCCTCTATAGTGTACCGTGTGCCAAAAGGGGTGCGTTCTATCGTCTGAACTTCGTGGCTGGCAGCGTGCTGTCGCAAGGCTGCCACCAGGTCTTCCCAGGCATCAACAGAGAAGCCGGAGCGATAGAAGAACGCCGCCTTGTAACGCCCAATCGGATGGCCTGCGGATAAGAGATAGTGAACAACCTTCTCCCGAGGAACAAGGGCCTGAAGATGGTTGGGCAGTTTCATCCGTGATAGGGCCTACCGGCCCGCCACGGGCACACCCTTGGCCTGATATTCTGCCAGCGCCTGTTTGACCCACGCCAGGTCGTCGGAGGCCGCCGCCTTCCGCGCCTTGGCGACGTCGATCCCGTAGACGCGCGCGGCGTTCAGGCCCAGGACCTTCTCCTTGATCGCGGGTGTGAGCTGCGGGTAGCCGTAACGCTGGCTGTACTCCTGGGGGATCTGGAAGGCGCGGAAGGCGTCGACGAGGGGCTGGGGCGAGCCGTACCAGATGGAATCGGAGCCCCAGAGGACGTTGCCCTCGCCGACGGCCAGGAGGAGCTTGCCCAGGACGTGGGCCGCCTCGCGGGGGCGGCGCATGAGGATGTACCAGGTGCTCCCCAGCTCGGCGTAGACGTTGGCGCCCGGCTTGATCCGGGCATCGCGCAGGCTCTTGACCAGCCGGTTGGTCCCGATGTGGGCCACGGCGTCCGAGTAGGGCCCCTCCTCCTGCCCGTCGCCGCCGCGGGCCTGAGGTGTTTCGTACCCCGAGTGGTAGATGAGGATACGGACGCCGGGAAAGGCGGCCGCCGCCGGGCCGACGTCGATGGGGGAGCCGGTCGCCGCGAGCTGGCTCAGGCCCTTGTGGGCGGCGACGACGCGGACGTCCGAGTCTCGCACGCGCTCCAGGAACGGCCGGCCCCAGCGCGCGTCGTCCAGCATCCAGCCCTGGCTGCCCGTCGTTTCGTCGCCGTAGAGGGTGTAGACCTTCCACCCGGAGGGCTTGAAGCGCGCAGCCGTCCGGTCCATGGCATCGATCTCGCCTTGGCGGTTAGGGTGGACGATGGAGTGATTGACGAGGCGGCCGGTGCCGGCCAGCCGGTCGACGAGCTCGCGGGTGCCGGCGATCTCGGGGTTGGTCAGGACGTTGCGCTGCTCGTCGCCGGGGGCCGAGGTGAGGACCGCGACGGCCGTTTCGCTTTCGAGGAAGACACAGCGAAGGTACTCGGCGAGGCCCAGGCCCGCGGCTCCCGTGAGGCCCTTCCACCGTTCGGGGGCGACCATCTGGATGAAGCCGAGGACGCCGGCGGCGCCTTCGCTCCGGGCGCGATGGGGGGCGATGTAGTGCGTCTGGACGTCGACGACGAGCTCTGGGCCGCCCAGGGCTGCGTCGGCGGCGGCCTGGTCGGTCTCGGCCTCGGCGGGCACGGCGTAGAAGCCTCCTCCCCATGCAGCATCAATTGCCCGAAGGGCTGCGGCGGTCCCCATTCGGCTGGCGGCGTACCGCGTGGGCGCGAGCCCCAGGGCGCGGGCGCGTCCGGGCGCCGCGTCCAGCACCTGGGCCACGGCCCGGAGGTCCCGCGCCGAGTAGGGGAGCGGGGGAAACTCGTCGTTCGAGCGGCGCTGGAGCGGCAGCGGCAACACGGAGCGGCCTTCCGGAATGGCGAGGCGCATGGCAGCCTCCGTCGGAGAGCGGAATGGCGGGATTGTAGCACGGTGGGGCGGGGCTACACGCGCCCGCAGCCGAGGCCGGCGAGGTCTGGCCCGGTGAAGAGCACCGGGGCGCCGGGGCGCAGGCCGCTGGCGGCCGCCTCGCCCGCGTTGATCTCGAGGACGAAGAGGACGGGGCGCGACGGGCTGTAGATGGGGAGGGTGTTCGCGGGGGCGTCGGGCCCGCCTGCGGCGGGCGGCACGTCCGGCGTCACCTCGAGGAGGCGGCAGTCAGCGGAGATCCACAGGAAGTCCAGGGAGAAGCGCATGCCGCGCATCCAGAAGGCCGGAATGCGCTCGACGCGCAGGGGGAAGAGCATGCCGGCGCCCTTGGGGAGCCGGTCGCGGCCCGAAAGGCCCGTGGCCTGCTCCGTGAGGGTGCTCGCGACCTCGACGATAAAGGCCGCGCCACCGGCGCGTACGAGGGCCCTGGGCTCGGGCGTGGGCGGCGGCGTTGCGGTGGGGGTAGGCGACGGCGTCGCCGTGGGCGTGGCGGAGGGCGTCGCGACCCCCGTGGCAACGGTCGCAGGGGGCGTTCCGGGCGGCCGGTAGTCCGGGTAGGGCGTCGGGACGGGGAGGTCCTCTTGGCAGGCAGCGGCCAAGACCGCGAGCCCAACCAGGGGCGCCAGCCAGAGGACCTTGAGACGGCGGGCAATGCTAGGCGAGGCGGACATCGGCTGGGCGGCGCCCTCCCTGGGATGTTGGGGCTGCCTCGCCCCACTACCAGCATACGCTCGCGAGCGGCGGACGGACTCCCCTGGGGGGCCTATTTCGGCAGCAGCTCGTTGGTCAGGAGTTTTTCCAGGGGGACCCTCTTCTCGATGAGGCGGTTCTCGACGAGGAAGTCCACGAAGGCGCTCCAGCGCCTCTCGTCCATGCGACCGAAGGGCTCGGCCTTGGCCCAGAGGGGAGCCAGGAGCCTCACGCCGCGGTCGATGACGTCCCGGCGCGCCTCCGGGTTGGCCTTGGCCACGGCGGCGATGGCCGCATCCGGGTCGCGCGCCGCCGACTGGTGCCCCTTGACCACGGCGCGGAGGAAGCGGCGCAGGGCATCGGCTTTCTTCGACACGGCGTCGTTCTTCACGATGAAGACCAGCTCGTCGTAGAGGGGCACGCCGTGCTCTTCCAGTTTGAGGACGTTGACGGGGAAGCCCTCGAGCTCAGCCTCGACCGCCTCGACGTTCCAGTAGGCGCCGATGATGGCGTCGACGCGCTTGCTCCGGAGCGCGGGCCCCAGGTCGAAGCCCACGTTCACGAGCTCCACGGACTTGGGGTCGACCTGGGCGCGCCGGAGCACCGTCTGCATGTAGAGCTCGTTGGAGGGGATGCCCGGATAGCCGACCTTCTTGCCGGCGAGCTGCGCGGGGCTGGTGATGCCGGAGGTCTTGAGCGCCTGGATGGAGTTCAGCGGGACGTTGACGATAGCCGCCACCGCTGTGATGGGGATTCCCTGGGCGCGGGCCTGGATGACGTCGGGCTCGTAGGAGACGGCGATATCGGCCCGTCCGGCGGCCACGAGCTTGGGCGGGTCCTCGGGGTTCCCCGGCACCTGGATAACGACCTCCAGCCCCTCGGCCTCGAAGTAGCCCTGGGCCTGGGCGGCGTAGATGCCGGCGTGATCGGCGTTGGGGAACCAGTCCAGCACCAGCGTCAGCTTCTCTTTGCCGCCTCCTCCGCCGCAGGCGGCCACCACCAGCGCCACCGCTATCAGGGCCGCAGCGAGCGCCGCCAGGCGACGCGGGAGCCTCCATCGCTGTACGATCCGACTAGCTTCCATAGTTGTCCTCCTGGTCCCACGCGGGCGCGCGGCGGGCCCACGGCGCCGCCCTGCGCTCGATGGCCGAGACGAGGGCGAAGAGGGCGATGCCCATCGCCGCCAGCACGAAGATGGAGGCGAAGACGCGCGCCGTGAGGAACTGCGCCGAGTCCAGTTTGATGAGGTAGCCGAGGCCCTCGCTGGCGCCGACCCACTCGCCCAGGATGGCCCCGATGACGCTGACGGCGGCGGCGACCTTGGCCCCGGAGAAGAAGAGGGGCAGGGCCGAGGGCAGCCGAACCATTCGGAAGACCTGCCATCGCGTGGCCCCCATGGTCCGCATGAGGCGCAGCAGGTCCGGGTCCACGTTCCGCAAGCCGTCCACGGTGTTGATGGCGATGGGGAAGAACGTGATGAGGACGATGACGACGATCTTGGGGAGGAGTCCGAACCCGAACCAGATGACGAGGACGGGCGCGATGGCGATGATGGGGACGGCCTGGGAGGCGATGACGTAGGGGTAGAGGGCGCGCTCGAGGAGGCGCGAGTGGGCGATGGCGACGGCCAGGGCGAAGCCGAAGGCCACGGCGATGGCGAACCCGAGGAGCGCCTCCTGCGCGGTGACGCCGGCGTGCCGGGCGATGACGCCCGGATGGTCGCCCAGGGCCTGGAGCACCTCCCAGGGGGAGGGGAGCTGCCAGCGGGGGATATCGCCAAAGAAGTCTACAACCTGCCAGACGAGGAGCCCGCCCAGCGCCACGATGGCGGCCACGGCGTAGCGGCCGGCGGCGGAGGCCGCCGCGGGCAGGGGGTCACGAGTACGCCGGGCGACCTGATCTCCTCCCCCCTTTTGGGGGCTTTGCCTCAAAACTCCCTCTCCCTCGACGGGAGAGGGTGGCCAATTCCCCCTCTCCTCTTCTCCTCTCCCGCCAGGGGAGAGGAGATTTCGGAGCGTACTCATATCTTGGCCGCCGCGGGATCGCGAGCGCCGGTCCGCAGGATGCTCAGGAGCTCCCGCTTGTGCTCCATGAAGGGCTGCGTCGTCACAACGTCGTAGCGCCGAGGCCGGGGCAGGCCGATGGCGAGCTCGGCGCGCACCTGGCCCGGCCGCGCGGTCATCACGTAGACCCGGTCCGAGAGGAGCACCGCCTCCTCGACGTCGTGGGTCACGAGAAGGATCGTCTTCCCCAGCCGGTCCCAGAGCTCCAGCAGCCACTCGTGCATGGAGGAGCGGGTGAGGGCGTCGAGGGCGCCGAAGGGCTCGTCCAGCAGGAGGATCTCCTTCTGACAGAGGACGGTGCGGAGGAGCGCGGCCCTCTGGCGCATCCCGCCCGAGAGGGTGTCCGGATAGCCAGCCTCGAAGCCCGCCAGGCCGAAGTCACTGAGGTACGGCCCCGCCGCGCGGCGCGCCTCCGGCCTGGGCATGCCCGCCACCTCCATACCCAGGATGACGTTGTCCAGCACCGTCCGCCAGGGCAGGAGGAGGTCCTTCTGAGGCATGTAGCCCGCGAGTCCCACGACTCCCGCCGCATTCCGGCCGTCGATCGTCACCTGGCCCTGGTCCGGCCGCATGACGCCCGAGAGGATGTTGAAGAGGGTGCTCTTGCCGCAGCCGCTGGGGCCGATAATGGAGACGAACTCGCCGTCGCGGGCGGCGAGGGTGACGTCGCGCAGGGCCTGGAGCGTCTTGTGCCCCTCGCGGTAGTCCTTGCTGACGCCCTGCACGTGCACCCGGACGGCGGGCCGGTTCGCCGCCTCTACCATGGGCTCGCCAGCCCCGCCATGTGGTTCGTGGGCCCGTGGCCGGTCCCCAGGGCGAAGGAGGAGGCGATGGCCCGTGTCACATAGGCCTTGGCCCGCTCGATGGCCGCCCACGGACCGAGGCCCTTGGCCAGCCCGGCGGCGATGGCGGCCGAGAAGGTGCAGCCGGTCCCGTGGGTGTTGGCCGTGCGGACCCGGGGCGCCCGCAGCTCGCGCAGCTCCGTGCCGTCGAAGACCACGTCGATGGCCTCGGCCTCGTCCAGGTGGCCGCCCTTGACGACGACCCACTGGCCGGCGGCGGAGCGGATCTCCCGGGCCGCCGCGCGCGCGTCCGCCAGGGTGCGGATGGGCCGGCCGGTGAGGGCCTCGGCCTCGTGGGCGTTGGGCGTGACAACGAGCGCCAGGGGGATGAGCCGGTCACGGACCGTTGCGCGGGCGTCGGGGGCGAGGAGCGGGTGCCCGCCCTTGGCCACCATGACGGGGTCCACCACCAGGTTGGACAGGCGCAGCTCGCGGATGAGATCGGCGACGCGGCCCGCGACGGCGGCGCTGGCGAGCATGCCGGTCTTGGCGGCGTCGGCCCCGATGTCGGAGACGACGCTCCGGAGCTGCGCCTCGATGAGGTCGATGGGCAGCTCGAAGGCGGCCTGGACGCCCAGCGTGTTCTGGGCCGTCACCGCCGTGACGACGCTCATGCCGTAGACGCCGAAGGCTGTGAAGGTCTTGAGGTCGGCCTGGATGCCGGCGCCGCCGCCGCTGTCCGAGCCGGCGATGGTGAGGGCGCGGGGGGGCGTCATGTCCCGTCCTTCCTGTCCTTACGATAGTGGTCCCAGCCGCGCGCCTCCAGGGGCCGCTCCGAGCCGTCCGGCAGCGCGAGGGTCATCCCCGGGCCCTCGGTGACGACGCCGATCTCGGTGACGGGCACGCCCGTGGCCGCTCGGACCGCGCGAGCGATGGCGCCCGCGGCCTCTCGGGGGCAGGTGACGACGAGCTCGTAGTCCTCGCCGCCGTGGAGGGCCGCCGCCAGCGCGTCCGCGCCCAGCTCGGCGGCCACCTGGGAAGCCTCTTTGGAGATGGGCAGGCGCGCGGCCTCGACGCGCGCGCCAACGCCGCTGCGCTCGCAGATGTGGCCCAGGTCGCCCGCCAGGCCGTCGCTGACGTCGATGAGGGCGGTGCCGCGTTGGATGGCGGCGATGGCCTGGCCCTCGCGCACGCGCGGCGTGGGGGTGAGATGCGCCGCGACGAGGGGGGTGACCTCGGCCCTGCGCCGGTCGAGCGCGCGATCGAGGGCCAGGCGGCCCAGGGCCGAGTCGCCCAGGGCGCCGGTCACCAGAATGGCGTCGCCGGGGCGGGCGCCGCTGCGCAGGAGCATGCGCCCCTCCTCGACCTCGCCCAGGAGCGTGATATCGATGATGACGCCGTCGCCGGAGCCGGAGAGGTTCCCGCCGGCGATGGCCGCGCCGAAGCGTTCGAACTCCTCCCGCATGCCGCGGTAGAGCTCGTCGATCCAGGCGATCTCGGTCTCCTGGGGCAGCGCCAGGGAGATGAGGGCGTAGCGGGGCTGGCCGCCCATGGCGCCGATGTCGCTCAGGTTGATGGCGGCGGAGCGGCGGCCCAGATCATAGGGCGTGATGCGGTCGCGGCGGAAGTGGCGGCCCTCGACCTGGATGTCGCAGGTGGCGAGGGTCAGCAGGCCGGGCGTGGGCCGGAAGGCCGCGCAGTCGTCGCCGATGCCCACGACGAGGCCGGGGCCGGAACCCGCGGCGCCGATGCCCGGCGACAGGCCCTCGATCCGGGCGATGAGCCCGAACTCGCCGATCTCGGCGACGGTCTTGGGCTGGGCTGCCGTCGTTCGGGGCATGGGAGGGTTACCCCCGCTGGCCTCGCGCCTCGCGGATCAGGCGCTGGAGATGGCGCGCCGCCGCCGCGATATCGGGGGCGGCCACGACGGCGGAGATGACGGCGATGCCGTCGGCGCCGGCGCGGACGACCTCGGCCACGTGCTCAGGCTTGATGCCGCCGATGGCGACGATGGGCAGGCGGGTGTGACGCCGCACCTCGGCGATGGCCTGGGGGCCCACGGGTGGCCCGGCGCCGGCCTTGCTCCCCCGCGCCTCGTAGATAGGGCCGATGGCCACGTAGTCGGCGCCGTCGCGCTCGGCCTGGGCGGCCTGGGCGCCGTTCTCCACCGAGACGCCCAGCACCTTGTTTGGACCCAGGAGCCGGCGGGCTACCGGCGCCGGCAGGTCATCCTGCCCCATGTGGACGCCATCGGCCTCCACGGCGAGCGCGATGTCCAGCCGGTCGTTCACGATGAAGAGCGCGCCGCGCCGCGCCGAGAGCTCCCTGATCTCCCGGCCAGCCTCGAAGAGCGCCCGCGCCTCGGCCGTCTTGTCGCGGAGCTGGATGACCGTCGCGCCGCCCGCGATGGCCGCCTCGGCAACCTCCCGGTGGCTCCGGCCCCTGGCCAGGCCCCGGTCTGTGACGACGTAGAGGCTCAGGTCGAGGGCGGTCCTGGTCTTCACGACCGGGTCCGTTCGAGGCGCGCGGCGCTGTAGGGACCCAGGTCCGGCGCCTTGGCATCGTTCAGCATGAGGCCGGTGACGATGCGGACGGTCACGGGTGTCAGCAGGATGCCGCTCCGGCCGTGGCCCGTGGCCAGGATGACGTTCTCGACCGTGGGGGCCGGGCCCAGGATGGGCAGCTCGTCCGCCGAGGCGGGACGGAGCCCGGCGCGGGTGTGGTTGATGGCCGCCTGTGCGATGGACGGGACAAGGTCTTGAATGTGCGTGAGGATGGAGGCGACGCCGCCCACGGTGACCCGCTGGTCGAACCCGGCATCCTCGCGGGTGGTGCCGACGAGGGTCGTCCCATCGCCCTTGGGGACGGCGTAGCTCGAGTGCCGCATGACGGTGTGCTTTAGGGGCTGCGCCAGCTTGTCGACGTAGACGACCTGGCCCCGGACCGGGGAGACGGGCACCCGCAGGCCCAGCCAGTCACCGGCTTGGGCGCTCCACGAGCCCGCCGCGATGACGACGCGTCCGGCCCTGATCGTCTCCTTGGGAGTCCGGACGCCCGTGGCCTTGGCGCCGTTGCGGGCCAGGCCAACGGCCGGCGTCTGCTCGAGGAAGGTGGCCCCGCGGGCCAGGGCGGCGCGGCGCAGGGCCTCCACGTACCGCGAGGCGTTGAGCTGGGGCTCGCCCGGCGAGAAGGACGCGCCGCGGATGCGGGGCGAGAGGAGCGGCTCCACCTCCAGGGCGTCCTCGGTGCCGAGCCACTGGACGGCGAAGCCCAGCTTCGCCGCGTGCCGGACGCCCGCCTTCAGCTCCCCCTCGTCCTCCTCGGTGAGGGCGATGCGCAGGATGCCCGAGGGGAGGCACTCGATGGAGAAGCCGCTGGCCTCCTCGACCTCGCGCACCCAGGCCTCGTACATGCGGTAGCTCTGGAGGCCCAGGTCCATGAGCGGGTGTCCGGCGGGGCTGTCTGAGAGAGGGGCCACCATGCCTGCGGAGGCGTAGGTGGCGCCGGAGCCCACCTGATGCTGCTCCAGCACCAGGACCCGGACCCTCTCCTTGGCCAGGGCGTAGGCCAGGGCGCAGCCGATGACGCCCCCGCCTACGATGATGACATCCGGTGATCTGGCCATGGACTAACCGCCGCCCACCATCTGCACGATGTCCAGCACGTCGCCGTGCCCCAGCGTTACCTCACGCCAGTGATTGCGATGAATCACCTCGCCGTTGTAGCCGATGGCGATGCGCCGTCCCATGAGGCCAGCCGCGTCCAAGAACTCTGTGAGCCCGGTGGGGGCGCGGAGCTCGCGCGGCTTGCCGTTCACCGTTACCGCAATCATGCCGTCACCGGCGTTCAATCCCCGGCGCGGGCAGGCCCAGGCGCATGGACGCCGAGAGCCGGCGGGCGGCGTCGCGCGGGTCGGCGGCGGCCAGCACGCTGGTGATGACGGCCACGCCCGCCGCGCCCGACCTCATGACCTGGCCGACGTTGCCAGGGGCGATGCCGCCGATGCCGAGGATCGGAATGCGGACCGCCGCGGCGATCCGGCGCAGGACCTCCAGCCCCTCGGGCTCCTTGCCCGGTTTGGAGCGCGTGGGGAAGAGGGTCCCCACGATCAGATAGTCGGCCCCCTCTTCCTGGGCCTCGACGGCCGACTCCACGTCGTGGACGGAGCGGCCAACGAGCATGCGGTCGCCGGCGAGCCCGCGGGCCTCGGCGACGGGCAGTGCCGCTTCGCCCAGGTGGACGCCCTGGGCGCCGGCGGCCAGCGCCACATCGATCCGCTCGTTGACGACGACCAGGGCCCGCTTGCCGACGCAGCCCAGGAGCTCGCGCACCAGGGCGAGGAGCAGGCCGCCGGGCATGTCCTTCTCTCGCACCTGGACCATGGTCGCGCCGCCCTCCACAGCCCGCTGGATGGGTTCGATCTGCGAGCCCTCGGGAAAGAGGCCCCGGTTGGTGACGACGCAGAGGCAGGGGGTGGGCAGCGCTACCTTCGCAGCGACCACGCGGGCGTCTCCTCCTGGGGGCTGGAGGCGGAGGCGTAGGCCTTCTTGGGCATGCGGCCGGCGAGGAGGGCCTTGCGCCCGGCGGCGACGCCGTCGCGGATCGCCTCGGCCATGAGGACCGGGTCGCGGGCCAGGGCGATGGCCGAGTTGACGAGACAGGCGTCGGCGCCGATCTCCATGGCGAGGGCCGCGTCGGACGGCGCGCCGATGCCGGCGTCCACCACCACGGGCACCCGCGCCTGCTCGATGATGATCTTGATCTGCTCGAAGTTAACCATGCCCTGTCCCGACCCGATGGGCGAGGCCAGGGGCATGACGGCGGCGCAGCCGGCCTCCTCGAGCCTGCGGGCCAGGACCGGGTCGTCGTTCATGTAGGGCAGGACGACAAAGCCCTCGTTGACGAGGACCTTGGCCGCCTCGAGCGTGCCGATAGGGTCGGGCAGGAGGTACTTGGGATCGGGGATGACCTCCAGCTTGATCCAGTCGGAGAGGCCCATGCTGCGGGCGAGGCGGGCGGTGTAGAGGGCCTCCTCGACGGTCTGGCAGCCGGCCGTGTTGGGCAGGATGTCGTAGCGCTTCCAGTCGATGTAGTCGAGGATGGTGCGCTCGCCCTTGGCGAAGTCGATGCGTTTGAGCGCGACGGTGACCATCTGCGCGCCCGAGGCCTCGATGGCCCGCACCATCTCGTCCATGGCGCGGTACTTGCCCGTCCCGACGATCAGCCGGGAGCTGAAGCGCTTTCCGGCGATGACCAGCGGCTCGTCCATGTCGCTCCTCCCGCACGGCGCCAAAAAAAGAGACACCGCATCTCGGGGAGCGGTGTCCAAGAGTTCCTACTCGCACTTCCCTGCGCTGGCATTACCCAGATCAGGTTCAAGCGGTCGTCCGCCTAAGGCGGACCTCTCAGCCTGGACACCCCAAGCTCCCGCGTGGCTCCGTGCGACCCCACTATACGCCCGCGGTCAAGGGGCGTCAAATGAAAGGGGAACAGGGACTAGCAGGGTGGTGAAAAAGGGGTGTGCAGAGGGGCGAAGCCCCTTTGCCGGGGGTTCAAGGGGGTGTCCCCCTTCTGTAAAATCTTGCCCGAAGGGCTACCTTGAACCCCTTGAGGGGGTTTGGGGGTGTTTTTCAGCATCCTGCTAGGCGCGATCACCCCGCCCGTCCACCCGCAGGCCCAGGATGACGAGGTCCCGCTCGGCGCCGAACATATCGGCCACGCGCGGGAGCCGGCCCCAGCGCTGGAAGCCCAGGCCCTCGAAGAGGCCCAGGCTGGGCTCGTTGTGGCCGAAGACGAGGGCTACCAGGTTGTGGAGGCCCAAGGCGGGGGCGCGCTGCACCGCCTTTTTCAGGAGGAGACGGCCGATGCCGCGCTTCCGGTGGGAGGCGGTGACGTAGACGCTGACTTCCCCGGTGATGCGATAGGCGGGCCTTTCATGGAAGGGCTGGAGACTGAGCCAGCCAGCGATCTTCCCATCGGCCTGGGCGACCCAGATAGGCCAGCGGCCAGGGGAGTGGGCGTGGAACCAGGCGCGGCGCGCCTCGACGGTCACTGGCTCCGTGTCGGCGGTGGCCACGCGGGTGGCGACGCCTTCGTTATAGATGGCGACGATGGCTGGGAGATCGGCCTCGGCGGCGTCGCGGATGGCCAGGGCCGCGGGCAGGCCACCGGAAGAGGGATCATCGGGCCAGTTCTTGGAGCGCCCTCGCGTGACAGTCATAGGATCGCCGGTCGAAGCAGACGAAGGTGACGCTCTCCATGCTAGCACGTTCCGAGAGGAGCCGGACGATCTCCCCGACGGCGATGCGCGCGGCGCGGTCCATGGGGAAGCCGTAGGCGCCGGTGCTGATGGCGGGGAAGGCGATGCTCTTGACGCCGTGGCCCTGGGCGAGGGCGAGGGAGGTGCGGTAGCAGCTGGCGAGGAGCGCGTCCTCGTTCCGGCCGCCGCCGCGCCACACGGGCCCGACGGTGTGGATGACCCAGCGGGCGGGCAGGCGGTAGCCCTTGGTAATGCGGGCCTCGCCCGTGGGGCAGCCGCCCAGCGTACGGCACTCGGCCAGGAGCTCCGGCCCGGCGGCCCGGTGGATGGCGCCATCGACGCCGCCCCCGCCCAGGAGCGTCGTGTTGGCCGCATTCACGATGGCGTCCACGGCCTGGCGAGTGATGTCGCCCTGGACGATCGAGAGGCGCCGCAGGACCTCGTGTGTTTCGGCCATCATGCGCCCTCCTCGCGCTGGAGCAGCAGGAAGAACTCGCGGTTCCCCTTGTCGCCCAGCACCGGCGACGGGGTGATGCCGCGCACGCGGAATCCCTGCTGCACGGCCCAGACGGCCAGCTGGCCGAGGACGCCCCCGTGGACCAGGGGGTCGCGGACGACGCCGCCTCGCCCGACCTGATCGCGCCCCGCCTCGAACTGGGGCTTGACGAGGCAGAGGAGGAGCCCGCCGGGGCGCACGTGCGGAGCGACGTTCGGAATGACCTTGGCGAGGGAGATGAACGAGACGTCGATGGTGGCGAGGCCCGCTTGCTCCGGCAGGTCGAAGGGGAAGTGGGCGTTCACCCGCTCCATGACGACGACGCGCCGGTCGCCCCGGAGGCGGTGGTGGAGCTGACCCCGGCCGACGTCGAGGGCATAGACGCGCGCGGCGCCGCGCTGGAGGAGGCAGTCGGTGAAGCCGCCGGTGGAGGCGCCCACGTCCAGCGCCACCTGGCCGGCGACGGCGATGCCCCAGCGGTCCAGGGCGTGCTGGAGCTTGAGCCCGCCGCGGCTGACGTACCCCGACGTGTTGGGGCGGTCGACAGCGATCTCGGCGCCGGGCCGGACGGGTGCGGCCGGACGGTCGGCGACCTGGCCGTCGATGCGGACGTGGCCGGCCATGACGAGGGCCCGCGCCCGCTCGCGGCTCTCGGCAAGCCCCCGCTCGACCAGGGTCAGGTCCAGGCGCTGCCTGGGATGTTTGGATGTGGGCGCCATAAGGGAGCGATGGCCTCACCCACCCCGCCGCAGGCGGGCGGGTGAGGCTGGTGTGTGTTCTATAATTCTAAGACAGGAGCCCTCATGCCTGCATCCCCCGAGCCAGCATCCGGCGCCCGGCCCGTCCCGGCGTCCGCCGGCACGCTCGACCAGGCCCGTCAGCTGGTCCTCGCGATGCGCCCGCGCCAGTGGGCCAAGAACCTGCTGGTCTATCTGGCGTTCTTCTTCACCCTGGGCGATCACGCCGCCGGTGGCGCGGGGGGCGAGGCCCGCCTCTTCGGGGAGGCGACGGCCGGCTTCGCGCTCTTCTGCCTCCTGAGCGGCGCTACCTACCTGGTCAACGACCTCTTGGACGTGGAGGCGGACCGGCTGCACCCGGGGAAGCGCCTGCGTCCCCTGGCGTCCGGGGCCCTGAGCCCGTCGCTGGCGGCGGGCGCGGCGGCGCTGCTCGTCGCGGCGGGCGTGGCGCTGGGGTTCGTGGTGGACCCCGGCTTCGGCGTCATCGCGCTGGTCTACCTGAGCGTGACGCTGGCCTACACCCTCCAGCTCAAACACATGGTGATCCTCGACGTGATGGCCGTCGCCGCCGGGTTCGTCCTGCGCGCCGCCGCCGGGGCCCAGGTCGTCGACGTCCCCATCTCCGAGTGGCTCTACGTGATGACGGGCCTGGGGGCGCTCCTCATCTCGCTGGGCAAGCGCCGGGACGAGCTCGTGCGGCTGGGAGACGACGGCGCGGGCCACCGGCGCGTCCTGGAGCACTACACGGCGCCGGTCCTGGACCAGCTCATCGCCGTCGTCGCGCCCTCGACGCTCGTGGCCTACACGCTCTACACCTTCACCGCCGGCAACCTCCCCGAGGATAACTCGATGATGCTGACGGTCCCGTTCGTGCTCTACGGGATCTTCCGGTACCTGTTCGTGGCGCACCGGAAGGGGCTCGGCGGAGAGCCGGAGGAGATCTTCCTCACGGACCGGCCGCTCCTCATCTGTATCTTGCTGTGGATGGCTGCGGCCATCGCCATCCTGGCGGTGGATAGGTATGGGTAAGGGCCCTCACCCCAGCCCCTTCGACTTCGCCCAGGGTAGGCTCTCTCCCACGGGGAGAGAGAGTATGGATACCTCACCCCCAACCCCCTCTCCGACTCGGAGAGGGGGTTGGGGGTGAGGGCACCAATCAACCTACCCCCGCAACGCCTTCAGCACCGCATCACGCTCAGCGTCTGGCACATCCTGGTAGTACGTCACCGCGCCGGCGATTCGGGCGGCCACGGGCACGCCATCGCGGTAGACGATCCGGTTGGAGGCCACGGCCGGCACCCGCTCGCCAGGGGCGATGATCCCCACGAGATTCAGCGGGTCGGCCCCGCACACGCCTGCCAGCGCCCCGGTCGGCTCCCTGCGCCGCATCGCCCGCAACGCCTCGACGGCCTCAGGCAGGGCGTACTGCTCGCCAGAGGGGCCAGCGACGAAGCGGCCGCCGCGCACCTCGCCGCGAGCCTCCAGCCGGCGCAGGACGCGCAGGATATCGCGCCAGGGCGGCAGGCCCGTCTCCCGCAGCATCAGCTTGTGGAAGACGACGCCGTACCGACGCAGCAGTTGCCGCGCCCAGAGCTCGGCCAACTCCTCGGGACTGGACTGGTGCGGCGCTCCGTTGCGGAGGAGCGACCAGCGGCCCACGGCCTCGGGGGAGATAGCGGGCTGAAAGGGGCCGATCCATCGTTGCCGGCGGTCGCGGGCTGACGTTCGGCGCCCGTTCGCCACGAGCCCCCGCAGGCCGGCGAAGCCGTCGCCGGTGATGATCCCGGCGGCGACGAGCTCGCCCAGGGCGCCGCGGACCTCCGCGGGGAGGCGGCGGGTCGCGGAGGCGAGCTCCTGGGCGAAGCTGGCGCCGTGCCGCTGGAGGTGCGCCACGACCTGCTGGGCGAGGGCGCTGAGGCTGGGCCCGGCTTGGGTTTCACCCCCACCCCAACCCTCCCCCGTCGAGGGGGAGGGAGATTTGGGATGCGCTCCAGGATGGGAGCTTTTGGAAGGGACGCCGGCGCCGTGGGGGACGGCGGCGAGCCACTGGGGGAGCTCGTGGCGGAAGAGGAGCGCGATGGGCGAGGAGCGCGTGGCGGGTACCCCGGCCTGTCGGGGTGCCCGGCGATACTCTCCGTTCGCCGGCGGGAAGAGGCGCCCCCAGACGACCTGCCCTGAGAGGCAGAGCTCGTCCAGGAGCGCCGGCGCGTAGCGGCCCATGCGGGCCGGCAGGAGCTGGCCCTCCCAGGCGGCCGCTGGAGCCTGGTAGCCCTGGAGCCGGTGGACGATCTGGGCGAGTCCCGCCGCCCCTTGCAGGCGCGTCTCCGGGCCGGCGTGCTGCCAGGCGATGAGGAAGCGCAGGAACTGGGCGGCGGTCACCGGCTCGATCTCCCGGCGCAGGCGGTCCAGCGTCAGCCGGTGGATGCGGGCCAGGAGCCGCCGCTCGCACCATTCGATAGCCGAGGCGTCGCCTGCGGGCCCAGCGAAGCGGCCCCGGAGCACGAAGCCCTCCGCCTCCAGAGCCACGAGAGCGCCCTCGACCTGCGTGGAGGCGAGACCCATGGACGAGGCCAGCGATTCGGCGGTGACGGGGCCCAGCCCCTCCAGACGCCCGCGCACGATCTCGCGCAGGGCCTCGTCCCGCTCCCAGGCCAGGGCTCGCTCACGCGCTGGGGCCTCGATGGCCGGCGCGAGCGCCGCGTCCGGGAAGAGGGCGCGCCACTGGGGCAGGCGCTCGGCGGCGATCCAGACACGATGGCCAGCGGGCGTGGTCGAAGCTACCCCGAAATGCGGTTCATCGGGTGAGGTTTCACCCCCACCCTCGCCCTCCCCCATCGAGGGGGAGGGGGTTTTGGGATGGGTGGTGAGGACGGCGGCCCGCCGGGCCCCGGCCAGCGCATCGAGCATGAGGGCCCAGCGCTCCGCCTCCGGCTCCGTGAGATAGCCCAGCAGCACGAGGGCGTCGTGCAGCTCGTCCTCGCTCTCGGCGTCGGGCCAGGCCTGCTCCCGCACCCGCGCGATGGCCTCGGGATCCAGGGCGGCCAGGTCGCCGGCCGTGGCGGGATCGAGGGCCCGGCGCGCCATGACGGCCTGCGTCCGGCGCTCCTCCAGCGGCGCATCGTCCAGGAAGGCGTAGGGCTTGGCGTTCAGGATCTCCGCGGCCATGGGCGAGGGCTCGACGGTGTCCTTGGAAACGAGCCGGACGCGCCCTTGCTCGACATTCGTGAGCACGGCGACGAGGCCCTCCACGTCCATGGCCTCGTGCAGGCAGTCGTCCACCGTCTGCGCGACGAGCGGATGGCCGGGCACCTCGATGTCGCCGGGCGCGTTCTCGGCGCAGGCGACCTGGGCCGGGAAGACGGATGCCAGCAGGTCGTCGGAGCGCATGCGCTGGATGGGCATGGGCACCTTGCGGCCCCGCTCCTGGCGCAGGACGGCCAGGGCGCGGGTCAGGTTCCAGCGCCAGCGCGTGGTGAACATGGGCGCGGCCAGCAGCGCCTGGACCAGCACGTCCTGGGCCGTGGCCGGTCGCAGGTACGACCAGACGTCCTCCAGAGGGAAGCTGTGCTGGGGCCCCAGGGAGAGGACGACGCTATCCTCGGTGGCGGCGGCCTGGAGCTCCTGGTTGAAGGTCCGGCAGAACCGCTTGCGCAGCGCCAGCCCCCACGCCCGGTTCACCCGGCCGCCGAAGGGGGCGTGGAGCACGAGCTGCATCCCGCCCGTCTCATCGAAGAAGCGCTCGAGGACCAGCGTCTCCTGGGTGGGCACGACCCCCAGGGCGGCCTTGGTCGCGGCCAGATACTCGACGATCTGCTCGGCGGGTCCGGCCGAGGCGGACGCGATGCCGGCGTGATCGGCGAGCCAGCGGACCGCTTCCCGGTGCTGGGGCAGACTTGGCCCGCTCTCCCCGGCCCTCTCTCCAACTGTAGGGGCGGGTTTGAAACCCGCCCCCGAAGCGAGAGGGGGTGGGTCACCCCCACCCGCACCCTCCCCCTCGACGGGGGAGGGAGGTTGGTGGTCAGTGCAGTCGAGCCGGGACTCGACCTCGGCGCGGAGGGCCGAGACCTGGGCCGAGAGCTCGAGGGTGCGGGCCGGCGCCTCGCCCAGCCAGAACGGGATCGTGGGCGGCAGGCCGTGGGCGTCCTCGACGCGCACCTTGCCCTGCTCGACCTTCAGGATGCGCCAGGACGAGATGCCGAGCTGGAAGATGTCGCCCGCCATGCTCTCGATGGCGAAGTCCTCGTTGACAGTGCCGACGGGCGTGCCCTGGGGCTCCAGGACGACCTGGTAGTCGGCCGTCTCCGGGATGGCGCCGCCCGAGGTGATGGCGGCCAGGCGGGCGCCGCGCCGGCCCCGCAGCCGGCCGCCGACGCCATCGTAGTGGATGTGGGCGCCGGTCCGGCCACGCCGCGAGGAGAAGCCCTCGGCCAGCATCTGGACGACCCGGTCGAACTCCTCCCGGGCCAGGTTCCGGTAGGGGTAGGCGCCGCGCGCCAGCTCGAAGAGGCCGTCTTCGCGCCACTCCTCGACGGCGACGGCGGCGACGATCTGCTGGGCGAGGATATCGAGGGCCTTCTCGGGGATGCTCAGGCGGTCGAGCATGCCGCGCCGGGCGGACCACAGCAGCGCCGCGCACTCGACGAGGTCGTCGCGGGTGAGGGGGAAGATGCGGCCGCGGGGGACGGCGGGTGGGCCTGACCCAGTGGCCGGCGTGTGGGCCGAGCGTCCGACGCGCTGGAGGAAGGTGGCGATGCTGCGCGTCGAGCCCAGCTGGCAGACGAGATCGACGGCCCCGATGTCGATGCCCAGTTCGAGGGATGCGGTGGCCACCAGGGCCCGCAGGTCGCCGGCCTTGAGGCGCTGCTCGGCCTGCAGGCGCTGCTCGCGGGAGAGGCTGCCGTGGTGGGAGGTGACCTGCCCCTCGCCCAGGCGCTTGGCCAGGTTCATCGAGGCTCGCTCGGCCAGGCGGCGGGTGTTGGTGAAGACCAGCGTCGTCCGGTTCTGACCGATCAGCTCGGCCAGGCGGTCATAGATCTCCTCCCAGGTCTCGTTGGCCATGACGGCCGAGAGGGGAGCGCCGGGCAGCTCGAGGGCCAGATCGAGGGTTCGGACGTGCCCCTCGTCGATGATCGTGCAGTCGGGACTGCCGTCCGGACCGACATGCCGGGCGCCGACGAGGAAGCGCGCCACCTCCTCGATGGGCCGCTGCGTGGCCGAGAGGCCGATGCGGACGGAGCGCCGTTTCGTGAGGGCGTCGAGTCTCTCCAGGCTGAGGGCCAGGTGCGAGCCGCGCTTATCGCGGGCGACGGCATGGATCTCGTCGACGATGACGGTGCGGACGCTCTTGAGCATGGCGCGCCCACCGCCGGAGGTC
Organism: uncultured Dehalococcoidia bacterium; assembly: GCA_964555685.1. Lineage (GTDB taxonomy): Bacteria > Chloroflexota > Dehalococcoidia > SHYB01 > SHYB01 > CAZKTO01. The sequence goes on from CAZKTO010000005.1 coordinate 74,092, forward strand.
AGGAGGATGTAGAGGGACTCGGGCGTGGTGACGAGGATGTGCGGCGGGTGGCGGGTCATGGCCTGCCGCTCGCGGGAGGGGGTGTCGCCGGTGCGGACGAGGACGCGGATATCGGGCGCGGGGAGGCCCATGGTCATGAGGCGGTCGCGGACCTGGGCCAGGGGCTCCGAGAGGTTCTTCTGGACGTCGTTGCTGAGGGCTTTCAGCGGTGAGACGTAGAGGACCTGGGTCTCGCCGGGGAGAGCGCCGGAGAGGGCTTGCATAACGAGGAGGTCGATGGCGTTGAGGAAGGCAGCGAGAGTCTTGCCGGAGCCGGTGGGCGCGGCGATGAGCGTGTCGCGGCCGGAGCGGATGGCGGGCCAGCCGCGCTCCTGGGCGGGCGTGGGCTGGGCGAAGCGCGAGGCGAACCACCCGCCGACGGCGGGGTGGAAGAGGGAGAGGACGCCGGATGGTTGCTGGTCTGATGGGTTCGCCACGGGCCGCCTCCGGAGCCGGGATGCTATTGTAGCGCGAGGGCGCGCGGGAGAGAAACGGACGAGTGGCAGGGCTTGGCAGGTCGCCTGGACGCGACATATGATAAGAGGGCGATCTACCGAAAAAGGCGGGCTTCAGATGCCGAGCGATACGACGATTGATGAACTCGTTGTATTCCTTCAGACTGATACTACCGGGGCTTTGTCATGGGTGATGAACGGGGAAGGCCAACACCTGATTGATGAGGAGTTGCTGGCCTTAATACAAAGAGCCTGGCGAGAGGTACTGGAAGTTAGCTTAGGCCCCAGCGTTCTGTGGCTACAACAAGCGAGGGGAAATGCGCAGCGGAGACAGGCCCTTGACCAAGCCGGCTTTACAGATATTCAGTGGGCCCCAAAGCGCACCCTCATGCAGCGCGCCCTAGCTGCTTTTGTGGGATTGTTGGCCCATCTCAAGGGCCTTCGCCTTCACCCAAAAGCTATTGCTCGCTTGGTGGCCTCGCCATTTGCGAAAGTCTTGTTGGTAATAGACAAGATCCTTGGGTCTCTCGTCAAGGCGATTTCGCAACTAGAGCCACTTCGGGAGATGAAGGAAGTTGTGGAAACGGCCATAGGCTGAAAAGGCTGGTTTGAACTGCCCCCAGACCTTGTACCAGGCGCTATCTTGGTTTAGCGGCCCGGCGGGAAGCCAGCCGGGGCTGGACAGCCTCGGGAGTTGGTGGTAAATTGGCGACGCGCTCGCGAACAACGTCCGGTGCAAAGCATCGAGCCTCTCCTGTAAGGGCGGGCCGCCCGGTGGAGGTGGTCACCGGTGCAGAGGTCCGGGGGCCCTACACGCTGGAGGTGATCTTTGCAGACGGGACCCGCCGGGTCGTCGATCTAGAGCCCCAGCTGCACGGAGAGGTATTCGCGCCGCTGTGGGACCCCGCCTTCTTTGCTCAGGTACGAGTCGATAAGGAGCTAGGGACCGTGGTCTGGCCCAATGGCGCTGACTTTAGCCCTGAATTTCTGTACCGCCGCCGCACCGTGCGACAGCGGCGTAATCCCTCAGTACGATATGCGTAGGGGCGACCTTAGGGTCGCTGCCACAACCATTCCGATGGCACCTCGTCTCACCACCGTCCTCTTTGACCTGGACGACACGCTGCTCGACTCCTGGCGCGCTCGAGTCGCGGCGCTGGCCGAGGCCCTGGATGCTGCGGGCATTCGCGAGCCGACTGCTGAGCATGTATTCCACAGCATGCGCGGACGTCAACTCCTCGGCGTCATAGACGAGCTAAAGGCCCAGACTGGCGTGGCTTATGATCTCTTCACTCACTATCGCCGGGCTTACTGGCTCCAGGGCGGCGACCTCGTAAGGCTGTATCCCGGAGTGCAGCGAGTGCTCGAGTCGCTGTCGGGGACCGGGACCAAGCTGGGCGTGGTAACGCAGAAGGAACGCGTCTTTCAGGTGGACAGTCGGCGCGCCGGAGCACACCTAGAGCTGGAGCGGACGGGCATCGCAGGGCTTATCGGCGCGACGGTGGGGTACGAAGACGTGACGCGCCACAAGCCGGACCCGGAGGGGATACACCTGGCGATGGAGCGGCTCGGCGCGCGCCCCGGCGAGACCCTGGTCGTCGGCGATAGCGCGGCAGACCTGCAGGCGGGGCTCGCTGCGGGCTGCTGGACGTGCCACGCGACGTGGGGGCTATTGCCAGGACACGCCGGTGTAGATGGCGTCACGCCACACGCGGTAGCTACGCGTCCCCAGGACGTGCTGGGACTTGTCAGGAACTCCTGACCTCTAATTTCTGCTTTGAGTCTTCGAGCCGGAGCCTGCCCCGAATCTTCCGAGGGGTCTCCTCTTGGTCTTCTTTCCTGCTACATCCGGCGGAGGTGTGCGAGCTCCCGGTCGATGTCCTGACGCAGCGTCGAGGCCCACACGGGGTCTCCAGAGTCGGTGGCTCCGAGCCCTCAGCCTAGCGATGTGGGTGAGACGCCGTGCGTGAGGAGGAGGGAGGCGAGAGCGTGGGCCAGGAGACGGGACCCGGTCCAGGCGCCGCGGGTGGCGCGACCAAGAAGGCTGCACGCCCCCATCCTAACCTTCCCCCGCAGACGGGGGAAGGGATTGCAGCCCCAC
>CAZKTO010000006.1:0-68710 GCA_964555685.1 uncultured Dehalococcoidia bacterium
GGAGAGGGACGATACCCCCTTCCTCTTTAGGGAAGGGGGCTAGGGGGTTAGGGCTGCCCGGTCGTCGGCGCGGCGCAACTTTAGCAAACAATGCTCGTCTCTGTAGCTCCCAGCCAGCCTACCCTCGCGGCAGGCCCAGGCCCCGCTGGGCGATGATGTTCTTCTGAATCTCCGTCGTCCCGCCGGCGATGGTCCAGCCCACCCACATCCGGTGGTTGTACTGGACGTCGCCGTTCAGGGGGGCCCGCCGGTCGCCCTTGCTGAGCTGCCCCTGAAGCCCCAGCAGCTGCATCCCAACGCCGCTGATGATCTGCAGCGACGTGGTGTTGAAGAGCTTGTCCACGGACGACTCATAGGACGGGCTCCCGCCCTGGCTCTGCATCCACACCACCCGGTAGCCGAGCATCCGGCCCACTCGGTTGCGGACCACCAGCTCCGCCAGCCGGTCGCGGAGGACGGGGTCCTTGCCGGCCCCGCGCTCCCGCGCGTACTGGAGGATGTCCTCGATGAAGCGCTCCATCATGATCACCTGGTTGATGTAGGAGCGCTCGAACTGGAGGCCCACGGCCATCTGGTACCAGCCGCGGTTGAGCTCGCCCAGCAGATTGGCCCTGGGGACCCGCACGGTATCGAAGAAGACCTCGTTGAAGTGGTGGTCGCCCGTGAGGTCGTAGAGGGGCTTGACGGTCACGCCGGGCGTCTTCATGTCCAGGAGGAGCATGCTGATGCCCTTGTGCTTCGGCGCCGCCGGGTCGGTGCGGGCCGCCAGCAGCCCCCACTTCGCCAGGTGGCCGGCGCTGGTCCAGATCTTCTGCCCGTTGACGATGAACTCGTCCCCGGTCTGGACGGCCGAGGTCTGGAGGCTCGGCAGGTCCGAGCCGGCGTTGGGCTCGCTATAGAGGGTGCACCACTGGACCTCGTCCTTGACGATGGGCGGGATGAAGCGTTTCTTCTGCTCCTCCGTGCCGTAGAGCATGACGAGGGGTCCCACCCACGCCACGCCCATGCCGCCGCCGGAGGGGGCCCGCCGCCTGGCCATCTCCTCGGTATAGACGAGCTGCTCGGTGATGGTGCGGCCCTGGCCGCCGTACTCCTTTGGCCAGGCCAGCGTCAGCCACCCGTTCTCGGCCAGCTTCTTGCGGAACCCTTTGCTGGCCTCGTTGCGGGCCTTCTCGTCCGGGTACCGGTCGGGCCAGCCCGGGGGCAGCTCCCTGTCCAGGAAGCGCCGCACCTCCTGCCGGAAGCGCTCCTCGGCCTCGCTGAAACGCAGGTCCATGCCATCCCCCTCGCGGCGAATCGGGCCCAGTCTACCACAGGGAGCCTCGGCGGAGCGCCCGCCTAGAATATATAATCTGGGAGAACAAAACAGAGGAGGGAACCTCATGGCTGGATACGTGACGGACATCGAGAAGGCGACGAAGGCCAACGAATTCTTCCGGAAGGTCCTCTACACTGCGGGACATAGCCAGCTGGTCGTCATGACGCTTAAGCCGGGCGAAGAGATCGGCATGGAGGTGCATCCCCGGCTCGATCAGTTCATCCGCATCGAACAGGGCACGGGCAAGGCCATCCTGGACGGGAAAGAGTACGCGATCGAGGACGACTGGGCTGTGGTTATTCCCGCCGGCACGCAGCACAACATCATGAACACTTCGCAGATCAAGAAGATGAAGCTGTACACGGTGTACTCACCCCCGCAGCACCCCGACGGGACTATCCACAAGACCAAAGCGGAGGCCGATGCTGCTGAGGCCGCTGAGCATGGGCACCGCTGAACTCTGGCCGGAGGTCACGTTACGGGGCCAGCCACGGATGCAACGCCAAAGTGGCGCGTTGGAGGCCCGCGAGGGCCCACCGTGAAGCACCGCGCGGTCGTCTTCGACCTCTTCGGGACGCTGATCACCGGTGCCTCCCGCCGCGATCAGGAGGCCTTTCTCGAGGAGTTGGCCGGCGTCGCGGGGGCCACGCCTGTCGAGTTCACGCGCTGGTTCCGCGAGACCTACGCGCCGCGCCAGACGGGCCAGTTCCCGACCAGCGAGGCCTGGGCCGCCTACATCCTCCGCTGTCTGGGCCTTCCCGGCGATGCGGCTCGCGCCGCCTGGATGGGCGCCCGGTACGAAGAGTTCACCCGCCGCACCTTCGTCCCCCGCCAGGACGCCGTCGCCACCCTCGAGCGCGTGCGCACCTCGGGCCGAACCATCGGCCTCATCAGCGACTGCGGCCCCAACGTGCCTGGCGTCTTCCGCGCCTCTGCCCTCGCCGGCCTCGTGGACGCACCGCTCTTCTCCTGCGAGACCGGGATCAAGAAGCCCGACCCTCGCGTCTACCATCTGGCATGCCAGCGCCTCGGCGTCTCCCACGCCGACTGCCTCTACGTTGGCGACGGCGGCAGCCGCGAGCTGACGGGTGCGGCCAGCGTCGGCATGACGGCGGTACAGCTGCGCACCGGCGCCGCGGGCCAGGACGCCCCGTTCCAGGACGACGCCGACGACTGGCGCGGGCCGGCGGTCACTTCGCTGAGCGATGTACTTGTCTTCATCAAGTAGCCGTCTCCGACTTTGGACCACTATGACGTTGCTGCCCGTCCAGGATGTCGCTAAGAGCATCTAACAAAACCAGCATGCGTGCCCAGTGGTCATTCTGAGAGCTTGTGAACAAATCGCCCGTAGGGGCGGGCCCCCGTGCCCGCCCATCTGGGGCAACCACGGGGGGTTGCCCCTACAAAGGAAAAATTCACTCCTCAGGGTGACATGAATGGCCTTTGCCTATGAACCATGGCCACCAAGGTTTTGTTAGGTGCTCTAAAGGTTTCACCAGAGCCGGGCAAGCTCTGAGCCTGCCGAAGGGTCCACACGCTCACGACGGCTTGCCGTAGTCGTAGAAGCCCCTGCCCGTCTTGCGCCCGAAGTGCCCCGCCGCCACCAGCTGCTTGAGGAGCGGCGCAGGCCGGTACTTGGAGTCGCCGAACTCCTCGTGCAGGATCTCGACGATGCTCAGGAGCACGTCCAGACCCACCAGGTCCGCCAGCTCCAGCGGCCCCATGGGGTGATTCAACCCCAGCTTGATGGCCGTGTCGATCTCCTCGCGCGTCGCAACGCCCTCGGACAGCAGGAAGGCCGCCTCGTTCAGCATGGGCGCCAGCAGCCGGTTCACGGCGAACCCCGGAGCGTCCTTGACCACGACCGGCGTCTTGCCGAAAGCCCTCGCCGCCTCCACGGCGGCCTGGACGGTCGCCTCGCTCGTCTGCAGGCCCCGGACCACCTCGACGAGCTTCATGGCCGGGGGCGGGTTGAAGAAGTGCATCCCCACGAAGCGCTCGGGACGGCGCACGCACGCGGCCAGCCTGGTGATGGGGATGGTCGAGGTGTTGGAGGCCAGGACCGTGTCCTGGGGGACGGCCGGGTCCAGCTCCGCGAGCATGGCCCTCTTGACCTCGAAGCTCTCGAAGACGGCCTCGATGATCAGCGGGCAGGCGGCGAAGTCTCGGAGGCCCTGGGCGGGGCGCAGGTTGGCCATGGAGGCGTCCAGCGCCTTCTGGTCCAGCCTCCCCTCCTGCACGCGCCGGGCGAGCCGCGCGCGGATGCCGCCGATGGCCCGCTCCACCTGGCCGGGCGCCGTATCGAGCATCAGCGCCGGCCGCCCCGACTGGGCGATGACCTGGGCGATGCCGCTCCCCATGGCTCCCGCGCCCACGACGCCGATGGGCCCATCCTTCATCATCCCCCCATCCTAACCTTCCCCCGCAGACGGGGGAAGGGATTGCAGTCCCACCATACACGCCCCTTCTCCGGCGTACGCCCGTGCCGCGAGCGTAGCACCCAAGGCGAGAGGGGGTCAACGGAGCAGCCCCCATCGCGTTGACACACTCCTGGGCCGCTGCTAGTATCGTCGCGGCCCGCGTCTCGTACGCTCTTCCGTCAGCGCGGCCCAGAACACCGCGCGGTCTTATTCTGGAGAGCCATGCCACCACGCTACCTTGTCGTCCACACGGAAGCCGATCAGCAGCGGATCGATTCCGGCCTCGAGTTCAAGCTCCTGCGCGAGGCTGGCGCGGAGGTCCGGGGCCGGGGCCGCTGCACAACCGAGGATGAGATCATCGAGCTGGCCAAGGATGCCGATGCAGTCCTGAACGGCCTCGCGCCGATCACTCGAAAAGTACTGACGAACATCCCCAAGTGTAAAGTCGTGGCCCGCTACGGCGTCGGCTACGACAACGTGGACCTCCAGGCCGCCACGGAGCAGGGCATCGCCATCGCCTACGTGCCCGACTACTGCTTCGAAGAGGTCTCCAACAGCGCGATCGTCTTCATTCTCGCCCTGGCGAAGCAGCTTATCCCCTTCGATAGCTCGATGCGCAAGGGTGAGTGGAACGTCAGCTACATGACCCAGACCCGCTCCGTGCATGGGGAGACGCTGGGCATCGTTGGCGCTGGGCGCATCGGCATGGCCACGGCCCGCAAGGCCCAGGCCTTCTCCATGAACATCGTGGCCTGCGACCCCTTCGTCAAGCCCGCGCTTCTCCAGGCCGAGGGGATCACGCCGCTCTCGCTGGACGAGCTCCTGGCCAGGAGCGACTACGTCTCCGTCCACACGCCGCTCATGCCCCAGACGCGGCACCTCATCGGCCGCGAACAGCTCGGGCTCATGAAGAAGACGGCCTGCCTCATCAACACCTCGCGGGGCCCCGTGGTGGACGAGGCGGCGCTCGTCGAGGCGCTCCGCGAGGGGCGCATCGCGGGCGCGGGCCTGGACGTCTTCGAGAGGGAGCCCCTGCCGGCCGATAGCCCGCTCCGCTCGATGGCCAACGTCGTCATGACCCCCCACATGGGGGCCCAGTCGCCCATTGCGATGCAGCGCCTGCGCCAGCGCATCGCCGAGGAGGTCATCCGGGCGCTCCGCGGCGAGTTCCCCCTCAACGTCGCCAACCCGGCGGTGCGCAAGACCGCCCGCCTGTTCGCCCGGTCCTGACGGGCCAAGGAGGCTCTCGCATGCCGCCGACCGCACCGCTCTCCGCCGCCGACCTCGACCGCCTCCGCGCCCTCACCTCGCCCACCGTCTGCAACGCCATCGAGACGTTCAACGCGGCGCCCCGCAACCAGGGCTTCATGGGGCCGGAGATCAGGTGCATCTTCCCTCACCGGCCTCCCATGGTCGGCTACGCCGCCACCGCCGTCATCAGCGCCAAGCTCCCCGCCGGGGCCAAGCCTCGCGCCACCATGAACGAGGTCTGGGAGCACATCCTCACCATCCCGGAGCCGCGCGTCCTCGTCATCCACGACAACGACTACCCCCATCCCATCGGCTCCTATTGGGGCGAGGTGATGGCCAACATCTCGAAGGCCCTGGGCTGCATCGGCTGCGTCACCGATGGTGGCGTGCGCGATCTCGACGAGGTCGACCGGCTGGGCTTCGCGTTCTTCGCCTCGACGCTGCTCGTCTCTCATGCCTACGTCCACGTCGTCGATGTCGGCGTGCCCGTCGAGGTTGGCGGCCTGCTGGTCAAGCCCGGCGACCTGCTCCACGGCGACAAGCACGGCGTGACCGGCATTCCGCTGGAGGTCGCGGCCAAGGTCCCGGAGGCGGCCAAGCAGGTCGAGGTCTTCGAGCGGCGCATCATCGAGGCCTGCCAGGCCCCGGACGCGACGCCCGAGAAGATTCTCAACGCCATGCGGCGGAGGTAGGCCGGCGGCAGTGTTGAGTAGTCTCATTCCCCTCCCTGTCCGTGTTGGTTGTGCGTGCCCGACATCGCATATTGACAATGCGTGCTCGTGCTGGCATGATGGGCAGGCCATCTTTTACAGAGGAGGTCGATATGGATGAGAGTAGTGTTAGTGAGCACGCCAAAGCATTGTCTGCGCGTGGCGCGTCCAAGGGTGGGAAGGCTCGCGCCGAAAAATTATCCGATGAGGAAAAGAGCGCATCTGCGCGCAAGGCGGCCCTGTCTCGATGGGGCAGACCATCAGACGGCGAGATCGCACAAGGGAGCGGTTCTGGTGAAAAGATTCCCTGGGCTGTAGCCGAGGGCAAGCTGGAATTTTTTGACCGTATCATCCCTTGTGCGGTTTTAGACAATGGGATGCGAGTATTGACTCAAGAAGGCCTTTTATCCGCACTAGGTAGGGCACGTAAGGCAAAAGCTGGGGCAGGAGCCACAACGGGCGATCTGCCAGCGATTCTTAGACCTGGGAATCTCCAGGCTTTTATTCCCGATGAAGTGAAGAAGGCAGCTCAAATCACAATCTACAAGCCCAAGCAAGGTGGCTACACATGGGTTGGAGGCCTCAGGGGCGTAGCTTTCGGATGCGATGCCAACGCTCTTCCGTTAATCTGCAAAGTCTATATGGACGCTGCCGATGCTAGGAAGATTCTGCCCCGACAACACCATATCGCGGAAGCGGCTCGTCGACTTTATGCTGCGCTTTCAAAGGTGGCGATGGTCGCCCTAGTCGACGAGGCTACCGGATGGCAAACGCTACGTCCCCATGCTGAGTTGCAGAGAATTCTTGAGAAGTATGTCCTTCCCGAACATCGACCCTGGGTTAAGACGGTTCCGATTGAATTTACCAAGGAACTGTACCGCGTGTGGGGATGGGACAACATAAAGGCTGACTCGAACCAAGGTCCGAGATTCGCCGGGAAACTTATCCGGAAATACCTCTACGAGAAGCTGCCAAACGGTGTACTGGACAAGCTAGATGAGCTGAATCCAAACAACGACAAAGGACAGCGACCGGATAAACACCATTCCTTTTTGACCCTTGAGATGGGGCTTGAGCACTTCAAATCGCAGCTCTCGGGAACCATGGCCCTGCTAAGAGCGTCTGACGATGGGCGCAAGGATCAATTTGAACGCCTCTTTCAGAAGGCGTATGGGTATAACATACAAGGGGAATTTGATCTGGGATTCGATGATCTGGAACCATAACCAGGGGCCAGCTTCATTTGCCGCTCCCCACCCCCTCGTGTACACTGGGCCGGTCGCGCGGCGACCCTCCCGCGGCCCATCCCACGCTCAAGGAGCCTCCTATGCTCGAAGAACTGCGCGCGCGAGTCCTCAAGACGGCCCAGACCTGCGCCAAGAGCGGCCTCCTGGTCTCCACCGCCGGCAACTTCAGCGCCCGCGACGCCCAGACCGGCCTCATCTGCATCACCCCCGGCAGCTACCCCTACGACATCATGAAGGTTGAGGACATCGTCGTCGTCGACAAGGACGAGAAGGTCGTCGAGGGCAAGCTGAAGCCCAGCAGCGATACGGACGTTCACTGCTTCATCTATCGCGCCCGCGACGACATCCACGGCATCGTCCACACGCACCCGCCCTACGCCAACGCTTTTGGCGCCGTGGGCAAGCCCATCTTGCCCCTCTTGGGGACCGTGCAGGCCCTCGCTGGGGGGGAGGTCCCGGTCACGCCCTTCCTCCACTTCGGCACCAAAGAGGCCCAGCAGGCGATGGTGGAGGCCCTCAAGAACCGCCGGGCCGTCATCCTGGGCGGCCACGGCCTCACCACCGTTGGCCGCAGCATCGAGATGGCCTACATGGTCACCCAGTTCGTCGAGGAGGGCGCCCGCGTCTACTTCATCGCCCTCCAGATCGGCGAGCCCAAGCGCGTCCCCGCCGACGTCAAGAGGCTCTGATTGAGGCGCCCATCGGGGGGCGCCCCTTTGGGGGCCGATGGGCTTGCACAAAAACCCCTTCCCCCTCGAAGGGGGAAGAGCCTGCCCTGTTCTTAGCCGAAGCCCTGAGCCGTAGCCGCGAGCGAAGCGTGGCGGTCAGCGACAGGGGAAGCCGAAGGGTGCAGGATGGGGGTGAGCTTTACCCCCTCTCCTCTTATCCTCTCCCGCCAGGGGAGAGGAAGTTCAGTCTTCGGCAGGCGGCGAAAGCACTTTTGTGCAAAGCCGGGGGCCGAAGGGCGCCGAAAGGATAGAAGCAGATGCCGCCCTGCCTCGTGGCCATCGACTTCGGCACCGGGGCCGTACGGAGCGTCGTCTTCGACCTGCGCGGGGCGCAGCTGGGCGCGTCCTACCGCGAGATCTGGTACAAGCCATCGCCCTCCGGCGCGCCTGGGGCCGTTGAGTTCTCCGGCAGCCGCATGTGGGGGCACATCGCCCGAGCCGTTCGTCTTGCTCTCGCCGAGGCCGGCGTCCGCCCCTCCGACGTCCTCGCCGTCAGCGCCACCAGCCAGCGCCACGGCATGGCTCTTGTGGACCGGGGGGGCCGCACCCTCTACGCCGGCCCCAACCGCGACGCCCGCGGCATGGCGGTGATGGAAGCGGCCCAGGACGGCGACGTCTGGGCGATCACCGGCAAATGGCCCATGCCCATCGGCGTCCCCTATCGCCTGCGCTGGCTCCAGCGCAACCAACCACAGGTCCTCCAGCGCGCCTCCGCCGCCCTCATGCTCAACGACTGGGTCGCCTATCAGCTCACCGGCGAGGCAGCCCAGGCCGCCTCCAGCGCGTCTGAGAGCCTCCTTCTTGACATAAGGACCGTCGGCTGGTCCCAGCGCCTCATCGACCACTTCGGCCTCCCGCGGGACCTCTTTCCCAAGGTCGTGCTCGCGGGCGAGGTCGTGGGCCGCGTCACGGCCCAGGCCGCCGAGGCCACGGGCCTCCCCCAGGGCGTGCCTGTCGCGGCGGGCGGCGGCGACACCCAGTGCGGGCTCCTCGCCTGCGGCGCCGTCGATCCGGGCGATGTCGGGATTGTGGCCGGGACCACGGCGCCGGTGCAGTCGGTCGTGGCGGGCCCGGAGCTGGACCCGGCAGGCCAGGCGTGGACCAGCGTCCACGTGGCGCCCGGCCGCTGGGTCCACGAGAGCAACGCCGGCGCCGCTGGCATCCTCCTGCGCTGGTTTCGGGATACCTTCGGCGACGGCCCCAAGCGCCGCCGGCCGGACAGCTACGACCGGCTCCTCGCGCCCGCCGCCGCAGTCGCGCCCGGCTCCGATGGCATGATGGCCGTCATGGGACCCGCGGTCATCGAGCCCGGCAAGGGCTACAGCCGCAACCGGGCCTTCGTCTTCGCGCCCGAGGCCCCGCGCTCCTTCAACGGGGCGGGGACGCGCGCCCACTTCGCCCGCGCCCTCGTCGAGAGCATCGTCTACGCCATCAAGGCCAACTTCGACCGGCTGCCGGAGGTGGCGTCGGGCCGGGCCACGCGCGTCGCCCTGTGCGGCGGCTGCGCCCGCAGCCCCCTCTTCGTCCAGACCGTGGCCGACGTCCTGGACCGGCCCATCGTCATGCCCGCCGCGCAGGAGGTGACGGCCCTCGGCGCCGCCATCTGCGCCGCCACGGGCGCCGGCGTCTACCGCACCGTCGTCGAGGCGGCGCGCCGCATGACCGTCGTGCGCGAGGCCGCCCGGCCAAACGCCCAAGACGCCGAGGTCTATCGCCGCCAGTACCCGCGCTGGCGCGCCCTGAACGACGCGGTAAGGGGGTGGGGACAGGAATGAGCAAGCCAGGAGTCTTCATCACCGCGCGGTTCGACCCCGGCCTGTCGGTGCGCCTCCAGGCCCGCGCCGATGTCGCCCTGCGCGACTGGACCGTCAGCCGCAAGCGCCTGGAGCCGGCCGAGCTGGCGGCCCTGCTCCGGGGGCGGCAGATCTTCGTCGCTGAGATCGACCCGGTGAACGACGCGCTCCTCGCCGCCTGCCCGGACCTGAAGGTCGTCATCAGCTGCCGGGGCAACCCGGTCAATCTGGACATCCCGGCCTGCACCCGCCGCGGCGTCCTCTGCCTCAACACGCCGGGCCGCAACGCCGAGGCCGTCGCAGACCTGGCGGTCCTGTTCATCCTCGCCTGCGCCCGGCATCTCGTCCCGGCCCACAACGTCATCAAGGAGGGCGGCTGGACCCGAACGGGCCAGGGCTCGGTCTACTGGCGCTTCCAGGGCCGCGACATGGAGGACGCCGTCGTTGGCCTCGTCGGCCTTGGCGCCGTCGGGAGGGCCGTCGCCAGGCGCCTGGGCGGGTTCGGGAGCCGAGTGCTCGCCTTCGACCCCTACGTCCCGGCTGACAAGGTACGGGAGGCCGGCGCCGAGCCGGCCGGCCTGTCCACGCTCCTGCGCGAGTCCGACTTCGTCTCCCTCCACGTCCACATAACGAACGAGACGAAGCGGATGATCGGCGAGGCGGAGCTCGCCCTGATGAAGCCGACGGCCTTTCTGATCAACACGGCCCGCTCCGGCGCCGTCGACCAGGACGCCATGGTCCGTGCGCTCAAGGAGCGGCGCATCGCCGGCGCCGCGCTCGACGTCTTCGACGAGGAGCCGCTGCCGCTGGAGAGCCCCCTCCGCGCTCTCGACAACGTGATCCTGACCCCGCACCTGGGCGGCGCGACGCCCGGCCTCGTCAAGGTGCAGTCGGCGACGGTCGTCGAGCAGATCGAGGCGGTCCTGGACGGGCGCGAGCCGCCCCACATGCTGAACCGCGAGGTGGCCCAGGCGGCGCTGGCGGCGGTGCGTGGGCGCTGACCGGGGAAAACTTACGAACGGTTAATAGAGGTCGCTCGGCTTTCCGGGCGGTCGCGATTTTCTGACGCAGGAGAGGCTCAAAACCACCCGATCGACAACAATCTGGCTACGAACCCCAGGAACGAACCGTATAAACAGAAGAACGTCAAAATGGTCAAAGTCGCAGCCCATTTTTGGGGGATGTTCACTATCCCGCAGAGAGCCTTGTCGTAATCATTCTTGTCCAGAGTGGACACGCCCACCAGCTTCCTCTCAAGTTCCCGAGCCTTGCTCAAGTAATGGAGTTGCACCTTAAAGCTGCGCCAAACCATCGACCACCAGAGAAAGCAAACTGCCATTCCTGCTGAGGCCGACAGGATGCTCAGCGCCGCGAGTTCGTCGCTTCGCTCAGCTTTCTGTGCGTCCATGGCCTGGGTCAAAATGACTGCAGCTGCACCAACCAAGATGCTGTTCGCGACCATCATGGCGTTAAATCGAGCCCAACTCTGCCCTGATTCAATACCAACCAATGAGACTGCTGCCGGATAGCCCACCCGGCTGTCGTCAACGATCTGATGCTGTTGCATTGACTGCCTTTACCTCCCCTTATACTTCGGCTCGCGCTTCTCCATGAACGACCGCACGCTCTCGCGGAAGTCCTCCGTCTTGAACGTGATCTGCTGGTAGTAGTGCTCCAGGTCCGTATGGCGCACCAGGTCCGATTCCTGCCCGCGCCAGACGGCCCGCTTGGTGAGCTCGACGGCGATGGGCGGGTTCGCCGCGATCCGCCCCGCCAGCTCCAGGGCCGCCGGCATCAGCTGATCGTCGGGCGCCACGCGGCTCACGATTCCCAGCCGCTCGGCCTCCTGCGCCGAGACCCAGTCGCCTGTGAGCAGCACCTCCAGCGCGCGCCCCGTCCCGATGAGCCTCGGCAGGTTCCACGAGAGGCCGCTGCCCGGCGCGACGCCGCGCTTCACGAACCCGGCGGTGAACCGGGCCGACGCCCCTGCGATCCGGATATCGCAGGCCAGGGCCAGGGCGAACCCGGCGCCGATGGCGACGCCGTTCACCGCCGCGATGACGGGCCGTGGGAAGTGACGGAACGGCAGCAGCCCGCGCGTGGGCGTCGTGACCAGGTCCCGGCGGCTGCCCGTCTGCTCCCGCTCCGCCGGCCCGCTCTCCTCCCACTGCTTCACGTCGCCGCCGGAGCAGAAGGCCTTCCCCGCGCCCGTCACCACCATCGCCCGCACGCGCTCGTCGTGCGCCAGCTCCCGCGAGTGGCGCTCGAAGAGCTCGAAGACGGCGGGGCTGAGGGCGTTGGCCCGCTCGGGCCGGTTCAGCGTCAGGACCGCGACATAGTCGCGGACCTCCAGGAGCACGGGCGGCTGGGTCATGGCGGTTCCTTTGCAAAGAACGGGACGTCGTCGGGTTTATTGGTAGGGGCACGATGCATCGTGCCCCTACGACTAACGCCGCCCCATCATACGGTGCGCCCCATCAACGAGCAATCCAGCATCCCCTCGTACTGATACCGTCAAAGCATGGTGGCGAAGTCACGTCGGTCTCAACCACGCGGCAGCGGGTGCCAGCCGGTGCTACTACCGGCCCCGCAGCTCCAGGACCGTGATCTCCGGCCGGGCGAAGAGCCGGAACGGCAGCCAGGTCAGACCGAGGCCGGGGCTGACGTGCATCACCGTCTCGCCGCGGCGGATCACCCCCGAGGGCATCCCGTGCTCCATGGGTCGCAGCGTGCCGGTCGTGGGCGCGCCCAGGAGCGGCAGGCGCACCTGCCCGCCGTGGGTGTGCCCGCAGAGCACGAGCGCCACGCCCCGCTTCGCCGCCTCGTCCGCCACGTCCGGCGAATGGCCGAGCAGGACCACCGGCGCGTCCGCCGTGGCCCCGGCGAGCGCCGCATCGAGATCGTGGGCGTCGTGAAAGATGTCGCCGATGCCGGCGAGGGTGAGCCGGGCGCTGCTCCGCTCCACCGTGACGCTCCGGTTGACCAGCATGGTGAGCCCGGCCTCCTCCAGCGCCCGGAAGATGCGGCCCTCGTCCAGCCGCCGCTTCACCTGCCAGCGCTGGCCCGGCAGCCGGAACCCGTAGTGCGAGTACTCGTGATTCCCTGGGACGGCGTAGACCGTTCGTCCCCTGGCGAAGGAGCGCATGGCCGCGCACGCCCGCTCCAGGCCCGCCGGGTTCGCGATCAGGTCGCCGGTGAAGACCAGCAGGTCCGCATCCAGCGAGCGGGCCCGGCGCAAGAACTCGTCCGCGGGCGACGGCCTGCCCCCGATGTGGGCGTCCGAGAGATGCAGGATGGTGAGCCCATCGAGCGCCCCAGGCCAGCGCGGCAGCTCGACGACGCGGCGGCGCACCCGGAGCCACCGCGGCTCGACGAACCGCGCGTACGCCAGGAGCACGGCCAGCGCGCCGGCGACGGATACCACAGTGATTACAGACACTTGCATAACTTCCTAAAGTACCTGGCGTTCTGGCCCTCTCCCTCCTGTCCCTCTCCTGAATGGAGAGGGACGATACCCCCTTCCTCTTTAGGGAAGGGGGCCAGGGGGTTAGGGCACGAGTGGCGTGAGCGAAGACTGAGGTTTAGCAATCAATGCTCGGCTCTATAGGAGCGCCATGAGGAAACAGACTCGTGCTGATACCGTCTCCTGAACCGATGCAGGGCTGCGAAAGTCCAGAGGCCTTCGATGACCGTGATGGGATAGACCTCTGCCAAGGCGCTGTAGGCCGAGGTGGCCGCTGACGCTAACGAGAAGAGCAAAACAAACCACTTCGAACGGAGCTCGAGCCAATACGCCAGTAGCATCACGCCCACGGCCAAGGAACCAAAGGTGGTCAGCATCTCCGCCTCCATCCTGGAAGTCTAGCACTGAAGGGCCTTGCACAAAAACCCCTTCCCCCTCGATGGGGGAAGGCTGGGATGGGGGTGACGGTCACCCCCACCTTCTGTCCTCCCCCGCAACGGGGGAGGAGATAACGCGGCGCGACCGGCGGTGCGGGCACTTTTTGTGCAAAGCCCACTGAAGCCAGAGAAAGGAAGGAGGCGCTTGCTCGCCGGATGCCGATTGATGCAGCCCAGGCACGGCTGCCGGCAAGAACGGTGCTATCGTTGGTGAAAGAGGGGAATCAGCTCCCGCGCGGCGCGCTCGAACTGGGCGAGGGTCTGCTCCGGCGGGCAGGCGGGCCGCAGCACGAACTTGGTCGCGCCGTGGCGGATGTAGGCGCGGAGCAGCTCGGCCACGTCCTCGATGGCGCCCAGGGCCGTGTGGGCCTCGACGGGCACGTCGGTGCGGCGGCCCAGCAGGTAGGGCCCCGCCAGGCGCATCGCATCCTCGCGGCTACCGGCGAGGCAGTAGGTCACGATGACGCCGTAGTGGTCCTCGGGCACCGTGCGTCCGGCCTCGGCGGCGTACCGCCGGACCGCCTCGATGCCGCGGCCCACCTCCTCCGGCGCGAGGAAGGAGGTCAGCCAGCCATCGCCCAGCCGCCCCACCCGGCGGAAGGCCGGCTCGGTCCGGCCGCCGATCCAGATGGCCGGGCAGGGCTTCTGGACCGGCTTGGGCTCGATGGTGACCTCCGTCGTCTGGTAGTAGCGCCCCCGGTGCGTGACCGCGTCCTCGGTCCACAGGCGGCGCATGAGGGCGATGGCCTCGTCCGTCCTGCCCGCCCGCTCCTTCATGCTCACGCCGCAGGCCTCGTACTCCGCCGCGTTGTTCGTGCCGAGGCCCACGGCCGGCAGCATCCGCCCGCCTGACAGGAAATCGATGGTCGCGATCTCCTTGGCCAGCACCGTGGGGTGACGCAGCGGCAGCGCCAGCACGCTGTTCCCGAACTTCATGCGCCGCGTCCGAGCCGCCATCGCCGCCAGCACCGCCATCGACTCCAGGCTCAGCGTCGGGGCGACGATCCGGTCGGAGACCCAGATCGAATCGACGTCGAGGGCCTCGCAGAGGTCGATGAACTCCCAGACGCAGGCCGCCTCCCTCTTGGGGAAGGGCCAGCCGATGAGCCCCATCCCGATGCGGACCTTCATGGGAAGAACCTCTCCCCGGCCTTCGGCCACCCCTCTCCCAATGGGAGAGGGGCCGGGGGTGAGGTCATACCTTCTTCTTCTCCTCCTCGCCCTTGGGCAGGCCGTTGTAGTAGGCGTAGGGCGGCTTGCCCAGGCCGAAGTTCTCGAGATGGCCGAAGAAGACCGACTTGAACTTGTCCTTGATCGCCTGGACGGTCCACCCGCCGGGCATGTACATGCCCGTGGCGTAGGTGGGCTGGTGCATGATGCGGATCGCCTCGCCCCCGGCGTTGAAGACCTGGCCGTGAACCCAGAAGGCCTCGTCGCTGGCGAGGAAGGCCAGGAACGGCGCGGCCTGCTCGGGCGGCGGCGCGCCGCCGGCGCCGACGTTGGCCGTCATGCGCGTGAGCCCGCCGGGGGCCACGGCGTTGACGCG
The DNA here is from genome assembly GCA_964555685.1 of uncultured Dehalococcoidia bacterium. Classification (GTDB taxonomy): domain Bacteria; phylum Chloroflexota; class Dehalococcoidia; order SHYB01; family SHYB01; genus CAZKTO01. The sequence goes on from CAZKTO010000006.1 coordinate 14,914, forward strand.
GATGCCGTACCGCGCCAGCTCCACCGCCCACGTGTAGGTCATGGAGGCGATGCCGCCCTTGGCCGCCGAGTAGTTGGTCTGGCCGAAGTTCCCCTGGTGCGCCCCGGACGTGATGTTGATGATGCAGCCGCTCCGCTGCGCCCGCATGAGCCGGATAGCGTGCTGGCCGCAGTAGAAGCTGCCCTTCAAGTGCACGTTGATCACGTCGTCGAACTCCTGCGGCGTCATATTCCAGGAGGTCCGGTCGCGCAGGATGCCTGCGTTGTTCACGAGCACGTCGATCTTCCCGAAGTTGTCGACGCACGTCTGGACCAGCTTCCCCGCCGACTCGTGGGGATAGACGCTGTCCCCGCTGGCCACGGCGGCGCCGCCCGCCTTCTTGATCTCGGCGGCCACCTTCCTCGCCTCTTCCACGTCGACGTCGTTGACGACGACCTTCGCCCCCTCCTTGGCGAAGAGCCGGGCGTAGGCGGCGCCCAGGCCCCGGCCCGAGCCGGTGATCACACACGCTTTGCCATCCAGGATTCCCATATCCCTTCCTCCTTGATATTGTTTTTATGTGAACGTCTTCGCCCTCTCCCCTGGCCCCTCTCCGGCTCGGAGAGGGGTGGCCCCGACACAGTCGGGGCCGGGGTGAGGGCCAACTCTCTTACGCCGGCTTGAACTTCGGTAGCGTGATCTCCTCCGTCGCGTCCTCGAACGCCACCTGCACCGGCATGCCGATCTTGACCTTGGCCACGTCCGTCTGCACCAGGTTCGTCAGCATCTGCACGCCCCCCTCGTCCAGCTCGACGACGGCCACCACGTACGGCACCTCGTCCCGGAACCCGGGCATAGCGTTCTGCCTGATGACGGTGAAGGTGTGGACCTTGCCCTTGCCGCTGCACCGCACCCACTCCACGTCGCCCGAGTGGCAGAAGGGGCAGAGGGCCCGCGGGTAGAAGTAGAACTGGGAGCACTTCTTGCAGCGCTGGACCTCCAGGCGGCGCTCCTTGCACGCCTTCCAGAACTGCTCCGACTCGGGGTCCGTCTGGGGCAGCGGCTTGACGTAGCGCGGTTTCTGCGTGGTCATCCTGTCTTCCCTTGCTTCCTTCTTTCTCCCTCCCCCTTCCTCTTTAGGGAAGGGGGAGGGAGGGGGTTAGGGTCTCTCGCTCTACTGGTTGGTGAGGATGGCGGTAATGCCGCTGTGGCGCGTGCCGAAGAAGCCGCCGACGCCGTGGACGAGGGCCGTCTTGGCGTTGGGCACCTGCCGCGGTGTGCCCCGGAAGTCGCCCCGGAGCTGGCGCGTGGCCTCCACCAGGAGGAACATGCCCCGCATGCCGGGATGGCAGGAGGAGAGGCCGCCGCCGTCCGGGTTCACCGGCAGTCGCCCGCCCAGGCCGATGCCGCCGTTCTCCACGAACGCCCCGCCCTCGCCCTTCTTGCAGAAGCCCAGGTCCTCGATGGTCATGAGGACGTTGATGCTGAAGGCGTCGTAGATCATGCACAGGTCGATCTCCTTGTGCTGGACGCCCGCCGCCTTGAACGCCAGGGGCCCCGATTGCGCCGCGGCCGAGACGGTGAAGTCGCGGTGGCCGCCGCTCGTGTGCATGGCCGCCTCGCTCGCGCCCAGGAGCCAGACGGGTTTCGTCTTGCAGCTCTTGGCCACGTCCGGGTGGGCGACGATGATCGCCCCGCCGCCATCGCTGATGATGCAGCAGTCGAGGAGATGGAGCGGGTCGCAGATTAGGCGTGAGTTGAGCACGTCCTGGACCGTGATGGGGTCGCGGTACTTGGCGCTGGGGTTGAGGCCCGCGTGCTTGCGCATGGTGACGCCCACCCACGCCAGCTGCTCCGGCTTGGTGCCGTACTGGTGCATGTGGCGCGCCGCGCACAGGGCGTAGGTGCCGATGAGCGGCAGGCCCCAGGGCGCTTCGAAGTTGGACTCGACGGGCACCTCACCGCCATCGCCGCCGGGGAACGCCCGCGTGCCGATGCGCCGGCCCTCGGTGGTGGGCAGGCTGGCGTAGGCGATGGCGACCACCCGCGCCCGCCCCGTGGCGATGGCCTCCATGGCCCGGATGAGGTAGAGGACGAAGGCCGACCCGCCGACCTGCGTCGCCTCCAGGAACGTCGGGTAGATCCCCAGGTACTCGGCGAAGCTGATGGGCTGGAGGCCCGGGATGCGGGTGGAGCAGAGGCCGTCCACGTCCGCGAGCGAGAGGCCGGCGTCGTCGAGGGCGGCCAGCAGGCACTCGGCCTGCACCTGGTTGGCCGTCTTGCCGGGCATGCTGCGCAGGGGGTGCTCGTACGCCCCCACGATGGCCCCGTTCTTATAGAGCGGTGATGGGCTCAAACGCTGCCTCCTTGGAGTGTTACCTTTTGCTTAGGTGTCCGTGCCGGACCTCTCCCTCCTGTCCCTCTCCCTTCAGGAGAGGGACGATACCCCCTTCCTCTTCAGGGAAGGGGGCTAGGGGGTTAGGTCACACCACGCTCTGTACGTAGTCCATGCCGATGTGCCCCGCCTGCTCGAGGCGCCGGTAGTCGGCGTCCGAGTAGCCCAGGAGCTCCTTCCAGACGTACTCGTTGTGCTCGCCCAGGCGCGCGGGCGGCCGCCGCACCTCGACCGGCGCGTCCGAGAGATGCCAGAGGTTGGCGCCCGGGTGCCAGTGGCTCCCCGCCTCGGCATGGTGGACCATGCGGAAGTGCCCGCGGGCCCAGAGGTGCGGGTCCCCGGCGAACTCGGAGTCGTTGGTGACCTCGGCGGCGGGCACGCGCATCGATTGCAGCATGTGCGTCGTCTCGCGGGCCGTGTGCCGGCGCGTCCACGTGGCGATGCCGTCGTCCAGCTCGTCCTGGTTCTTCCACCGGCCCAGCCCCGACTCGAACTTGGGGTCCTGCGCCCAGACCGGGTCGCCAATGGCCTCCCGCAGGGCGCGCCACTGCGCATCCGTCGCGACGGCGATGGCCACCCACCTCTCCTGCCCGAGGGCCGGGTAGACGCCGTGCGGCGCCATCCACGAGTGCCGGTTCCCCAGCGTCCCCTGCACCCGGCCGTTCATCGTGTAGTCCATGACCACGTCCGGGATCTGGCCGATGAGGTTCTCCGACTGGGACATATCGACCCACTGACCCTTGCCCGTCCGGTTCCGGTAGCGCAGGGCCGCCAGCACGGCGAAGGCGATACCCGCCCCGCCGGCGGCGTCCGAGTGGTTCGAGAGGGGCGTCTCGGAGGGGTCGCTGCCGGGGTAGCCGCGGATCCACGTGAAGCCGGAGAGGTCCTCCATCTGCGAGCCGAAGCCCCGGTGTCCCGCGTAGGGCCCCGTCGCGCCCATGCCGCTGGACGAGACCATGATGAGGTCCGGCTTCACCCGGCGCAGCGCCTCGTACCCCGCGCCCAGCTTCTGCATCACGCCAGGGGTGCTGTTCTCGACCAGCACGTCCGACGTGGCGATGAGGCGCTTGAGCGCCTCGAGCCCCTCGGGCTTGAGCAGGTCCACGGTGAAGCTCAGCTTGTTGCGGGCGTGGGAGTTGAACATGGAGTGGCGGTTCCACGGACGCGGGCCCGGGTCCGCCTCCGGATAGGCGGCGCCCATGGGGCCCATGCCCGCTACCATCTGCTTGGTCGGCCGGGCGATGAACCCCCGCGTGTTCCACTGCCACCGCTGGGTGGACTCCATGAGGATGACCTCGGCGCCCATGTCCGCCAGCATCATCACGGCGAAGGGCCCGGCCCACGTGTACGTGTTGGCGATGACGCGGACGCCGTCCAGCGGCAGCGCCCCTCTGTCCTGGTGCTTCAGGGTCTTGTGCCGGTTCTCCACGGGCTAGATCACCCCCATCCGCCGGATCTGAGCGAGCTCCTGGCGCGAGAAGCCGAGCTGGCCCCCGTAGACCTCCTCGTTGTGCTGGCCGAGCAGCGGCGCCGCGGTCCGCACGCCCGCGGGCGACGCGGGCATCTTGACGATGGGCCCGGCGTACTTGACGGGCCCCGTGGCGGGATGGCTCGTCTCCTGGAAGAACGCGCGGGCCTCGAAGTGGGGGTCTCGGGCCAGGTCTTCGACGGTGAAGACGGCGCCCGAGAGGATGCCCGCCTTGCGGGCGAGCGTCAGGAACTCTCGCTTGGTCCTCTCGGTGATCCACGGCAGGAAGATCGCGTCGAACTCGTCCTGCTTCTGAGGATCGAGCTGGGCCTCCCGGGGCGCCCAGTAGGCGTCCGAGGCCAGCTCCGGCATCCCCATCATGCGCGCGGCCAGGGGGAAGAACTGCATGCCGCCCCAGATGTTGACGAAGCCGTCCTTGCACGGGTAGACGCCCTGGGGATAGCCCTGCCCGCGCGCATCGGACTTGGGGAACTGGTAGCCGTGGTACTGGAAGGCCAGGGACATGGTGAGGCGCCGGTCCACGGAGGCGGCCTGGCTCTCGAAGATCGAGCAGTCGATGTGCCGGCCGCCGTCCTGCACTCCAAAGAGGCCGGTCAGGGTGGCCACGGCAGCGACGTACCCCGCGTGCATCTGCGTCGATTCGCCGGGGAGGCGCAGCGGGTATCGCTCGTCCTTGGTGTTGGTGGCCATGGGCCCGCCCGCCGCGTACAGGACCAGGTCCGTGCCCGCGTAGTCGCGGTAGGGCCCCGTCTGCCCGTAGTTGGAGAGGGAGGTCATCACCAGGCGGGGGTTGAGCGCTCGCAGCGCCTCGAACCCGATGCCGAGGCGGTCCACAACGCCGGGGCGGAAGCTCTCGACCACCACGTCCGCGTCCCGCGCCAGCTCTCTTACGATTTCGACGCCGAGGGACGACTTGAGGTTGAGGGTGACGCTCCGCTTGTTGGTGTTGAGGTGGAGGAAGAGGCCGCTCCGCTCCCGGTGGGGGTCGTCGCCGAAGAAGGGGCCCAGGCTCCGGCAGGGGTCGCCCTCGGGACGCTCGACCTTGAGGACGCTGGCGCCGAAGTCGGCCAGGAGCTTGGTGCAGGCCGGGCCGGCGACGTAGTGCGTGAGATCGAGGACGGTGACGTCCGAGAGGGCCAGGTCCATGGGCCGTCCCTACCGGCCCTGGGGCGCGGGCGCCCACCGAGGCGAGCGCCTCTCCAGGAACGCCTGCGGCCCTTCGCGGGTGTCCGGGTGCGGGCCGTGCTCGTCCAGCACCTTCCAGCCGTACTCGAGGGCGTCCTCGATACCGTAGTTGAGGCTGCCCCAGATGGCCCGCTTGGACGCCATGAGGGCGGCGGGCGAGCACTTCATGATCGTCTTGGCCAGCTCCCGGGCCCGCGGGATCAGCTGGTCCTTGGGGACGATCTCGCTGATCATGCCCAGCTCGCGGGCGCGCTGGGCGCTCATCCGCTCCTGCCCGCCCATGAGCGACATCCGGATCACCGCTTCGAACGGCATCCGCCGCACGAGGCCGATGGGCTCGTGGACCGAGGCCATGCCCACCTTCACGTGCGTATCGAAGAACGTCGCGTGCTCGGCGGCGATGACGATGTCGCTATCGGCGATGAAGTGGAGTCCGCCGCCCACGACCATCCCGTTGACGGCGGTGATGACGGGCTTCCAGCACTTGTTCTGGATGGCCGTGAAGTAGAGCTTCAGGTGACCGCCGGCCTGATCGCGGCCACGCCGCTCGCCGCCGGCGGGGATGCTCACGTCGATGCCCGTGCAGAGGGCCCGGTCGCCGGCGCCCGTCAGGACCGCGACGACGATCGCCGGATCGCTCTTCACGTCCTCCCAGACGCGGCGCAGCTCTTCGTTCATCACCCAGTTCAGGGAGTTGAGCTTCTCGGGCCGGTTGAGGGTGATGGCGGCGATGCCCTCGGACTTGTCGTACGTGATCGTCTCGAACTGCACGGCTGACCTCGCTCGCGGCTGAACGCCGCTCCGGGTGCGCCTGGGGGTTGCGCGACTCGCCCGCTCGCATGCGAGCCGTCTCTGTGCGCCCGGCCGCCCGACCCGGCCACCAGCCGATGGAACGCACGCCTGCGGGCCGTCGCTATTATACGGGCGCGGCGTCTGAGGTCAACGCGCCCCACGGCCGCTCCAGGGCTTTTCAATTGACCTGGGGAGACCTCTTTTGATAAAGAGGCTTTCCCCAGGCCCCCTTCGGCAAGCTCAGGGCAGGCTCTTCCAGAAAACTCTAGAGGTGGCGTAGAGAGGGGGGCTCCCCTTGGAGCCCCCCTCTCTACGCCACGCCTAAGGTTCTTTGGGAGGGTCTGGGAACACCTTTCTGTCAAGAAAGGGTTCCCAGGACAACCGAAAGGCCCTGGCCCCGGGCGGCTTTCTGTTGCGCTGGCGGCGCTGGCCGTCTACAATGGGATTTCGCAGCTCCGGCTGCGGAGGCGACCTGTGACCACACAACCCCCGGCCAAGAGATCGGCCGTCCACGACTCGGCCAAGAAGGCGGCGCGCAAGAGCGTGCGCCAGCACGCCCGGAACAAGTCCGTTCGATCAGCCGTCAGGACGCGCGTCAAGCAGGTGGACCAGCTCATCGCCGAACAGGACCTGGCCCAGGCCGATACGGCGCTGCGCCAGGCCATCCAGGCCCTGGACCGCGCCGAGCAGAAGGGGATCATCCACCCCAACAACGCCGCGCGACGCAAGTCCCGCCTGCTGCGCCGGCTGACCGCCGCCAAAGCGGTGACCGCCGCCAAAGCGGCCACGGCGCCCAAGCCGCGCCGCCGCACCCGCCGGACCGCCGCCAAGGCCTAGCGCCGCTCGCCGCTTACCCTCTGCCCTCCTTACCGCCGCTTGTTGGCTTCTGCCGCCTGCTCTTGGTTCCGCGCCATCGTCCCGTTGACACCCTGCGGGGCCGTGGCTAGACTCGACCCAGAACGCGCGTTCGATGCCAGCTGGCCGCATCGGGCACATGGCGCGAGCCAGGAGCGATCATGAAGAAACTGTCCGAGAAGCAGCAGGCGATCCTTCGGTTCTTGAGGGTGTACCAGGACCGCAAGGACCGCCCGCCTTCGATCCGGGAGATCCAGGACGCCTGCGGGATCAGCTCGACCTCCGTGGTGGACTACAACCTGCGCCTGCTGGAGCGCGCCGGCTATATCCGCCGCGACCGCGAGGTCTCGCGCGGCATCGAGATCCTCGAGGGCGGTGCACCCAAGCCGCGGGTGGCGCGGGTGCCGCTCCTGGGCGCCATCGCCGCCGGCGCGCCGATCCCGGTCCCCGGCTCCGATACCTGGACCGCGGCGCCGGAGGGCTTCGTGCCGGTGCCCGAGTCGATGCTGCGCGGCCGCGAGGACGTCTACGCGCTTCGAGTGAAAGGCACGTCGATGATCGACGCCCTGGTGAACGATGGAGACATCGTGCTGGTGCGCCGGGAGACGAGCCCCCAGCCGGGGGAGATGGTCGTCGCCTGGCTCAGGGACCGGGAGGAGACGACCCTGAAGCGGTACTACCCGGAGGACGGGCGCGTGCGGCTCCAGCCGGCCAACAGCGCCATGGAGCCCATCTACGTGGACGCACGCAGCCTGGATATCCAGGGTAAAGTGGTAGGCGTCCTGCGGGAGATGGACCTCTAGGATGCCTTCCCCGCCCCCGAGGCGCTCCGGGCCGACCGTCCCGGCGAAAGAGGCAGCCTCCAGCCCCGCAGGGGTCATGAACAAGGGGCCCCGAAAAGAGCCCCTTTTCTTCGAACCCCCTCGAGGCGCCCCGCCCGTCTAACAACGCGGAGGGCCGCGGACGGCGCCGCGAGGGCTAGTCGGACGAGGGCAGGGCGCGAGGCTGCTGGACCGCCAGCTCCTCGTCGTCGGCGAAGAGACTGCCGTCGCCGGCCTTGGTGCACAGCACCTGGACGCCGGACTTCTCGCTCACATACCGTCTGCCGAGTTGAATGGCCACGCTGGCTCTCCTCCCGGTGAGGCTCTAGCTCTTGAGCTTTAGCTCGATCTTCTCCGCGCCGTGCTTGCAATACAGGGTCGCATTGCCGCCGCGGGTAACGATGACCTCGGCGCCGCACTTGGCGCAGACGTAGCGTTTTCCAGTTTGAGCCGGCACGATCCGAATCCTCCTGAAGGTCGCTGGCGCGTCTCCGCGGGCCAAAAGCAGTGTCATTATAGCCTCCGCCCCTTGGAGCGTCAACACCTGTTGTGGGCGGTCGCGGCGCCGGGGCTCTCGCGTTCGCGCGTCAGACGCGGGCCGCCGGCCGCCGCGTCCAGCGTTCCAGATGCACCAGGAGAATCGAAAGGTCGGCCGGATTGACGCCCATGATGCGGCTCGCCTGACCGACGGTCGCCGGGCGGAAGCGCTCCAGCTTCTGGCGCGCCTCCGTGCGCAGGCCCGTCACGGGGGCGTAGTCGAACTCGGCGGGGATGGGCCGCGTCTCCAGTCGTTGCACGCGCTCCACCTGGCGCCGCTGCTTCTCGATATACCCCTGGTACTTGGCCACGGTCTCCACCTGCTGCGCCACGGCGCCGGACAGCGCCGGGTCGCCCAGGGCCAGCGCCGCCAGGTGGCGGTAGCCGGCGCCCTGCCTCCGCAGCAGCTCCAGGCCGGACATGCCCTTGGACAGGGGCCCCAGCCCGAGGGAGTCCAGGAGCGCGTTGACGCGGTCGTCCGGGTTCACGAACTGGGAGGCCAGGCGCCGGACCTCCGCGTCGACGGCCTCCCGCTGGCGCTCCACGGCCTCGTACCGCTCGCGGCTCACCAGCCCCAGCTCGTGGGCGATGGGCGTGAGGCGCAGAGCGGCGTTATCCTGCCGGAGCAGCAGGCGGTACTCGGCCCGGGCCGTTAGCAGGCGGTACGGCTCCTCCAGCTCGCGGGTCACCAGGTCGTCCGCCATGACGCCGATATAGGCCTGGTCGCGGCGCAGGACGAGGGCCGGGCGCCCCTGGACTTTGAGAGCGGCGTTGACGCCCGCCACCCACCCCTGGCCCGCCGCCTCCTCGTAGCCGGACGTCCCGTTGATCTGGCCGGCGAAGAACAGGCCCTCGACACTCTTGCACTCGAACGTCGCCCCGGTCTGCGACGGCGGCACGTAGTCGTACTCCACCGCGTAGCCGATGCGCATGACCTCCGCCCGCTCCAGCGCCGGGATCGTCCGCAGCATGGCGATCTGGACGTCCTCCGGCAGGCTGGTGTTGGCCCCCTGGACGTAGACCTCGTTGGTCTCCCACCCCTCGGGCTCCAGGAAGAGCCCGTGGGCCTCCTTGCCGGCGAAGCGGTGGACCTTGTCCTCGATGGAGGGGCAGTACCGCGGACCGCGCGCCTCGATGGCGCCGTTGAACATCGGCGCCCGGTGGAGGTTGGCCAGGATCAGCTCGTGGGTCCGGCGGTTGGTGTGGACCAGGTAGCACGGCAGCTGGGGGCGCCAGGGCGTCTCCGGCCCCGGCGGGTAGACGGGGTTCCGCTCGAGCACCCAGCCGCTGGGCTCCTCGCCGGGCTCGTAGAAGCCGAAGTAGAGGGGTGTGGAGCTTCCCGGGTGCAGCACGCTCTTCGAGAAATCGATGGTCCGGGCGTCCACCCGCGGCGGCGTCCCCGTCTTCAGGCGGCCCAGGGTCAGGCCCCAGGCACGCAGGCAGTCGGAGATCCCCAGGGCCGGGGGCTCTCCGGCGCGGCTCGCCGCCTGGACCGACTCGCCCGTCACCGTCCGGCCCTGGAGCGACGTGCCCGTCGTCAGCACCAGGGTCTTGCTCTCGTAGGCCTGGCCGGTGGGCGTGACGAGCCGGAAGACCGGGCAGGGCCACGCTTCCGGGTCCGGCGAGGGCGCCCGCTGGAGGCCCCGGACCGTCGCCTGCTTGAGCTGAAGATGCTCCTGGCGCTCCAGCGTCTTCTTCATCTCCAGCATGTAGAGCTTCTTGTCCGCCTGGGCGCGCGGCACCTGCACGGCGGGGCCCTTGCCGGTGTTCAGCATCCGCACCTGGATGAACGTCCGGTCGGTGCAGCGGGCCATCTGCCCGCCCAGAGCGTCCAGCTCCCGGACGACGTGCCCCTTGGCTGGCCCGCCCACGGACGGGTTGCACGGCATGAGCGCCACCGTGTCCAGGTTCATGGTGATGAGAACGGTGCGGCAGCCCATGCGGGCCGCCGCCAGCGCCGCTTCGCAGCCGGCGTGCCCCGCGCCGATGACCGCCACGTCGTACATCGGTGATCGCCCTCCGAACGGTGTATTCTACAGTTCCTGAACTCATCCCGAAATCCCCTCCCCCTTGATGGGCAGGGCCCTTCGATTATTCTGGGGAAACCTTTCTGTCAAGAAAGGGTTCCCAGGACAACCGAACGACCCTGCCTTGATGGGGGAGGGTGGGAGTGGGGGTGAAACCTAATCTGATGACCCGCATTTCGGGATAGCTTCAACCACGGCAGGCTCCAGGAAAGCCTGCGGTGAGGGCGGGCTTGACGGGCTCTCCTTCAGAGGCTAGGCTCGGCACAACGCGCGAGCCCTTCGCAGGCCCGGCCGGCCCAGATGCAGCAGCCCTACGACCGCAAGACCTACGACGTGGTCCTCTCCTACGACTGCCGCGTCGAGGAGCCGTTCACCCAGTTCATCCGGCGCGAGTGCGCCCGCAACGAGCTCAGCTTCTTCCTCCTGGACCACATCTGGGTCAAGGAGTTCCTGGCCAAGCTGCGGCGTGGCGCCGTCCGCGTGCGTGTCCTCATCGACATGTCGTCGGGCACCTTCACCCCCGGCGATCTTTTCTACACCGTCGCCAGGGCCGTCAAGCGCCGCGGCGGCAAGGTCATCGACGATCCGGACCGCGCACGCATCGCCACGGACAAGGCGCGCTTTCACCGGGTGCTGGCGCGGGCCGGCATCCCCGTCCCGCCGACGGTCATCGTGCGGAAGGACAAGCTGGCGGCCTTCCGCGTGACGCCGCGAATGCGGCGGCTCCTGGGTGAGCCCTTCGTCATCAAGCCCGGCTGGGGCGGCGGCGGCGACGGCGTCATCACCGATGCGCGCTCCGAGGCCGACATCCAGCGCTCGGTGGAGGCGTTCCCCTCCGACGCCTATCTCTTGCAGCAGCGGATCGTCCCGGGCGCCCTGGGCGGACGCCCCGCCTGGTTCCGCATCTTCCACGTCTTCGGCGAGGTGCTGCCGTGCTGGTGGGACCCCGCCACCTCGGTCTACAACATGGTCTCGCCGCAGGAGGTGAAGCAGCACCGCTTGCGGCGGCTGGACGCCATCGTGCGGAAGATCGCCCGGCTCTCCCAGATGGACTTCTTCTCCACGGAGATCGCCATCACCGCCGAGGGGCGGCACTACGTCATCGACTACCTGAACGACGAGTGCGACATGCGGGTGAAGTCGTACTACGTGACGGGCGCGCCCGACGCGGTCGTCGAGCGCATCGCGCGGCTCCTCGTCGCCAACGCCCTGACCTTCGCCAAGAAGGAGCCGTTTGAGGACGCCTTCACCCTCAAGGAGTGGTACATCCAGCAGCGCATCGCCGATGGGCGGTCGCCGCTCCTGTAGCCACGCGCGAATGACCTCTCCCACCCACCGCAGGCGGGTGGGGTCAGGTCCTACCGCCGCTTGAGCGCCTTGGCCATGGCGTCGCCGATGGCGGCCGGGCTCTCGACCACGGTGGCGCCCGCATCCCGCAGCGCCTCCATCTTAGCCTTGGCGGTCCCCGCGGCGCCGGTGATGATAGCGCCCGCGTGCCCCATCCGGCGGCCCGGCGGCGCCGACCTGCCCGCGATGAACGCCACCACGGGCTTCGTCACGTGCCGCTTGATAGAGGCCGCCGCCTCCTGCTCCTTCGCCCCGCCGATCTCGCCGATGAGGACGATGGCCTCCGTCTCCCCGTCGCTCTGGAAGAGCTCCAGCACCTCGACGAAGGTCGTCCCCACGATGGGGTCGCCGCCGATGCCCACGCACGTCGACTGGCCGATCTCGCGCTCGGAGAGCTGGGCCACCGCCTCGTAGGTCAGGGTACCGCTGCGCGAGACGACGCCGACGCGGCCGGGCTTGTGGATGTTGCCCGGCATGATCCCCACCTTGCACTTGTGGCCGGGCGAGATCACGCCGGGGCAGTTGGGGCCGATGAGCCGCGTCTTCCTCCCCTGGAGGTGCCGCGCCACTCGCACCATATCCAGGACGGGGATCCCCTCGGTGATACAGGTGACGAACTCGAGACCGGCGTCGGCGGCCTCCAGGATCGCATCGGCGGCGAAGGCCGGCGGGACGAAGATCATGCTGGCGTTGGCGCCCGTCTGCTTGACGGCCTCGGCCACCGAGTCGAAGACGGGCCGGTCCAGGTGCCGCGTCCCGCCCTTGCCCGGCGTGACACCCCCCACCAGGTTCGTCCCGTACTCGATGCAGCGCTGCGAGTGGAACGTGCCCTCGTTGCCGGTGAAGCCCTGGACGACGAGGCGCGTCTCTTTGCCGACGAGGATGCTCAAGGGCGTGCTCCTTGCGACGATGGCGCGGGCGCCGGGCTACACGGCCTGGACGACCTTCTGCGCCGCCTCCTGCAGGTCCTTGGCGATGATGACCCGCAGGCCCGATTCGGCCAGGATCTTCTGGCCCTCCTCGGCGTTGGTGCCCCGCATCCGAACGACGAGGGGCATGTTGATCCCCTTCTCCTTGACCGCCGTGACGATGCCGCGGGCCGCCACGTCGCACCGGAGAATCCCGCCGAAGACGTTCACCAGCACCCTCTTCACCTTCGGGTCGGAGAGAAGAATCTTGAAGGCCGTGGCCACCTGCTCCTCGCTGGCGCCGCCGCCCACGTCCAGAAAGTTGGCCGGCTGCGAGCCCATGTACTTGATGATGTCGAGGGTGGCCATGGCCAGGCCCGCGCCGTTCACCATGCAGCCCACGTCGCCGTCCAGCCGGATATAGGTCACGCCGGCCTTGCTGGCCTCCACGTCCAGGGGGTCCTCCTGCCGCTCGTCCCGCAGCGCGGCCAGCTCGGGATGCCGCCCCAGGGCGTCGTCGTCGAAGCTCAGCTTGGCATCGGCCGCCAGGAGCCGGTTGTCCTTGGTGATGACGAGAGGGTTGATCTCGGCCAGCGAGCAGTCCAGGCTTTCGAACAGCCTGTAGAGATTGGCGAAGAGCGTCCCGGCGGGCCGGACCAGGTCCCTGGGGAGATTGATCCCGTAGGCCAGCTTGCGCCCCATGAACGGCTGGAAGCCGATGACCGGGTCCACGGCGATCTGGACGATCCGCTCCGGCGTCGTGGCCGCCACCTCCTCGATCTCCATGCCGCCGGCCTCGCTGGCGATGATGACGGGGCACCGGGCGGAGGGCTCGACGATGACGCTGGCGTAGAGCTCCTTGGCGATGGCGATGGGCTCCTCGACGAGGACCTTGTCCACCGGAACGCCCTCGGGCCCCGTCTGGTGCGTGACCAGGCGCGAGCCGATGAGCCTGGCGGCGAACCGCTCCGCCTCCTCGGGCGAGGCGGCGAGCTTGACGCCGCCCGCCTTGCCGCGGCCGCCGGCGTGGACCTGCGCCTTCACGACGGCCCTGCCGCCCATGGCGCGAGTCTTCTCCGCCGCCTCCTTGGCCGAGGTGGCGACGGCGCCGTCGGGCACGGGCACGCCGTACTTCTTGAACAGCTCCTTGGCCTGGTACTCGTGAATCTTCATCCGGACTCCTGCTTGCGATCAGACGGGGTTAGCCGTCGTGAGGGGTTCGCGTCATCACGCTAGCGGGACGATGGCCACTTGATAATCGCCGTAGCGGCGGGTGATGTGGCCCTGGCCCGTCAGGTCCTCGGCCAGCAGCACGTCGCCGGCCTTGAAGCGTCGCTTCGTGCCATCACCGATCTCGACCTCCATCTCGCCGCTCAGGATAATGGCGAACTGGCGCCGGGGTGCGGTGTGCCAATCCATGGAGGTCTGCCCAGTCCAGTGGCGCATGATGATGCCCTTGGCCGGGGTCATGGCCTGGGCGTCCGGCGTGCCGCCAGGTTTCATCAACGAGGAGGCGTCGCCAAAGTGAGTTTTGCCATCGGGGCCGGTGTACAAACGCACGACGGCCATCTGCGGCTCCTGACAACGGGTGGCTTCAAGGCTGATGCGCGACTGGGTCCGCGCACGAGCCGAACGATGATACCACCAGGCGTGTGACGCGTTCAATCAGGTCCCCTCTCCCAGCGGGAGAGGGGGAGTCGAGGGTGAGGGACTTCCCCCTCACGCCACTCGTGACCTAACCCCCTGGCCCCCCTTCGGAAGACTCAGGGCAGGCTCTTCCCTAAAGAGGAAGGGGGTATCGTCCCTCTCCATTCAGGAGAGGGACAGGAGGGAGAGGTCTCACGCCACCCCATAGAACCTTGCCGCATTCCCCCCGAGCATCTTCCGGCGCTCGGCCTCGGGCACGCCCGCCATCTGTTCCTCGATAATGCGCCGCGACTCCGGCCAGTCGCCCGCCGAGTGCGGGAAGTCGTTCCCCCAGCACAGGTTCTCCACGCCGATCAGGTGGCGGTTCCTCACGGCGTAGTGGTCCGTCTGGAAGCCCAGCAGCACATGCTTCTTGAAGTACTCGCTGGGGAGGCGGTCCAGCTTCACGCCCTTCGCCGGGCCGAACTGCTGGTAGACCAGGTCACTGTGCTCCATGAAGTAAGGGGCCCAGCCCGCGCCCGTCTCGGCGAAGTGCAGGCGCAGCTCCGGGAAGCGGTCGAAGACGCCCCGCACGATCATCTGGCAGACCGTGTAGGCCGGACGCGGGCAGCCGCCCGACATCACCGAGTGGATCGGCGCGCCCGTCCCCTCGAGGACCTGGCCGCTGCGCTTGGGCTCGCCGCCGGCGTCCTCGGAGAAAGTGACGTGGGCCGTGATGGGCGCCTTGAGCCTGAGCGCCAGGGCCCAGAACGCATCGTCCTCGTCCGTCGGGTAGCCCTTGCCGCTGGGCCAGGCGCCGAGCTGCCAGCCCTTGATCCCTGGGTGATCGCGCGTGCGCTGGAGCTCGGCCATGGCGTCCTCGATGCCGGTCGTGGGGACCTGGGCCAGGCCCCACAGACGGTCGGGCGCGCAGGCGCAGAAGTCCTTGCCTAAGAAATCGTTATACGCCTCGATGCAGGCCAGGTAGAGATCGCGGTCCTTGATGCGGCCCAGGAACCCCGGCCCGGCGACGGCGGCGTACTCCACCTCCGCGTCCACGCCGTCCTGGTCCATCTCGCGGACGCGCTGGGCGGCGTCACCCGTCCCAACGTGGTTCTCGCTATACGACCAGCCGTAGGTGCGGCGCTCCTGGGGCCTCTTGCCCGCCGCCAGGTTCATGCCCAGCGGCACCGCCTTATCGACCCCCTCGGCGATCCAGCCCTCGCCCCGCACGGAGAGGCCCGGCGGCAGGTCTTTCTCCTGGAGTTTCACCACCCGCGGCCCGCGGTCGCGGTACGCGGCCGGCAGCCGCCACGTCCACTGCTCGGGCGAGATCTCCAGGTGCGTATCGGCCGAGATGATGTCGTACTTGCGCATGCTGCTGTCCCCTCACGCCCCTCTCCCACTGGGAGAGGGGCGTTCCCGCCGGGTACCCACGCAGGGGGTGCGGGCGGGTTAGGTCCTGCTCGCCGTCAGCAGCCCGATAATCCTCGGCGCGATCTCCCGCGCCCGCGCCCGCAGCCGCTCCCCGTCCAGCCCGCCCACCGGGAAGGGCACCACCACGTACTCGTAGTCTGGGACGCCGCTCAGCCGCTTCATCGCCTCGGCGGAGCCCACCAGCGGCTCGGCGATGATGGCGACCGACGGCACGCCCGACCACTCCAGCTCGATGGCGTCGCGCATACTGCGCGAGCTGCACGACCCTCAGTCGCCGATGGCCGTGATGACGGCGCTGGCCCCCTCGACCAGCTGGGCCTGGTGCTCCCTGCGCGGCGGCACCGAGACGCTGTCCTTCCGGAACCGGAGCGGACGCCCCAGCTCGAACGTTCGCGCCAGCTCCTCGAAGACGGCGTCCAGGAGCTCCTGGCTGTTGGACTTGCCGTTGGCGAGGAGCCCCAGCACGGCGCCGTTCAGCGTCTTGGCCCGCCGGGCCATGGGCCGCTCGTCCCTGGCCTTCAGGGGGCCGGACGTCGGATCAAGGATCACATACTCGTTGCGGCTCACTGCTTGGCTCACGACGGCCTCCTTCCTGGCTCCAACGCGCGGGTGACGGGGCAGTGGCTGGGGAACGGGACCATGAACCAGCTCTGGGCCATGGCCCGGCCGCCCGCGGCCACGATCAGGATATGCTCCGGCCGGGCGATGGGCGACGGGAACTCGTAGCCCGCCGCCGGCGCCTTCAGCCTCGGGAAGAGATAGCGGCGGATGTCGTCCTTGCTCCATCCGGCCGTGGCGCACAGGTCCATGTGCTCGGGGCCGATGACGACGAGCAGGCTCCGGCACGCGTCGTAGCTGGACGTCTGGCTGTAGGTCCAGACCATGCGCAGCATGACGGATGCCCGGTCCAGGAACTCCTCGGGACGCTGGGGGTGCAGGCCGGTGACCTTCACCGGGTCCATCACCGCGAAGAGCGTCACGGCGCTGGTGTCGCGGGGCAGGCCCCGCTCGGCGTGCAGCGGCGTCCAGGGGCTCTCCTCCTCGTTCTCGCCGAAGCACCAGGTGTACCGGCCCGGCTGCGAGAAGGAGGCGCGGTCCAGAAAGCCGGGGACGGAGCGGGCGACGTTCCGGATGACCAGCCGGATCGCCCGCCCGATGGTGGCGTTGGCGCGGAAGCCCGGGCCAAAGAGGCCGTCCCGGCAGGCGATGCCAAGCTCGCCCCGCACGGGGCCGTTCACGACGATGATCTGCGCCGCGCCGGAGAGGGTGCCGGAGTTGGCGTGGAGGTTGAAGGGCTCGTCACACATGGCCCGCGCCGCCGCCATCACCACCGGCATATACTCCGGGAGGCAGCCGGCCATGACGGCGTTGATTGCCACCTTCTCGGCGGTGATGACCACCTCGCGCGTAGGGACGGCCCCGACGACCTCATCCGGCGCGACGCCGGCGGCGTCCAGGAACTGGGCCACGCGCTCGGGCGTCGGCGGCATCACGGGCAGGCCATCGGTCCACCCGCGCTCGAAGCAGGTCTCGATGGCCTCCAGCGGACCTTCTGTGGCAATCTGGGCCGAGCGAAACTGGTAGCTCATGGCTAACTGGCTAGGATGTGGGTGACAGGGTCACTCTATGTTAGGACATGCAACAGCACGAGTGCATCCGGTGCTGGTCTCCACTGTTACGCTCACGTCCACCGGCGGCTTGGTCAGCTATTCGGGCGGCGGATCCCCCCTACCCCTGTTGAAGCCAGACCTGCTCAGAGCGAAATCGGTTGGGCTGGACGCCTTGCACCGTCGGGAAATGCTTGACCCTCGGCGCTAGCGCCTCAAGGGAGATGCCGGTGACCGTGGGAATCCACCAGGCCAATTCGATGGCCTTCCGCTGGAGCTCCCATACCTTCGCCCGCCGGGCCGCGACATCGAGCAGCCTGCCCTGCTCCTCGTAGAGTCGAACGATCTCGGGCAGGTCGTACCGAACCCAGTTCTCCGGAGCTCCCGGAACGAAGTACCTCCCGAAGACGGCAACTGGGTCGTCAACGGCGCTCCCCAGCGCTGCGTAGTGGACTTCGAAAGTCGCGTTCTTGCGGCGCTCCAGCAGTACCGGGAGCTCCACGAGGTCGATGCTCAGATCGACGTTTATCTTTCGCCATTGGCTGGCGATGAGAACAGCCTCGTTCTGGTTTTCGGAGCCTTGGGTCATGAGGGTCAGCCGCAGCGGACTCCTTGCGCTGAAGCCTGCTCGCTCCATCAGCGCCCTGGCTTCCACGAGGTCCTGGTCTTTCGGCACGCGCCAGCCAGGCGCTTTGTCGAATTCCTCAGGAGGCAGCGCCCACCTCCCCGGCGGCATAGTAGCCACGTTTGGGGTGCCAAGGCCTTCGTACCTCACTTGGACGATCTCAGGCCGGTCGACGGCCAGGTGCAACGCCCGTCGGACATCAGGAGTGGTAAAGGGCTCTTTGGTGCTCAGGAAGATCTGTTTCACGCTGGTGCCGGGGAGGCGCAGAGCCTGGGCGCCTGGACGCGCACGCAGGAGATCTTCCATATTGGCGACGGAGATTTGCGTACCACCACCTGTCCAGTCCAATCTCCCGGTCCGGAATGCGGCCAAGGCAGTCGCATTGTCTGGAATGGTGAACTGGACGATACTGTCAAGGTACGGCAGTCCCTTGAAGAAGTACTCGGGGTTCCTCACCAGCGTATTGCCAACACCCGGCTCCACCTTTTCCAGCTTGAAGGGGCCGGAAAACACCGGGGTTGTACCCACGTCGTTTACATGTTGGGCCACCACGACGGCAAAAATGCTGGTCAAAGCGGTGAGGAGAACGGCTGAAGGCCGCTTCAGGGTGACCCGGACGGTAGAGGGGTCCGCAGCCTCGACGGTATCCACGTCTGAAAACAGATCGGAGAGGTGCGACTTGAAGGTAGGAGTCGGAAACGTAAGCCGCTTCAGGCTAAAGACGACATCCTCGACAGTTAGGGGCCTCCCATCGTGCCACTTGATGCCCTGTCGGATTCGGAACGTCCACACCTTGCCGTCAGCACTCACCTGATGACTTTCGGCCACATCCGGTTCGACAGCGTTATCGCCATAGGGCTCGATTCGCAACAGATTGCTGTAGAGGGGCTGGCCGCGGTGAATGGTGTCGAAGGTGATCCTGAGGTGTGGGTCCCAGTTCTGGACGTCGCGCGGGATGCGCATAGCGAAGACGCCGCCGCGCTGGGGCTGTGGAGTGGGCGTGGCGGTGGCCGGCGCGGGTGTCGCTGTGGCGGCCGGCGGGCGCGGCGTAGCCGTTGGGGGTGGGGCTGTTGGCGTTGCCTCCTCTCCCCCTCCGCACGCGGCGATGACGAGGGCTAGGGCGGCCACAAGAGCGAGGGACGGGAACAGACGCCGTACGGACAAGCAGACCATCGCGACATCCCCCCATCGCCACCGCAGGGGCTGTGACCAAACGACAACCGACGCGTCCCCGCCGGTCACCTTGATAAGCGGCTCCATGCTAGGAGCAGTAGTGCACACTGTCAAGGGGAAGGCATCGGCCGGGCGATCGCCGGGGCTTTGCCCACGAAGGGGCGGCGATGGTCGGCGCCGCTCAGATTCTTCCGATAGCTCTAAGCGCGAGCCTGGCGGAGGGAGTGGGATTCGAACCCACGAGGCTTTCGCCCAACGGTTTTCAAGACCGTCGCATTCGGCCGCTCTGCCATCCCTCCGCTATGCTGCTCCCCTTCCCTCGAGGGGAGAGCCTGCCCCTTCGTCATGCTCAGAGGTTGTGATTTTTCCTTCGTAGGGGCAACCCTCCGTGGTTGCCCCAGATGGGCGGGCACGGGGGCCCGCCCCTACTTGCCGAAGGGGGCCGGGGGTTAGGTCCTCGTGATCCGCTCGAACCCCGTGTACGGCCGCAGCGCCTCCGGCACCACCACCGAGCCATCGGCCTCCTGATAGCTCTCGAGCACGGCGATCATCACTCGCGGCAGGCCCAGCCCCGAACCGTTCAGCGTGTGCACGAACTCGGCCTTGGCGCCCGCCTCGCGCCGGAACCGGATGTTGGCCCGCCGGCCCTGGAAGTCCCCGCAGTTCGAGCACGAGCTGACCTCCAGCCACTCGCCGCACCCCGGCGCCCACAGCTCGACGTCGTACCCCTCAGCCGCCGCGAACCCCAGATCGCCAGCGCAGAGGCGCACCACCCGGTGCGGGATGCCCAGCTTGACCGCGATGTTCTCCGCGTCGGCCACGAGCTTCTGCAGCTCCTCGTCCGACCGCTCCGGCGCCACGATCTTGTACAGCTCCACCTTATCGAACTGGTGGCCCCGCTTGATGCCGCGGATGTCCCTCCCAGCCGACATCTTCTCGCGCCGGAAGCAGGGAGTGTAGGCCGTGAGGTTCAGGGGGAGCGTGCCCGGCGGCAGGATCTCGCCGGCGTAGAGGCCCGTAAGGGGCACCTCGGCCGTGGGGACCAGCCAGAAGTCCTCCTCGGCGTCGTGGTACAGGTTGTCAGCGAACTTGGGGAGCTGGCCGGCGCCGTAGACCACCTCCTGCCGCACCATGAAGGGCGGGTAGACCTCCTCGTAGCCGCGCTCGCGCGTGTGGGTGTCCAGCATCCACTGGATGAGGGCCCGCTGGAGCTTGGCGCCGGCCCCCCGCAGCACGTAGAAGCGCGAGCCGGAGATCTTCTGCCCCCGCTGGAAATCGATGATGCCCAGACCCGCCGCCAGGTCCCAGTGGGGCAGCGGCTGGAAGTCGAACCGCCGGGGCTCGCCCGATTGGCGGACCACCACGTTGGCCGAGGCGTCAGCCCCCTCCGGCACCGTGTCCTTGGGCAGGTTGGGGAGCCGCAGGAGTGCCTGGTGGACCTCCTGCTCGACGCGCGAGACCTCTGTCTCCAACTCCTTGATGCGGTCGCCCACGCGCCGCATCTCGGCGATCGTCTCGGGCGGCCTGGGGTCCATCCGGGCGAGCTGCCTGCTCACCTCATTGCGCCGGGCGCGGAGCTGGTCACCCTCGGCCACGAGTACGCGGCGGCGGGCATCCAACTCCAGAATAGCGTCAAGGGGCGCGTCCTCGCGGCGGCGGGCCAGGGCACGCCGGACCGCGCTGGGGTCCTTGCGGATGAGATCGAGAGAGAGCATGACGATGGGTCCGGGCTATCGATAGTCGAGACCGGCGGCCGGGCGCCGGCCTGAGCGAGCGAAGGCCGGATGGCCTGGCCTGAGCCGACGACGAATGGCGCCCGGAGCGGGCCCTACCTGACCTGCTTGATCTTGTACACGATGGCGCCGCGCGGCGCGGAGACCGTGACCGTTTCGCCCATGCGCTTGCCCAGGAGCGCCCTCCCCACCGGGCTCTCGTTGGAGATCTTGCCGCGGAGCGGGTCCGCCTCCGTCCTGCCGACGATGGTGTACGACTCCTCCCCGCCGTCTTCGGTGACCACCTTCACCGTCGAGCCGATCTGGATCCGCGTCGAGGGGTGATCATGATGGACGATGGTGGCGTTCTTGATGATGTTCTCCAGCTCGAGGATGCGCCCCTCGATGAAGGCCTGCTCGTTCTTGGCGTCGTCGTACTCGGCGTCGGTGCCCGACACCTCGAGCTCGCGGGCCTGCTGGATCCGCGCGACCACCTCCTGGCGACGGACGGTGCGCAGGTGCTCCAGCTCAGCCTTGAACTTCTGCAAGCCCCCTTCAGTCACGTAGACGGGCTCGGGCGACATCGACGACTCCTCCCATAAAACAGACAGGGCGGCAAGCGTACGTCGCCCGCGCCCCATCCGGCTACGGTTCATTATAGAAAAGCCACCCGGCGGTTGTAAAGTAACCGCGTTGCGGTGAGCCAATGGCGAACCACGGCGCTGGAGGTGGCCGATGGTGCGTCTTGCGGCGCGAAATGGCCCATCCACTGGCTCAATAGAACCACGCCGGCCCGCGGAGCCCCGCAAGAGGTGGCTGGACCGACTCCTCTTCGCGGTCGTGGCCCCTTGACCGGGCGGGGTCTTTTCATTGTCGCCCTTCGACAGGAACAGGTCCTTCACTCCGTTCAGGACTCGCTTCGCTCGGCTCAGGGCGAACGGAAGACCAAAACCCGCTCGTGGTGAGCTTGTCGAACCACGGTGAGGTTCAAAGGTTTGCCGAAGAATGAAAAGACCCTGCCTGACCGGGCCACCTCCGTTGACGCCTCCTGGCCGCTCAGGTAGACTGTCCACGCTCTTCCGCCGGTCGTTCGCCCGCCACTCTCCCAGGGCCCTTGGAGAGGTCTCGTATGCCAGAAGAGACGTTGATCACCGATGCCATGCGCAAGGCCATCGGCGTCGAGTCCGAGCCCGTCACCTACCCCGTCGAGCAGTGGCACGTGCGGCGCTTCGCGGAGGCCGTGGGCGACCTCAACCCCCTCTACTGCGACGAGGCCGAGGCCCGCAAGACCCGGTACGGAGGCATCATCGCCCCGCCCACCTTCTTCCGCGCCTTCTTTCCCAAGGAGCCGCCCGTCAACGTCCAGGCCATGACCGGGCTCCAGCGCGTCCTGGACGGCGGGAGCGACTGGGAGTTCTTCGAGCCCATCCGGCCCGGCGACCGCATCACCGCCACCTCCAAGCTCGCGAGCCTGAACGTCAAGAGCGGGCGCCTGGGGCCCATGCTCTTCGTCGGCGTTGACAACATCTACAGAAACCAGCTCGGCCAGCTCACGGCCACCCAGCGCCAGAACCGCATCCTGTACTAGGCCCTCGCGGCATCGGGAGAGAGCCCCATGCGCAAGACCCTCTACTGGGAGGACGTGCCGGAAGGCGACGCGCTCCCGCCGCTCCACAAGAACGTCTCTACCCAGCAGCTCGTCAAGTACGCCGGCGCCTCCCTGGACTTCTATCAGATCCACTACGACAAGGACATCGCCCTCAAGGACGGCCTGTCGGGCGTCATCGTCCACGGCGCCCTCAAGAACGCCTTCCTGGCCCAGCTCGTCACCGACTGGATCGGCCCCGAAGGCGCCCTTCGCAAGCTCAGCGTCCAGTACCGGGGCATGGACCTGCCCAACGACCCGCTGGTCTGCAAGGGCGCCGTCAAGCGCAAGTACGTGGAAGGGCAGTGCCACTACGTCGAGTGCGACATCTGGCTCGAGAACGGCAAGGGCGAGAAGACGACGCCCGGCACCGCGACGGTCATCCTGCCGTCCAGACAGGTTGCGTAGCGGCCCGGCCCTCGACGCCGCGCCCATTCGAGAGGAGGTCCCCATGGTCCAGTGGTTGAAGAACAAGGTCGCCGTCGTCACCGGCGGCGGCAACGGCATCGGCCGCGCCGTGGCACTGAAGCTCGCGGAGCACGGCGCCAAGGTCGTCGTCAACGACCTGGGCGGCTCCCGCACCGGCGAGGGCGCGTCCCAAAAGGCGGCGGACCTGGTAGCCGAGGAGATCAAGAAGGCGGGCGGCCAGGCCGTCCCCAGCTACGATAGCGTCGCCACCATGGCCGGCGGCGAGCATATCATCAAGACCGCCCTCGACGCCTTCGGCACCGTCGACATCCTCGTCACCTGCGCCGGCATTCTCCGCGACCGCATGATCTTCAACATGTCCGAGGAGGAATGGGACGGCGTTATCGCCACCCACCTCAAAGGCACCTTCGCCTGCGTCAAGCCGGCCTCGCAGGTCATGCGGCAGAAGCGGAGCGGGCGCATCATCACCTTCACCTCCACCTCGGGCCTCTACGGCAACACCGGCCAGGCCAACTACTCCTCGGCCAAGGGAGGCATCGCCGGGTTCACCAAGGTCGTGGCCCTGGACCTGGGCCGCTACGGCATCACCGTCAACGCCGTCGCCCCCATGGCCGGCACCCGCATGACCCTCACCGAGGAGTACTTCAAGGCCCGCGACCTGCGCGAGCGCCAGGGCATCAAGCGCGAGGGCTTCGGCTTCGAGGCCAAGGTCGAGGAGATGCAGCCCGAGGACGTCACGCCCATGGTCGTCTACCTGGCCAGCGACAAGGCATCCAACCTCAACGGGCAGGTCCTCTTCATCGGCGGGGGCGTCGTCTCGTGGGTGGCGCCGCCCCGGCCCGTCAAGACCATCTACAAGGACGGCCGCTGGACGGTGGACGAGCTGATCCAGGTGGTGCCGAACACCCTGGCCGCCGGCCTGGTCAACCCCGCGCCGCCGGCCCCGCCCAAGGACTAGCCCGCCGCAGGTGGGTTGCTTCACCCATCCAGGAGGACGTCATGACCAAGCATCTCGAAGGCAGAGTCGCTGTCGTTACCGGAGGCGGCCGGGGCATCGGCCGGGAGATCTGTCTGGCCCTGGCCGCGCAGGGGACCAAGGTCATCGTCAACGATCTGGGCGGCGGCCCCGAGGGCTCCGGCGGCTCCCATGAGCCCGCCGACGAGGTCGTGGAGCTGGTGAAGAAGGGCGGCAGCCAGGCTGTGGCCTGCTACGATACCGTGGCCACCATGGCCGGCGGTGAGCGCATCATCAAGACGGCCGTCGATACGTTCGGCCGGCTGGACATCCTGGTCCACTGCGCCGGCATCCTCCGCGACCGCATGGTCTTCAACATGACGGAGGAGGAGTGGGACGCCGTCATCGCCGTGCACCTCAAAGGTATGTTCACCACGGGCAAGTTCGCCTCCATCGTCATGCGGCAGCAGCGCAGCGGCCGCATCATCGGCTTCACCTCCAACTCGGGCCTCTATGGCAACGCCGGCCAGGCCAACTACGGCGCCGCCAAGGATGGCATCGCGAGCTTCGTCCGCACCGTCGCCCGCGACATGGGCAAGTATGGCGTCACCGTCAACGGCATATCGCCGGCGGCGGCCACGCGGCTCACGGCCACGGTCACCCCGCAGGCCCGCGACGCCCGCAACCGCGCCGGCATCACGCCGGTCATGGGCGAGGGGTCGGCGCCGCCGCCCCGCCTGGACCCTGCGGATGTCGCGCCCATGGTCGTCTATCTGTGCACCGATGCGGCCAAGGATATCAACGGACAGATCTTCTACGTCCAGGGCGGGCAGATCTCCCTCATGAACGCCCCCTACGCCGCCCGCACGATGCAGAAGATGGGCCGGTGGACGGAGGAGGAGATCGCCCAGCTCCTCCCCGCGACCTTGGGCAAGGACCTGTATAATCCCGCGCCCCCCCAGCCGGTCAAGTAGATCTGGTCTGTTTCCATCGCGTCTCTGGCGAGACGCGGGGCCCGCGCCCCCCAGCCGGTCAAGACGTAGTCGTCGCTGGCCTTCGCCTGCTCTACCTTCACCCCCGGCCGGAGCCTGTCCTGAGCCCTTCGGCTCCGCTCAGGGTAAACTCCGCGAAGGGGCCACCCCCTCCCCCTCGACGGGAGGGCGCCCCGGCAGGCCGGGGTGGGAGAGGGCGGACAGGCGCGGGCTCACAGCCCGCGCCTGTTGGTCCTTCCGGGGCGCGCGGCGCCGGAGGCGGGAGCCGGCGTGGACGCCTCCCGGACCTCCCGCTCCTGCCACCGCTCCTTGGTGATCTCCATTGCAATGAAGTCGAAGGCGTTGCGGCGCACCCTCCCCACGGCGAGGAAGCCCGCCTTCTGGAAGGCCCGCCGGGCCCGGACGTTCCACTCCAGCGTGTGCAGATAGACGCGCCGCATCCCGCCCTCGGTGAAGAGATGGCGCAGCAGCGTCTCCACGGCGTCCGTGCCGTAGGCCCGGTTCCAGTAGCGCCGGTCGCCGATCATGATGCCCATCTCGCACTGGCCCTTGCCCTCGTCGATGTCGTAGACCATGCAGTTGCCGATGTGCACGCCGTCCTTCGTCTCGATGCCGAAGCGCCGGCGGCGAGGCGGAGGGTAGAGCATCTCCTCCTCCCACAGCGTCCGCGCGTCGCGGAAGGACATGGACAGGGGCTGAGCGGCGTCCAGGCGGCTCAGCTCGGGGTCGGTGCTCCAGGCGTAGTCGTTCTCGGCGTCGCTCAGGCGCTTTTCGCGCAGGACGACGAAAGTCCCTTCAGCGCGCATCGGCGGTCCTCTCACCGGCCTCGTCCAGGCGGCTCAGGGCCCGTGCCACCACGCCGGCCTCGTTGGGGTAGGTCAGCGTGCGAGCGGCCTCGTCGCTGGAGAACCAGGTGACCCAGTCGAACTCCGGGTCGTGGCTCTCCGTGGAGCCGCCGGTGGCGCGCATGAGGAAGAACTGAACGCGCTTGTGGATGCGGGCGCCGCTCTTGGAGAACCAGTACTCGATCTGGCCCAGGTCCGACTGGAGGTCCACCTCCAGGCCCGTCTCCTCGCGGACCTCGCGCAGGGCCGTCTGCTCCGGCGTCTCGCCGGGGTCGGGCGTGCCCTTGGGCAGGTTCCAGGTCAGCGGCTTGTTGCGCCCGCACAGGACGACATCGATCTCGCCATCGCGCCGGCGATAGACGACGCCGCCCGCGGAGAAGTGCTCCTCGACGCGCATGGTGACGGGGCCCCGACAGGAGAGAGCGCAGGTTGTACGATCCCATTCTAGGCGTGGCGTGAAAGCCCGGTCAAGGGCAGCGCACCCGCGGGCCAGGGCCCTTCGATTATTCTGGGGAAACCTCTTTTGACAAAGAGGCTTTCCCCAGGCCCCTTCCAGAAAACTTTAGAGGTGGAGTAGCGAGGGGGTGGGCCTCAGGGCCCACCCCCTCGCTACTCCACGCCTAAGGTTCTTTGGGAGGGTCTGGGAACACCTTTCTGTCAAGAAAGGGTTCCCAGGACAACCGAACGGCCCTGGCCGCCGTCGCCTCTCCTCTTGCGCCGTCGCGGGCCTCCAGGTACACTACAAGGAGCGTTGCTGCCTCGATAATCCATCAGGTGAACCATGTCCGACCGCGCCCAGTTGAAAGGCGTCATCCGCACACGCGGGTCCAAGGGCGGCGCCATCTCCCGCAAGCGCGCCAACCGCGGCCAGCGCAGGAAGGTCCTCCCGATGGAGGTCCTCCTGGGCGAGAGGCCGCTGAAGTAGTAGTCGCGTAACCCTCGGCGAGCGAAAGGGGCGGGGATATCCGCCCCTTTTTCATAAAACAGGCCGCTGGATACCCGCCCCGACGCATCGGGGCGGGCGGAAAGTGGCCCCCCGATTTGTCGGGGGGCCGGAGACTTTTGCCTCGGCAGCACGTTACACGACACATCGAAGGTTACTCAACCGTTGAGCTCGTGGCTTCCTGGAGTTGGCAACGCCCTAACCCCCTGGCCCCCTCTCCGAGCCGGAGAGGGGGCAGACCCCGACCTAGTCGTGGGCGGGGGAGAGGGCCACCAGGCGCCCCCGCATTTTCATTCTTCCTGGTGCTGAACGCCAGCATGATCGATTCTTCGCCCCGACTTTTCGGGGCGGGAGAGGTCGAGTGCTATAATGGGCGCCAAAGTCGCGCCCGCGCGCCGCTTCCCGCCCCGCTTCCCGCCCCGCTATGAGCGACCCCCTGGAGATCCCCCTCTTCCCTCTGAATAACGTCGTCCTCTTTCCGGACCAGCTCCTGCCGCTCCATATCTTTGAGGAGCGATACAAGCTCATGATCGGAGAATGCCTGCGGGACAAGCGGAGCTTCGGCGTCCTGCTGATCCAGAGCGGCCGCGAGGTCGGCGCTCCCGCCGTGCCCTTCACCGTCGGCACCACCGCGCGCATCGCCGACGTCCAGGCGCTGGACCAGGGGCGGATGAACCTCAAGACCGTCGGCGAGCGGCCGTTCCGCCTGCTGCGGGTGACCCAGCTCCGCCCCTACATGCGCGGGGAGGTGGAGCTCCTTGGCTACGGCCTGGGCGAGACGGCGGGCCTCGATCCGCTCGTGGCCTCGGTGAGGGAGCAGTTCTCCGTCCACCTGGACATCCTGGCCCAGCTCTCCCAGCGGGACCGGGTCGACCTGGACCTGGACCTGGACGCGGAGCGCCTCTCCTATCTCGTCGGGAGCATCCTGGCCGTCCAACATCTGGAAAAACAGCGTCTCCTGGAGACGCCCCGGGCCGACGAGCGGCTCCAGAAGGAGCTGAGCCTGCTGATGCGGGAGAACCGGACGCTCCAGACGTTCCTCTATCTGCGCAAGCAGTCGGGCGGGCAGCCGCCGGAGGAGGGTCAGCTGGGCCGGCGCATCTCCCCCAACTAGGGGGCGCGCCCCTCGAGGCCCCTCGCCATGGCTGCACGGGACGTCATTCGTCTGAGCGGCATGCTCTTCTTCGGCCGGCACGGCGCCCAGGCCGAGGAGCGGTCCCTGGGACGCCAGTTCGAGGTGGACGTGGAGGTCCACGCCGGCCTCTCCAAGGCGCGCCGCAGCGACCGCCTGTCCGACACCATCGACTACGGCGAGGTCTACGCCGTGGTGCGCGAGATCATCGAGGGGCCCAGCCGGAACCTCCTGGAGCGCCTCGCCGATGAGGTCGCGACGCGCATCCTGGAGCGCTTCCCTGCGGAGGCGGTGCGCGTCCGGGTCAAGAAGCCGCGGCTCCCGATCCACGGCGGCGTCTTGGATAGCGTCTCCGTGGAGGTCTGGGTGGAGCGCAGGGGCGCGCTGGCCGCTGCGGCCCGCCCCCGCCGCCGCGGCCGCTCCTGACGCGTGGGGCCCCGTCCCCTTGCTTCTCCGGACAGGCCCCGGCTATACTTGGGCCACAGCCCGCGAGCCCGGCGCCCACCCATCTTCCCGTCCCATGCCGGACGCATCTCAGGAACGCCGCGCTGCGGGCCCATGCTTACCTGGCGCCGCCCCGAGGCCAGGTCCCACGCGAGAGGAGCGCCGTCCATGGCCAAGCCCCCGGAAGCCCGGACGCTGGCAGAGCTGAGGCGGTCCGGTTACAAGGTTCTGACCGTCAAGCAAGAGCTCCGCAAGAACCTCATCGACCGGATGCGCAAGGGCGACGACCTCTTTCCGGGGATCATCGGCTATGGCGACACCGTCGTCCCGCAGGTGCAGAACGCCGTCCTCTCGGGCCACGACCTGATCTTCCTTGGCGAGCGGGGCCAGGCCAAATCGCGCATCATCCGCGCCATGGTCAATCTCCTCGATGAGTATATCCCGGCCATCGAGGGGAGCGAGGTCTCGGACAACCCCTTCCACCCCATCTCCAAGTTCGGCAGAGAGCGCATCGCGGAGAAGGGCGACGCGACGCCCATCACCTGGGTCCATCGTGCGTTGCGCTACAGCGAGAAGCTGGCGACCCCCGACATCACTATGGCCGACCTCATCGGCGAGATCGACCCCATCAAGGTCGCCGAGGGGCGCTACCTCTCCGACGAACTGACGATCCACTACGGCCTCATCCCGCGGACCAATCGCGGCATCTTCTCCATCAATGAGCTCCCGGACCTGACCGAGCGGATCCAGGTGGGCCTCTTCAACCTCATGGAGGAGCGGGATATCCAGATCAAGGGCTACCGCGTCCGCCTGCCCCTGGACGTCTACGTCGTCGCCAGCGCCAACCCGGAGGACTACACCAACCGAGGGCGCATCATCACACCCCTCAAGGACCGGTACGGCTCCCTGGTGCGCACCCACTACCCCCGGCGCCTCGAGGAGGAGATCGCCATCGTCGATCAGGAGGCGCACGCCACCGACGACACCGGCATCCCCGTCTCCGTGCCCCCGTACATGAAAGAGATCGTCGGCGAGATCACCTCCCTGGCGCGCCGCAGTCCAGACATCAACCAGCGCTCCGGCGTCAGCGTCCGCGTGACCATCTGCAACTATGAGACGATGGTCAGCAACGCCATCCGCCGGGCCATACGCGTGGGCGAGAAGTCGGCCGTGCCCCGCGTCACCGACCTCCAGTTCATCCTAGCCTCCACCAGCGGCAAGCTGGAGCTGGAGTCGGTCGAGGAGGGCCGCGACGGCAAGCTGCTGGAGGAGCTGATCAAGAAGGGTGTCTTGAACACCTTCAGCCGCCACCTCAGCGTCCAGGACCTCGAGCCCCTCGTGGCCCGCTTCGACCAGGGTTTCAGCCTGGAGGTCTCGGAGGCGATGCCATCCAAGGCCTACATGAAGGCGCTGGGCGAGCTTCCTGAGATCCGAGAGGGCGTCCGCAAGCTGCGGGTGGACGAGGACGCGGCCTCCATCGCATCGGCCATCGAGTTCATCCTGGAGGGCCTGCACCTGAACCGGCGGCTGAACCGGGACAAGGTCGAGGGGACCTACCGGTACCGAGGGTAGGCGTGACGACGTTCCGGTACTCCCACTGGGACGGCAGCCAGAGCATCTTCCCCCTGGACGAGAGCGCCATCATGGGCGAGCTCTCGGACCAGCTGCTGTCGCAGGGCGACGTCAGCGCCGCCCTGCGATCGCTCATGCGCCGGGGCCTGCCCAACCGCTTCGGCGAGCGGTCCATGGGCCTGCAGGACCTGCTCCAGCGGCTCCAGCAGCGGCGGCAGGAGCAGCTCCAGCGTCATAACCTGGGCTCTGCCCTCGACGACCTGCGCAAGAAGCTGGAGAGCGTCCTGGGCCACGAGAAGGCGGGCATCCAGCGCCAGGTCGAGCGGGCCCGCGAGCTCCAGCGCCAGGCAGAGGGCGCCCCCGCCCACGGCCTCGACCCGGAGACCGCCCGCAGGCTGGCCCAGGACCTGGAGCGGCGCGCGACCCGCAACCAGGAGTTCCTCCAGTCGGTCCCCAAGAACGACCTGGGCAAGGCCATCGCCCAGCTCCGCGACTACGAGTTCATGGACCCCCAGGCCAAGGAGGAGTTCGACGAGCTCCTCAAGATGCTCCAGCGCCAGGCGGCCGATAGCTTCTTCAAGGACGTCTCCCAGGCCCTGCGGAACATGTCCCCGGAGGCGCTCCAGTTCCTCAAGCAGATGGTCCGCGACCTCAACGAGATGCTGGAGCAACGGCTCCAGGGCCAGGAGCCGGACTTCCAGAAGTTCATGGAGCGGTTCGGCTCCCTCTTCGGCCCCAACCCTCCCCAGAGCCTGGACCAGCTCATCGAGCAGGTCCAGCGCCAGATGAGGCAGGTCCAGTCGCTCCTCAACAGCCTCTCGCCGGAGCAGGCCAAGGAGCTCCAGGGCCTGCTCCAGTCCATCATGGGCGACCCGGGCCTGCAAGAGGAGCTGGGGCGCCTGGCCGCGCATCTGGAGGACGCGGACCCCCTGGCAGGCCTGCGCCGCGAGTACCCCTTCTCCGGCCAGGACCAGGTGGACCTGTCCCAGGCCCTGGACCTGATGGACCAGCTGCACCGGATGGACGAGTTGGAGCGGCAGCTCCGCCGGGCGCAGCAGGGCTCCTCAGCCGGCGACATCGACCGCGATCTCGTCCGCGAGGTCTTGGGCGAGGAGGCCCGCCATGCCCTCGACCAGCTGGCGCGCCTCGCCGAGTTCCTGGAGAAGCAGGGCTACATCCGCCAGACCGGCGCCCGGTTCGAGCTCACACCCAAGGGCATGCGGAAGATCGGGCAGAAGGCGCTCCAGGAGATCTTCGCCTATATCAAGAAGGCCCGGCCCGGCGGCCACCAGGTCGATTCCCTCGGCTCCGGAGGCGAGCTGGCCGACGCCACCAAGCCCTACGAGTTCGGCGACGACTTCCACCCGCACCTCCAGAAGACCATCCTGAACGCCGTGCGCCGCGAGTCGGCCGGGACGCCGGTCAGGCTCCAGCCCGGGGACTTCGAGGTCTATCGCACGGAGCACCTGTCCCAATCGGCCACGGTGCTCATGCTGGACCTGAGCCTCTCCATGGCCATGCGCGGCAACTTCATGGCGGCCAAGAAGGTCGCCCTCGCCCTCGATAGTCTCATCCGCACCAACTTCCCGCGCGACAAGATGTTTATCGTCGGCTTCTCCACCTACGCCCGCGAGATCAAGGCCGACCGCCTGCCCTACCTGAGCTGGGACGAGTTCGACCCCTACACCAACATCCAGCACGGGCTGGCCGTGTCGCAGAAGCTCCTCTCGCGCATCAAGGGCGGCAGCAAGCAGATCATCATGATCTCGGACGGGGAGCCCACGGCCCACATGGAGAGCGGCCAGCTCTACCTCCAGTACCCGCCCAGCCCCCGGACCATCCGCGCCACCCTGAGCGAGGTCCGGCGCTGCACCCAGCAGACCATCGTCATCAACACGTTCATGCTGGACCGCAACTCCTACCTGGTGGACTTCATCGAGCAGCTCACGCGCATCAACCGGGGCCGCGTCTTCTACACCACGCCGGAGCGGCTGGGACAGTACATCCTGGTGGACTACCTGAGCAGTCGGCGGCGGAAGATGGTGGGCTAGCCCGCCCTCTCGCCCTCGGCGTCCGCGCCGGCGGAGGCCAGGGGCGCGACCCTGTAGACAAGCCCCTCCGGGATGAGCAGATACGCGGCCTGGAGCAGGGGGTCCTGGAAGGTCGTGTAGACGGGCCGCCCTTCTGCCAGCAGCTTCTCCACGAGGCCCTTCACCACACCCGCAAAGGGGCCCGACAGGCCCGGCGGCGCCAGGCCTGGGTGGCGGTGCCGGAGCGTATCGACGTACCAGTCGTACTGGAGCAGGTTCCGCGCCACCACCGTCGCCCCTGGCCCCGTGTCTACAACGAACCGGTAGTACCAGAGCGAGAAGAGCGGCTGGTCCGTGTCCGTGAGGACCACCGCGTCTGGGGGCACGCTGGATAGGACGGCCGGGCCGAAATCCCGCGCCTCTCGATCGCCGCTCAGGTCCAGATCGCCATAGTTCCGCGCCAGGCTCACGCCCGGCACGAGCGCCACGATGCCGATGGCCGCCAGGGCGCCCGCCAGGGCGGCCCGCCGGGCGTCCCAGGCCCGCGGCACGGCGGCCATGACGGCGTAGGCGCCCGCGGCCACCGCCAGTGAGCCGACAAAGAGGGCCGGGACTAGGAAGACAAAGGAGTCGCTCGCCAGGTAGAAGGTCGCGTAGGAGCAGAGCCCCAGGAACGAGAGGCCCAGCGCCCCTGCGAAGACGCGGTCCCATCGCCACAGCCGCCAGAAACCAGCGAGCCCCAGGACTACTCCCACGCCTTGATACTGGTCCACCATCTGCTTGGCCCAATCGCCCAGGCGGTTGTCCCACAGGCCCAGGTCTATCCCGTAGACGTAGCCCCGGTAAGGCCTGGCGGTCACATTCCACAGGAACCCAGAGAGGCTCGAGGGATCGCCCCAGTTGACCGGCGGATGGCGGGAGGCGCTGACCGGAAGGTAGACGAAGACGCCGAGGCCAGCGACCGCGGCGAGGGCCAGGGCGGGCCACGGTATCCGGGCCCGGCCCCGGGCCCGCCAGAGGGCCGCTGCGGCCAGCGGCAGCGCCACCCCCGCGACCATGTAGTGGCTGCCCATGCCGAGGCCCAGGACGAACGCCGCGGCGACGGGACGGAGCGCCGAAGGCGGGCGCCCCCGCCGCTCCACGGCCTCCAGCCAGGAGAGGAGCAGGTAGGTGCTGAGGGCGGCGAAGAAGGCGCTGGGGGCGTAGACCTCCGCCACCATCGCCTGCCCCCAGAAAACGGGGGCGAAGGCGAGGGACAGGGCGCCCGCCGCGGCTGCGGCCTCCCGGGCGCCGGACCCCGCCAGCCCCCGTCCCGCTCCGGCGCCCGCGCTCGCTCCCCTGCCCGGCTCCGAGACCAGCCGCAGCAAGACCAGCGCCGAGCGAAAGGCGAGGGCGACGGCGGCCGCGCCAGCAAGGGCTGACATGAGGTTGAGCCGGTACGCCACCTCGCCAAAAGGCAGGAGCGAGAAGAGCCGGCCGGCCAGAATGTAGGTGGGGTAGCCCGGCGGGTGCGGGACCCCCCAGGTCTCCACGGCGGCCGCCAGCTCGCCGCTGTCGGCCGCGGCATGGCGCCACGTGATGGAGGGCGGCAGCCCGCTCACGTAGACGCCGAGAGCCAGGCCGAACAGGCCCCACGCGATCAGCGAGGCGCGGTCGAGGCGAAGAGGAGGTCGCATCGCTGAACCATCCTATCAGTCGAGACGCGCCCATAAAAGAAGGGGCCCGCTTCCGGGCCCCTTCTCTCTATGCACGCTTGGCGCGGCCGTTACGGCGTCGGCCAGCGGCGCATGCGCCAGAACACGAACCCGGCGGCGGCGAGGACAACGAGCACGCCGATGACGATGCCAACGATGGCGCCGGTCGAGAGGCCGCCCTCCTCCTCTTCCACGACGGGAGGCGGCGCCGGGGTTGGCGTCGGCGTGGCCGTGGGTACGGCTGTCGGCGTGGGTGTGGGCGCGCGCGTCGGCGTGGCCGTGGGCACAGCTGTCGGTGTGGCCGTGGGCACAGCTGTCGGCGTGGCCGTGGGCACAGCTGTCGGCGTGGCCGTGGGCCGCGGCGTGGCCGTCGGCGTGGCCGTGGGCCGCGGCGTGGCCGTCGGCGTGGGCAGCGGCGTCGTCGCCCTGATCACGGCGAAGGGGCTGAACTGGGCGGTCTTGCCGGTGATGGTGTTGGTGACCGGGTCTACCACGATGTCGGTCAACTGCACCCACTGGCCCGTGGCAGCATCGAACCTGGCGATGACCAGGGTCTGTAGGTTAGTCCCTGGCGGCAAGGTCGCCGGGTCGAACCTCAGCGTCACGCCGATGGGGGGGTTGAACGTCGCCCCGTCGGGCTGCAGGTTGAAGGGCAGGCCGATGATGTTGGCCCCAGGCGGTGGCGGCGGGGCCTGGGCCGCTGGGATCGGCGTCACGGTGATGCTGGTCAGTGGGGTGCCCTGAGCGGTCAGCGCCGTGGTCCCGGCGGGAACGTTGACGCTAGCCAGCGTTGAGAGTGCGCCCGTCGCCGTCACCTGTTGCACTGTGATGGTGGTCGCTGTCTGTACGATACCGAGCGGGGTAACTGGTAGCGGCGCCGTAACGGGCAGCACCACGGGCGGCGGCGGAGGCGGCGGAGGAGGAGGCGGTGGCGGAGGAGGAGGCGGCGGCGGAGGAGGAGGCGGCGGTGGAGGCGGCGGCGGTGGCGGAGGCGGCGGAGGTGGCGGCGGAGGTGAGACAAACGCAGTAACCGTCAGTAGAGCGTTCGTCTGCGCCGCCCCGACCCCCGGCAAGGTGAGGGTCAGGATGAACGTGCCCGGCGTGGTCGCGGTGAACGTGGTGGTCGCCGTTCCCACCGTCGTCGTGGGGGTGAAGGACCCGCCCCCGTCGGTCGTCCAGACGAAGGTCTGGCTCGACGTGACGTCCAAGTCATTACCGCACGCCTGGCCACGGAGAGCGACCGCGCTGAATTGGGTCACCACGATGGACGTGGTGGCGGCGCCAGCCGAGGTCAGCACCCGGAGGAAGCCGCTGGTAGAGAAGGGCGTTGGCCCACCCACGGTGCTGGGGATGGTGCCTGGGACCGTTTCCGCAACGGTGCCGACGGTGCCCGTGGGGACCGTGATGGTGCCAATACAGGCCGGCGCCTGGGCCCAGGAGGAGGTCCACCGGAAGGACAGGAGCGTCAGGACGACGGCCAGGGAGACCGCAGTGACGAGAGTCAGCCGCGACCGGCTTCGAAGCATCAGGAGCATTGTGGTCCTCCTCCGCTACTTCAGTTGCTTCTGACCCTGGCGCTGCCCCAGGCTGCCCTTCGCATCGCCGGCCCCGCGATTGCCATCATCGCGCGGCGCCAGATGCGGCGATCAACCGCATCGTCTCTCGGAAGTCATATTCGTGGGAGTCTGGAGGCGGCGTTTTCCTGCCTAAGTCCATACCTGTCGGCCAGTACCCTTACGATACGCAATCGTGGGGGAGTCTAACATGGCGATTCCGGCGAAGTCAAAGTCATAAGAATCGAGTTCTATGCCCGTAACATACTCCTAACATACCGCCGCCCCGCCTTTCTACTCTACCCTCTGAAGTATGCATACCGCGGTATGCATGCATGGCGAATCCGGCGACGTCAATAGAACTCCGTTCGGAAGCAGGGGGTTGATCGGCGCCGTGGGGCCAGGGCTTCCGCACGGGGGTCTCAGAACACCCGCACAGGCCCAGGCCGGACGGGTCCATCGCCTTGACACTTATCCTGTTGGCATGGTACAGTGCTCCGTACGCCGAGGGGCGCTCTTATCGAGAGAGGCAGAGGGAAAGGCCCTGCGAAGCCCGGCAACCGGTCGCGGCAGGACATCCGCCGACACGGTGCCAAGTCCTCCTCAACCCGGCACTCTTGCGGAGATGGGGAAGATGAGAGCGGTTCATGGTTCGCAGTCTCTCCCCCGAGAGACTTTTTTATTGACCGTTAGGAAATGACCGATGGAGACGATCGCTTGGTCTGACGGCAAGGTCCGGCTCCTGGACCAGACGCGCCTGCCCAGGGCGCAGGTCTCCCTGGAGATCAGCGACTACCGTCAGATGATCGAGGCCATCCAGGCGCTGCGGGTCCGGGGCGCGCCGGCCATCGGCATCGCCGCGGCCTACGCCGTGGCGCTGGCGGCGCGCTCGATCAAGGCCAGCGACCGCTCGAGCTGCCTCGCCGAGCTGCGCCGCGCCGCGGACGAGATCGCCGCGGCGCGGCCCACGGCGGTGAGCCTGGCGTGGGCCGTCCGCCGCGTCATGAAGGTGGCCGAGGCCGCGGGCGAGCCGCCCGCCATCGCTCAGGCGGTCGTGGCGGAGGCGCGGCGCATCCACGCCGAGGACCTGGAGGCGAACCGGCGCATGGGGGCCTTCGGCGCCAGCCTCATCCCCGACGGGGCCACCGTGCTGACCCACTGCAACGCAGGCAGCCTCGCGACGGCCGGCTACGGCACCGCCCTGGGCGTCCTGCGCGCCGCCCGCGAGCAAGGCAAGGCCGTCCAGGTCGTAGTCACCGAGACCAGGCCCCTCCTTCAGGGCGCCCGGCTCACCACCTGGGAGCTGCTCCAGGACGGGTTCCAGGTCACCCTCATCACCGACTCGATGGCCGGCCACTTCCTGGCCTCGCGCCGGGTCGCGTGCGTCATCGTCGGCGCCGACCGCATCGCCATGAACGGCGACGTGGCCAACAAGATCGGCACCTATCCCATCGCCGTGGTGGCCAAGGAGAACGGCGTGCCGTTCTACGTGGCCGCGCCGGTGAGCACCATCGACCCCGCGCTCGCCTCCGGCGAGGGCGTCCCCATCGAGGAGCGTCCGCCGGAGGAGGTCACCCGCTGGGGCGGCGTGCAGACGGCCCCCGAGGGCGTGCGCGTGGCCAACCCGGCCTTCGACGTAACACCGCACCGGTATCTCTCGGCCATCGTCACCGAGCGGGGCGTGGCGCGGCCGCCGTATACGGCCAGCCTGCGCCGCCTGGTGGAGGGGACGTGATGGCGGAGCGTCCCGTCGAGATCGGCGTCATCGGCGGCAGCGGCCTCTACGAGATGGCCGGCCTGGCCGGCATCGAAGAGCGCCGCGTGAGCACGCCCTTCGGCGAGCCCAGCGACGCCATCATCGTGGGCACGCTGGAGGGCCGCCGCGTCGCCTTCCTGCCCAGGCACGGTCGCGGCCACCGGCTCAACCCGAGCCAGGTCCCGTTCCGGGCCAATATCTTCGCCCTCAAGCGCCTGGGCGTCGGCGCCATCCTCTCCATCAGCGCCGTCGGCAGCCTCAAGGAGGCGATCCGGCCCCTGGACATGGTCGTCCCGGACCAGATCATCGACCGGACCAAGGGGCGGCCCTCCACCTTCTTCTCCGAGGGAGTCGCGGTGCACATCGCCTTCGCGGACCCGTTCTGCGCCGACCTCAGCGCCCGGCTCTACGAAGCGGCATCGGCCGAGGGCGTCCGGGCCCACCGGGGCGGGACCTATATCGCCATGGAGGGGCCCCAGTTCTCCACCCGCGCCGAATCGGAGCTCTACCGCTCCTGGGGGGCCAGCGTCATCGGCATGACGGCGCTCCCTGAGGCGAAGCTCGCCCGCGAGGCCGAGGTCTGCTACGCTCTCCTGGCCTGCTCGACCGACTACGACTGCTGGCACCCGGAGCACGACGCGGTGACCGCCCAGATGATCATCGCCAACCTGGGCAAGAACGTGGAAGCGGCCAAGCGGATCGTGCGCCGGGTCGTCGGCGGGATGCCAAAGGAGCGCTCGTGCTCCTGTCATGCGGCGCTGGCGACGGCCATCATCACCGACCGCGCGCGGATCCCGGCCAAGGTCCTGGGCGAGCTCGAGCCCGTGCTGGGCAAGTACCTGGCGAAACGATAACCGCTCAACGGAGCGGCCCCCGTTCCTGCAACGCGGGCCCAGAGGAGGTTGTCATGCCAAAGGTTCAACCGCAAGAGCCATTCAAGCGGATCACGGCGAAAGAGGCGAAGGCGCTGCTGGACCGCGGCAACGTCCAGCTCATCGACACGCGCCAGCCGTTCGAGTATGCGGCGGGGCACCTCAAGGGGGCCAGGCTTATCCCCCACGACGCTCTCTTCGAGCGGATCGGCGAGGTGGCGGAGGACAGGGACGTCGTCTTCTACTGCGCCGTGGGGCAGCGGAGCGCGCTGGCCTGCGAGATCGGCGCGGCCATGGGCCGAACCCGCTGCTACAACGTGGAGGGCGGCATTGAGGCGTGGAAGGCCGCCGGCCTGCCCGTCGAGACCGAGCAGCCCGCCAAGAAAGGCTAGCGCCGAGAAACCCTATGGCACGACCTTCCACGGTGGCGAAGCGGAGCCGCGCGCCCGTCCAGGGCGACGTCAAAGACCCATCCCTCGCCGCGGACGGGGTGAAGCGCGTCGACTGGGCCGCCAGGGAGATGCCGGTCCTGCGCCAGGTCCGCGAGCGGTTCGCCAAGGAGCAGCCCCTGCTCCGCCAGCGCATCGCCGCCTGCCTCCACGTCACCACGGAGACAGCGAACCTGATGCTGACGCTCCAGGCCGGCGGCGCGTCCCTGGCCCTGTGCGCCAGCAACCCCCTCAGCACTCAGGACGAGGTGGCCGCCGCCCTGGCCTTCGAGTACGGCATACCCACCTTCGCCATCAGGGGCGAGGACAACAAGACCTACTACCGGCACATCCTCTCCGCTCTCGAGATGCGGCCCACCATGACGCTGGACGATGGCGCAGACCTCGTGACCACCCTCCACAAGGAGCGGCGCGACCTGCTCCCCGGCCTCATCGGCGGCATGGAGGAGACGACCACCGGCGTCCACCGCCTCCGCAGCATGGCGGCGGACAAAGCCCTGCGCTACCCCATCATCGCCGTCAACGACGCCGACACGAAGCACCTCTTCGACAACCGCTACGGGACGGGCCAGAGCACCCTGGACGGGATCACCCGCGCCACCAACATCCTGTGGGCGGGCAAGAACGTCGTCGTCTGCGGCTACGGCTGGTGCGGCCGCGGCGTGGCCCTCCGAGCCAAAGGCATGGGCAGCCACATCATCGTCACGGAGGTGGACGCCATCCGGGCGCTGGAGGCGGCCATGGACGGCTACCAGGTGATGCCCATGCGCCAGGCGGCCGCCGTGGGCGACATCTTCATCACCCTCACCGGCGGCATCAACGGCCTCGACCGCAAGCACTTCGCCGTCATGAAGGACGGCGCCATCATGGCCAACTCCGGCCACTTCAATGTGGAGATCAATATCCCCGACCTGGAGAAGATGTCCGAGTCACACCGGGAGATCCGGCCGTTCGTGGAGGAGTACACGCTGGAGGATGGGCGGCGCCTCTTCCTGCTGGGCGAGGGGCGCCTCATCAACCTGGCCGCCGCCGAGGGGCACCCGGCCAGCGTCATGGACATGAGCTTCGCCAACCAGGCCCTGTGCGCCGAGTACGTGGCGAAGCTCCCGAAGCCCCTGAAGCCTGCGGTCCACCCCGTGCCCAGAGAGATCGACCGAGAGGTCGCCCGCATCAAGCTCCGCTCCCTGGGCATGGAGATCGATACGCTGACGCGCGAGCAGCGCAGCTATCTGGAGAGCTGGGCCGAGGGCACCTAGCACCTGGTTGCAGAAATGCGCGAACATCCGGCAGCGCTCGGCGGCCCTCTCCCCCGGCCCCTCTCCGACACGGAGAGGGGAGTGGATCCCCCTTCCCGCACCGGGAAGGGGGCTAGGGGGTTAGGGTATCTCCGGGCCCCGAAAAGGAGAGCAACGCCATGGGCTACACCTTCATGGAGTCGCCGTGCTACCTGTACACCTCCGAGTCGGTGACGGAGGGACACCCGGACAAGCTGTGCGACCAGGTCTCGGACGCGATCCTGGACGCCGTGATCGGGGATGACCCGGACGCCCGCGTCGCCATCGAGACGGCCACCACCACCGGCCTCGTGGTCGTCATCGGCGAGCTGACCACCACCACCTACGTGGACATCCCCAAGGTCGTGCGGGAGACGGTCCGCCAGGCGGGGTACATCAAGCCCGAGTACGGGATCGACTTCCAGAGCTGCGGCATCATCGTCGCCCTGAAGGAGCAGTCGCACGACATCGCCCTCGGCGTGGACGTCTCGAAAGAGAGCAAGGAGAAAGGCCTGGCGGCCAACAGCTCCGACGACCTGGACAAGATGGGCGCCGGCGACCAGGGGATGATGGTGGGCTTCGCGTGCAACGAGAGCGACCCCTTCGACCGGCGGGCGTTCATGCCGCTGCCCATCCACCTGGCGCATCTGCTCACCCGGCGCTTGGCCGAGCTGCGCAAGAGCATGGCGCTGCCCTACCTGCGGCCCGATGGCAAGAGCCAGGTGACGGTCGAGTACAGCCACGGCGTCCCCAAGCGCGTCCACACCATCGTTGTGAGCGCCCAGCACGCGCCCGAGGTCTCGCAGGACGTCATCCGCCGCGACATGCTGGAGGAGGTCATCAAGGTCGTCATTCCCAAGGAGCTGCGGGACAAGGACACCAAGTACTACGTCAACCCCACGGGCCGGTTCGTCATCGGCGGGCCCACGGGAGACGCCGGCCTCACAGGGCGGAAGATCCTGGTCGACACCTACGGGGGCGTCGCCCGGCACGGCGGCGGCGCGTTCTCCGGCAAGGACCCCACCAAGGTCGACCGCTCGGGCGCCTACGCGGCCCGGTGGGTCGCCAAGAACGTCGTGGCCGCCGGCCTGGCCGACCGGCTCGAAATCCAGGTCTCCTACGCCATCGGCGTGGCCAAGCCCATCTCCATCTCCATCGAGACCTTCGGGACCGGCAAGGTCCCGGACGAGCAGATCCTGGCCCTCATCAACAAGCACTTCGACCTGCGCCCCTCCGCCATCATCCGCGACCTCAACCTGAGGCGCCCCATCTACCTGAAAACGGCGACCTACGGGCACTTCGGCCGATCGGACATGGTCTTCCCGTGGGAGGAGACCAACAAGGCGGCGGCCCTGGCGGCCGACGCCGGCCTGCGGGCTCGGGCCGCGCGGGGAGTCGCGGCCGAGGCCCGGCACGGCAGCGCCGCGAGCTAGCTCCTGGGTCTCGCAAATAGCTTGTCATTCTGAGGCCCGACGAGTCGGGCCGAAGAATCTGGGGCGGGGTCCCCACCCCAGACCCGTTGTCGCCCCGACACGTCGGGGCTCCTCAGGGTGACAGGAAAGGCGAAGCATGCACAGCGCCCCCGTCACTCCCATCAAGTTCGGCACCGACGGCTGGCGCGCCATCATCGCCGAGGAGTTCACGTTCGATAACGTCCGCGCCTGCGCCCAGGGCGTCGCCGGCTACCTGCGCGACACCGGCCTCGCGGAGCGCGGCCTCCTCATTGGCTACGACACGCGGTTCGCCTCCGAGGAGTTCGCCGCCGCCGCCGCCGAGGTCGTCGCGGGCAACGGGATTCGCGTCCTCCTCTCCGACCGCGCCTGTCCCACGCCCGTCGTGAGCTACAGCATCATCCACCGGCAGGCCGCAGGCGCCATCGTCATCACGGCCAGCCACAACCCGCCCCAGTGGAACGGGTTCAAGTACAAGCCCGACTACGCCGGCAGCGCCTCGCCGGAGGTGATCGCGGAGCTGGAGCGGCGCATCGCGGAGGCGCAGCGCTCGGGCGAGGTGCGGCGCACCGGCCTGGAGCGGGCTCAGGCCCAGGGCATGGTCACGCGCGTCGACGCCGTCACGCCGTACCTCGAGCACATCGGCCGGCTCGTGGACCTCGAGGCGCTGCGGCGCGCGCCCCTCAAGATCGCCGTCGACTCGATGTACGGCGCCGGCGCGGGGCTCTTCGCCCGGCTCCTCCAGGGCGGGCGCGCCGCCGTCACCGAGCTCCATGGCGAGCGGAACCCCGCCTTCCCCGGCATCGCCCAGCCGGAGCCCATCGCGTCCAATCTCGGGGCCCTCTCCCAGGCTGTCACAGCGTCGGGCGCCGACGCGGGCCTCGCCACCGACGGCGACGCCGACCGGCTGGGCCTCGTCGACGAGCGGGGCCGGTTCGTCACCCAGCTCCAGACGCTCGCGCTCCTGGCGCTCTACCTGCTCGAGGTCCGCGGCGAGCGGGGCCCCCTCGTCAAGTCCAACACGACGACCGCCATGCTCGTCAAGCTGGGCCAGCTCTATGGCGTGCCCGTCTTCGAGACGGGCGTCGGCTTCAGGTACATCGGCCCCGTGATGATGCGGGAGCACGCGCTCCTCGGCGGCGAGGAGAGCGGCGGCTACGGCTTTCGCGGGCACATCCCGGAGCGGGACGGCATCCTCTCCGGGCTCTACATCCTCTCGATGATGGTGGCCCTCGGCAAGCGGCCCTCGGCGCTGATCGAGCACCTGTACGCCAAGGTGGGCCCGCACCACTACGACCGCATCGACCTCCGCTTCGATCCGGCGCAGCGGACGGCCATCCAGGAGCGGGTGGCGTCATCCAAGCCGCGGCTGCTGGCCGGCGGCCGCGTGACCGGCACGGACACCCTGGACGGCGTGCGGTTCCGCCTGGAGGACGGGTCCTGGTCGCTGGTCCGCTTCTCCGGCACGGAGCCGCTCCTGCGCATCTACTGCGAGACCGATAGCCCGGAGCGGGTCCAGCGCCTGCTGGCCGAGACCCGGGCGCTGACCGGCGTGTAAGATGGTGCTCCTCCACGTCATTGCGAGGAGGGCCGGTCCCGTCGGCCCGACCCTTCGGTGGGCTCAGGGCAGGCTCCGCGATTTCCAGAACATACCCACGCGCCAGGACCTATTGCGCACGCGTCTCTTTGGACAGAAGATCGCTTCGGCCCGGCGTTGTCGGGCCTCGCAATGACAGAAGAGCGCGGGAAGCCCTACGAACATGTCCCTGGATGACCTCAAGAGCTACCAGCGCCTCGATGGGAGCGGCATGGGCGCCCTCATCGCAGGGCTGGCCGCCCAGTGTCGGGACGCCTGGCGCCAGGCCCTGGACTTCCCGCTGCCTGAGTCGTTCCGGAGCGCCGAGCGGATCGTCGTCCTGGGCATGGGCGGCTCGGCGATCGGGGCCGATCTGGCCGCCGGTCTTCAGGCAGCCGAGGGCGGCGCCCCGCTCATCGTCAGCCGCGAACACACCCTGCCCTCGCTGGCCGGCGAACGCGCGCTCGTCATCGCCTCCAGCCGCTCCGGTGACACGGAGGAGACGCTCAGCGCGTTCCGGGATGCCCTCGAGCGCCGCTGCATGGCGATGGGCCTGACGGCCGGCGGAGCCCTGGCCCGCACCTGTCAGGAACGGGGCGTGCCGTGCTACCGGTTCGAGTGGCCTGGACCGCCCCGGGCGGCCATCGGCTACGGCCTCTTCCCTCTTCTCGCGTGGCTCCAGCGCCTCGGCCTGGGCCCCGACCGCACACGCCACGCCGAGGAGGCGATCGCGGCGTTGGAGCGGCTGGCGAGGACGCTCCACCCATCGGAGCCGGCCGAGCGCAATCCGGCGAAGCGGCTCGCGCAGCGCATCGGCAGCCGCATCCTGGTCGTCTACGGAGCGCAGCACCTGGCCGCCGTGGCGCGGCGATGGAAGTCGCAGGTCAACGAGAACGCCAAGTCGTGGGCCTTCTTCGATACGCTCCCGGAGCTGGGCCACAACTCCATCGAAGGCTTCGGGCTCCCCGCCAGCGCCCGCGACCAGCTCTCCGTGGCGCTCCTGCGCGCCCCGTCCTACGACCCGCCCATCGCCCGCCGCCTCGCCCTGGTGGCCGAGGCCCTGGACCGCGCGGGCGTTCCCCATGAGATCGTCGAGGCGCCCGGCGATTCGCTCCTGGCCCAGGTCATGACCGGCGTGCTCCTGGGCGACTATGCTAGCTACTACCTCGCCATCCAGCGCGGCGTCGACCCCACGCCCGTGCCCGCCATCACATGGCTCAAGGGCCGGATATCGCAGGCCTGAAGCCGGAGGCGCCGTGGACTTTCGATTGACCCCCGAACAGGAGCGGTTCCGCGCCGAGGTCCAGGCCTGGCTCAAGCAGAACCTGCCCGCCGGCTGGGTCGGCATCGACCGGGAGGAGCAGTTCGACCCCGAGTACTGGGAGACGACGAAGGCGATGGCCAAGCGCCTGGCGGCCCGAGGCTGGCTCACGCTCAACTGGCCCAAGGAGTATGGCGGGCAGGGCCGCTCGGTCATCGAGCAGACGATCTTTCAGGACGAGATGATGTTCAACGGCGTGCCCGGCACGACCATGGGCATCGGCGGGACCCAGTGGGTGGGCCCGGCGCTCGCCATCTACGGCACGCCGGAGCAGAAGGGCGAGCACCTGCCGCCCATCGCCGCCGGCGACCGGTGGTGGTGCACCGCCTACAGCGAGCCCGGCGCCGGCTCCGACCTGGCCGGCCTCCAGACGCAGGCGGTGCGCCAGGGCGACGAGTACGTCATCAACGGCCAGAAGACCTGGAGCAGCGCCGCCCACGTGGCCGATTGGTGCTGGCTCGCCGTCCGCACCGACCCCAATGCGCCGAAGCACAAGGGCATCAGCATGCTCCTCGTGAACATGCGGACGCCGGGCGTGAAGGCCCGCCCCATCGTCAACATGGCGGGGGCCCTCTCGTTCAACGAGATCTTCTTCGACAGCGCGCGCGTGCCGGTGCGGAACCTGGTGGGCCAGGAGAACCAGGGCTGGTACATCGTGGCGGTCGCGCTGGACTTCGAGCGCTCCGGCATCACCTACGCCGCCTATTCGCGCAAGACGCTGCACCTCATCTACCAGTTCCTGCGGGAGGCGGGCGGCCGCGCCCGGGCGCTGGCGCGGGTCCCCGTCCTGCGCCACCTGCTCGCGGAGGCGGCGATCCAGGTGGAGATCCAGCGCCGCTTCGCCTACCGGGTCGCGTGGTGCCAGGACCACGGCCGGGTGCCGAACCTGGAGGC
Source organism: uncultured Dehalococcoidia bacterium (assembly GCA_964555685.1). GTDB lineage: Bacteria > Chloroflexota > Dehalococcoidia > SHYB01 > SHYB01 > CAZKTO01. The sequence continues at coordinate 59,256 of CAZKTO010000006.1, forward strand.
CTCGGTGGCCAAGGTCTTCGGCTCGGAGACGCAGCAGCGGGTGGCGCAGGCCGGCATGCGCATCATGGGCCTGTACGGTCAGGTCGACGACGGCTCGCCGCTGGCGCCGGTGCGGGGGCGCATCCAGCGCCAGTATCTCAGCAGCATCTCGGCCACCATCGCGGCGGGAACGTCCGAGATTCAGCGCAACATCATCGCCACCCGCGGCCTGGGCCTCCCGCGCGACTAACGCTTGGTGTACTGCGGCGCCTTGCGGGCCTTCTTCAGGCCGTACTTGCGGCGCTCCTTGATGCGGGGGTCGCGGGTCAGCAGGCCGGCCCGCCGCAGCGGCTGGCGGTGGCGCTCGTCGGCGGCCACAAGGGCGCGGGCGATGCCGTGCTGAACGGCCTCGGCCTGGGCCGAGACGCCGCCGCCGGCAACCTTGACCGTGGCGTTGAACCGGTTGGCGACGTTCGCGGCCCGGAACGGCTCGAGGACGAGGTGGCGCAGGTAGGGCACCGGCACGGCCTCTTCGAGAGGCTTGCCGTTGACGATGATGGCGCCGGCGCCGGGGAAGATGCGGACCTGCGCCACCGACGATTTGCGGCGGCCGGTCCCCCTATAGTACTCCTGGGCTTGCTGGGCGGTGGTCACCTACGCCTCCTCACTCTTGGCCGTGGACTCGCCGGCTGGCGGGGCCTGGGGTGGGGCGGCAGCCTCGCCCCCGGCCTTAGCCTGCCCGGCGCGGGCCCGCCGGGACCTGGGCCGCGACGGCTCCCGCTTGATCGGCCCGGCGGATGGGGCTTGGGCTGGAGCCTCCTTCGCCTCGGCGACGGGCCCCGCAACCTGAGACTCTGTCATCGTGGCCACCTCCGGCTGGACTGGCGCGGCCTCTGGGGCCCTGCGGCGTCGCCGCGGAGCGGCCGGCCCCGCAGGCGTCTCCGCCGCCGATGGCGCGGCAGCCGCCGGCGGGGCGGTCTTCACAACCCTCAGCTTCCGGGGCGGCTTGTGGCCGGGGCGGCCAGGCCGCTCCGGAGCGGCCAGCTCCTTCGCCTGCGCCCCGTGCGGGTGCGAGCCCTCGGCGTAAACTTTGAGCTTGCGCAGAAGCGCGCGCCCCAGCCGGTTCTTGGGCAGCATGCCCCACACGGCGAGCTCGATGACACGCCGCGGGTGCCGCGCCAGCATCATCTCGAACGAGACGGCCTTAAAGCCCCCCGGATACATGCTGTGGGAGTAGTAGAACTTCTTCGTGATCTTCTGGCCCGTCACGCGCACCTTGGCCGCGTTGACGACGACGACGAAGTCGCCCGTGTCGGCGAAGGGCGTAAAGGTCGCCTTGTCCTTGCCGTGGAGGATCCCGGCGATCTCCGAGGCGACACGGCCCAGGGGCCGGTCCGCCGCGTCGATGACGCGCCAGTTCCGCCGGATCTCGGCGGCCTTGGGGCTATAGGTCTTGCGTAGAGTTGCCATCGTAGTGCCTGCTCTTTATGCTGTCCGCCCCGCGCCTTGCGCGGGCGGGAAGTCGGTGTACTGCACGGAGTCGAGATAGAGCCCGTGCGGCGGCAGGGCCGGCCCGGCGGCGCTCCGCTCTCGCCGGCTGGCCAGGGCCCGAAAGTCGTCGAGGGAGAGCCGGCCCAGGCCCACCTGGACCAGCGCTCCGGCCGTCCGCCGGACCTGCTGGTGCAGGAACGAGCTCCCCGCCACCCTGAAGTTCACGAGGTCCTCCTGTCGGCTTACCTGGCACTCCGTCAGGGTCCGCCGGGTGCTCGCCCCTCGCGGGACCAGCGGCCCGGCGAAGGGGGCGAAGTCCCGCTCGCCCAAGAGGAGCGCCGCGGCCCGGTCCATCGCCGCCGCGTCCAGCGCCATCGAGACGTGATGGGCCCGCAGCCGAAGGAGCGGCGACGGCACCGGCCGGTTGAGGATCAGGTACCGGTACCGCCGGCCGGTGGCCCCCTTCCGCACGTCGAAGCTCATGGGCACCTCGTGGGCCGCCAGGATGGCGATCTGGCCGGGCAGGTAGTGATTCAGCGCCCGGACGAAGGTCTCCGGTGGGTAGGGGGCCCCCGTGCGGAAGCTGACCACCTGCCCCTTGGCGTGGGCTCCGGCGTCGGTCCGGCTGGCGCAGGTCACGCGCAGGCGCTCGCCGGTGAGCCGCTCGATAGCCTGCTCTAGGTCGTCCTGGACCGTCGGCGGGTGGGCCTGCGCCTGAAAGCCGTGGTACCCTGAGCCGTCGTACTCGACGATCAGCGCTATCTTCTTAAGGTGCGATGTCTGCACCGGCGCTCCGGCCGGATCAGACGAGTTCGAGCTGGACCACGGCGGCGTTGTCGCCTTTGCGCGGTTCCAGCTTCACCAGGCGGGTGTACCCGCCGGGCCGGTCCTTGTAGCGAGGCGCCAGCTCATCGAAGACCTTCTTGACCACCGCGGCGTCCAGGATGTAGGCGGCGGCCTGGCGCCGGTGGTGAAGGGTGGCGTGCTTGCCGAGGGTGATCATCTCCTCGGCGAGGCCGCGCACCTCCTTAGCCTTGGCCTCGGTGGTGACCAGCTTCCCGTACCGCAGCAAGTCCGTGGTCTGGTTGCGGTAGAGGGAGCGCCGGTGGGCCGAGCTTCGCCCCAAATGTCTGCCTGCTTTGTGGTGCCGCATAGAGTGCCTGCCGTGAGCTTCCTTGTCCCGCGTCCGTGCTAGGAGCCGGGCTTCTTGGTTTGCTCCGGCTCCTCCTGAGCGGAGCCGCCCAGCAGGGCCCGGAGGGCGGCCAGGTCCTTCAGGGTCTCCTTGGAGCGCTGGGCCTTATCGCGCTCGCGCTTGGCCGGCGTCTCGGCGGGCTCCGCCGGGACCGGCGCCGCGGCGGGGGCAGCCGCCTCGGCGGCCGCCAGGTCCGCAGCCTTTTCCGTGGGGATCATGCCCATGGCCCGCAGCCGGCCCTTCAGCTCCTGGAGCGACTTGTCGCCAAAGTTCTTGATCTTGAGGAGCTCGCCGTCGCTCTTCTCCAGGATCTCGCCCACCAAGTTGATCTTGCCGCGCTTGAGGCAGTTATGGGTGCGGGCCGAGAGCTCCAGCTTCTCGATGGGCATGTTGTAGCGCTCGGGCGGAATGGCGCCGATGGCGCCCTGGCCATCGGCCTGCCCCGGCGCCTCGATGCCGAGGGAGGCGAACTCGGTGAAGGAGGCCAGCAGGATCTCGGCCGCCTCGCGGACCGCCTCGAGGGGTGTCTTGGAGCCGTCCGTCCACAACTCCAGCGTGAGGCGCTCGTAGTCCGTGACCTGGCCGACGCGCGTCTTATCGACGGTGTAGTTGACCTTGCGGGTGGGCGTGAAGACCGCGTCGATGGGGATGTACCCGATGGGCATGCCCTCGACAGGCGTCGCCGGGCGGAAGCCGGTCCCGGCCTCCGCGTGGAGGGTCATGGACAGGCGCGCCTTGGAGGAGTCCAGACTCGCCAGGCAGACCTCCGGGTTCACCACGTCGAAATCGGCGGAGGGCTGGACATCGCCCCCCGTCACCTGGCCCGGCCCCTGCACGTCCAGCCGGAGCGTGCCGCTCCCCTGGCCGTGGGCGCGCAGCCGGAGCCCCTTGATGTTCAGGATAAGCTCCGAGACATCTTCCTTGACGTGGGGCATGACCGAGTACTCGTGCTGCACGCCATCGATCTGCACGCCCGTCACGGCTGCGCCCGGCAGCGTGCCCAGGAGCACCCGTCGGAGCGCGTTGCCCAGGGTATGGCCGAAGCCGCGCTCCAATGGCTCCGCGACGAACTTGCCGTACTCGTCCTCGGACTGGACGGCCTCGATCTTCGGCTTCGCCGGCTCTTGCGCCGGCCTTTCCGCCGGCTCGATCCCGACTTCTGGCTCGATCCCAATAACCACTACCGCATCTCCTAACGAGCGTAAAATTCGACGATCATCCGCTCTTCGATCTTGAGGTCCATGTCGGACGGCTCGGGCAGCGACTCGACGCGGCCGGTGACGGCCTGGGCGTCCAGCGAGAGCCACTTCGGCATGGGCTTCCGATGGATGTCCTTTACCAGGGCCTGGTACGCGCCGCTCTTCTTCCCCCGCTCGGTCCACCCGATGACGTCGCCGGCGTTCACGAGGTAGGAGGCGATATCGACCCTGCGGCCGTTCACGGCGATGTGCCGGTGGCCCACCAACTGCCGGGCCTGGGCCCGCGACTCGCCGAAGCCGAGCCGGAAGACCACGTTATCCAACCGGCGCTCCAGGAGCTGGAGGAGGTACTGGCCGGTGACGCCGGGCTTGCTGCTGGCCTCCTCGAAGTAGGCTCGGAACTGCCGCTCGAGCACGCCGTAGATGGCCTTGGCGCGGTTCTTCTCGCGCATCTGAAGGCCGTGCTCCGAGACCCGGCGGCGGCGGTTGGCGCCGTGCTGGCCAGGGGGAGCGCTGCGCCGCTCGATGGCGCATTTGGGCGTGAAGCAGCGGGCGCCCTTGAGGAAGAGCTTCTCGCCCGCCCGGCGGCACAGCCGGCAGACGGGGCCGGTATATCTCGCCACATCGCCTCCTTATGGCGCGGGATGCGGTCCCCGCGCCCTGCTACACCCGCCGCTTCTTGGGCGGCCGGCAGCCGTTGTGCGGAACGGGCGTCACATCACGGATCTTGGTCACGTTGAGACCGGCGGACTGGAGCGTGCGGATCGCCGCCTCGCGGCCGGCGCCGGGACCCCGCACCATGATCTCGACCTGGCGCACGCCGTTATCCATGCCGCGCTTGGCCACCTCCTCGGCCGCCCGCTGGGCGGCGAAGGCCGTGCCCTTCCGCGAGCCTTTGAAGCCCACGGTGCCGGAGCTGGCCCACGCCACCACGTTGCCGTTGATGTCCGTGAGGGTGACCCGCGTGTTGTTGAACGTCGAATGGATATAGGCCTTGCCGACGGGGATGTTCTTACGCTCCCGCTTGCGGCCTCGCTGGCGCGGCTTTGCCATGGGAATGTCCCGTCCTTCCCTGCGTTACTTCTTGGCCACGGTCCGTCGCCGGCCGGCGACGGTCTTGCGCTGGCCGCGCTTGGTCCGGGCGTTGGTGCGCGTGCGCTGGCCGCGGACCGGCAGGTTCCGCCGGTGCCGGCTCCCTCGGTACGCGCCGATCTCGACAAGCCGGCGGATGTTCTGCGTCGTCTCGCGCCGCAGGTCGCCCTCGATGAGCCATCCGCTCTTGTCCACGGCCTCGCGGACGCGGTTCAGCTCCTCCTCCGTCAGGTCCTTGACCCGCGGGTTCTCCTCCATGCCCACCCGGGCCACGATCTGCCTCGCCCGCGTCGGGCCGATGCCGTGGACGTACCGGAGCGCGAACTCCAGCCGCTTGTTGTTCGGAATATCGGTGCCCGCGACACGCGCCATGATCGACCTCCCCGGCCTTAGCCCTGCCCCATAAGAACCATGTCATTCTGAGCCCCGACAAGTCGGGGCGAAGAATCTGGGGAGGGGGGCCCCACCCCAGACCCTTCGTCGCCCCGATGGAATCGGGACTCCTCAGGGTGACAGAAAACGCACACATTACTCATGAGACGAAGCCCTTAGCCCTGCCGCTGCTTGTGCTTGGGATTGGAGCAGATGACCCGCACCTGCCCGTGGCGGCGGATGACCTTGCACCTATCGCACAGCGGCTTGACCGATGCTCGCACCTTCATGCTTGTCCTCGTGAGAACGCCCGGCAGCGCGCCGGACGCTACTTGAACCGGTAGGTGATCCTGCCGCGCTTGAGATCGTAGGGCGAGAGCTCCACGAGCACCCGGTCGCCCGGAAGGATCTTGATGTAGTTCACGCGCATCTTGCCCGAGACGTGGGCCAGGACCTTGTGCCCCGTCGGCAGGCTCACACGGAACATGGCGTTGGGCAGCGTCTCGTTCACCGTCCCCTCGACTTCGATCGCCTCCTTGCGTGCCATAGCTCCTCTTCCCGGCTCGCCCCGATCAGGGCGCGCCGCGACTCTGCTCCCACGCCGTCAGCACCTCGGTGCCGCTGTCGGTGATGGCCACCGTGTGCTCGAAGTGAGCGGAGAGGCTCCCGTCCTCCGTCACGACCGTCCAGTTGTCGGGCATGAGCCGGGTCTTCCACGTCCCGGCGTTGACCATGGGCTCGATGGCAAGGACGAGGCCCGGCTGCAGGAGGATGCCGCGCCCCGCGATGCCGAAGTTGGGGACCGGGGGCTCCTCATGGAGCAGCCGGCCGATCCCGTGGCCTACGTACTCCCGCACGACACCGAAACCGCGCGCCTCCGAGAACTCCTGAGCGGCCCACGAAAGGTCGCCCAGGCGCCCGCCGGCCCGCATCGCCCGGATAGCGGCGTAGAGCGAGCCCTGGGCCGCCTCCATGAGCGCCCGCGCCTGCTCCGAGACGCGTCCCGCGCCCACCGTCACGGCGGCATCGCCGTGGTAGCCGTCCACGATGGCGCCCACGTCCAGCCCCACGATATCGCCCTCCATGATCACCCGCTCGCCGGGGATGCCGTGCACCACCTCCTCGTTGAGCGAGGTGCAGATGCTCGCGGGATAGCCGCGGTACCCCTTGAACGAGGGGATCGCGCCCTGGCAGCGCATCGTCGCCTCGGCCAGCTCGTCCAACTCGCCGGTGGTCACGCCGGGGCGGACCGCATCGATCAGGCGCCGGATCGTGAGCGCGACGACCTGACCGGCCCGTCGCATCGTGGCGATCTCGGCGGACGACTTCAGGATAACGCCCGTGGGTTGAATGCGCGGCTGCCCGACCCGCATGCGAACACTGCCTCTCCTATTGTAGAACAGCCGTGAGGACTTTGCCTACGGCTTCAATGGCCGCTTCGCCGTTGACCTGCACCAGCTGGCGCTTCTTGCGGTAGTAGTCGATGAGGGGCGCCGTCTGCTGGAAGTAGACCTGGAGCCGGCGGCGGGCCGTCTCCTCCGTATCGTCGGGCCGCTGGTAGAGCTCCGACCCGTCGATATCGCACCGGCCCCGGACCTTGGGCGGGGCGCTGGCCATGTGGTAGGGGTGCTGCTGGGCCCGGCAGACCCAGCGGCCCGCCAGCCGCCGCAGGAGCTCGGCCTCCGAGACCTCGATGTAGACCACCTGGTCGATAGCGGGGGCCCCCGCCCGCTCCAGCGCCCCCTCCAGCGCCTTCGCCTGCTCCAGGTTCCGCGGGAACCCGTCCAGGATGTAGCCCTTGGCGCCGTCGGCCCCGCCGATGCGCCCCAGGATCATCTTGATCGTCACCTCGTTGGGCACGAGCTCGCCCCGCTCCATGTAGCGTTTCGCCAGGAGCCCCAGCTCCGTCCCCTTGGCCTGCTCCTCGCGGAAGAGGTCGCCCGAGGCGACGTGAGCCACGCCCAGCCGCTTGGCCAGCGCGGCGGCCTGCGTCCCCTTCCCCGATCCAGGCGCTCCCAAGAGAATGACCCGCACGGCTTTCCGCCCCCGCGCCGGCGAGGGCTCGCTCCCCTACCGTATGAAGCTTTCGTAGCGGCGCATCATCAGCTGCGCCTCCAGCTGGCGCATGGTGTCCAGCGCGACCCCCACGACGATGAGGAGCGCCGCTGAGCTGAGCTGGAGCTGGCTGAACCCGGCGACGCTGCGGGCAAGGAAAGGCAGGGTGGCAATGATACCCAGGAAGAGGGCCCCGGCCACGGTGATCCGGAGAATGACGCGGTTGAGATAGTCCTCCGTGGGCGCCCCCGGACGGATGCCGGGGATGAAGCCTCCCTGCTTCTGGAGGTTCTCCGCCAGGCTCTGCTGCTGGAAGATGACGAGCGTGTAGAAGAACGTGAACATCACGACCAGGAGGAAGGTCAGCACCCAGTAGAGATTGCCGGTGGGGCTGAAAAGGTCCCGGACGCCCCGCGCGAAGTCGGCGAGCCCGCCGCTGGAGGAGCCGGTGAAATAGCTGGCCACGATGGAGGGCAGGATCATGATGGAGAAGGCGAAGATGAGGGGGATCATGCCCGCCGAGTTGACGCGCAGCGGGATGTAGGACGATCCGGCCTGCCGGTACATGCGTCCCCCGCGGAAGAGGCTTCGCCCATACTGGACCGGGATGCGCCGGTGGGCCTCGGTGAAGACGACGATGGCGTAGACGACGAGCACCGCCACGGCGATCATGAGGACGAGTCCCGAGCTGACCCCCTGGGCGTCGAACGTCTGCTTGGCCAGCGAGGGGAAGGCCGCGACGATGCCGCCGAAGATGATGACGGAGATGCCGTTCCCGATGCCCTTCTCCGTAATCAGCTCGCCCAGCCAGACGAGGAACATGGTCCCCGCCATCAAGGAGAGGACCATGGCCATGGTGGGAAGGAGCTCGCCGCTGCCGAAGCCGATGCCGGAGATGACGCCCCGCTGCTCGAGGAAGATGAGCTGGCCATAGCCCTGGGCCAGGGCCAGGGGCACCGTGAGCCAGTGCGTGTACTGGTTGACCTTCTGCCGGCCGTACTCGCCCTCCTTGGCCAGGTTCTGGAGACGCGGGATCACGGGCACGAGGAGCTGGACGATGATGGAGGCGGTGATATATGGGTAGACGCCCATGGAGGCGACGCTGAGGTTCTGGAGAGCGCCGCCGCTGAACAGGTTGAGGAAGCCCAGGAGTTGGTCCCCCTGAAAGACGCGGTCCAGGACGTCCCGGTTGACGTTGGGGACCGGCACGTTCGCCACGAAGCGGAAGACCACCAGCATGGCGAAGGTGAAGAGCAGCTTCGTCCGCAGATCGGGCTGGCGGAAGGCGTCGCCGAAGGCCGCGAGGAGCCGGACGCTACTGGGCTGCTGCTGTTGCATCGATCTCCTCAGCCCGGCCGCTGGCCGCCTCGATCTTCTGCTTGGCGGAGGCGGAGAAGCGGCTCGCCCGCACGACGAGGCTCCTGGACAGGCCGCCCTGGCCCAGGACCTTGACCGGCGTGGCGAGGGTGCGGACGAGCCCGGCCTTGAGCATCACGGAGGGCGTGACCTCCGTCCCGGGCTCGAAGCGCTCCAGGGAGGCCACGTTCACCACCTGGTACTCCACGCGGAACGGGTTGGTGAAGCCGCGCTGGCGGGGCAGGCGCTTGATGAGCGGCAGCTGGCCGCCCTCGAAGCCGGGCCGCATGCGGACGCCCCGCCGCGACTTCTGGCCCTTCAGGCCCTTGCCGGCGTACGTGCCCTTGCCGCTCCCGTGGCCGCGGCCCACCCGCTTGGCCGGCCGCCGCCGGACGGGCGGGCGCACCTCGTGCTCCCTCATGACTCCTTGACCTCAACCAGGTGGCGCACCTTGTGCACCATCCCGCGGACGGCGGGCGAGTCCTCTTGCTCAACGATAGACCCCAGGCGGCGCAGGCCCAGGGCCCGGACGGTGGCCTTCTGGTCCCCCTTGTAGCCGATGGGGCTCTTCACCAGTGTGATGCGTAACGTGGCCATTGGGTGCTATCTGCCGTCCGCCTCGGCTCTCCGGGGACGGCGGGCCGGGGCATCGGCGCCGGGCGCCGGGGCGCTGGCCTCGGTCGCGCCCTCGCGGGGGCGGCTGGGCCTGGGGATGGCCG
>CAZKTO010000007.1:0-16798 GCA_964555685.1 uncultured Dehalococcoidia bacterium
GCTTTCCGCCCGCCCCGATGCGTCGGGGCGGGCGGAAAGCGGCCTCTCTTATGACATGGAGGCCATGGGCTGGAGCAAGGTATGAGTCCACTTCCACACAAACGCCTGCCCCTCGCCGGCGTCAAGGTCGCCGATTTCTCCTGGGCCATCGCCGGGCCCATCACCACCAAGTACCTCGCCATCTACGGCGCCCAGGTCGTCAAGATCGAGACCCACTCCCGGCCCGATAGCACGCGCGTCTCGCACCCCTTCCTGGGCAAGCCCAGCCGCAACTCCAGCACCCACTTCGCCAACCTGGCGCCCTCCAAGATGAGCGTTAGCCTCAACCTCAAGGTGCCCGAGGCCCGCGGGGTCGCCCGGCGCATCGTCGCCTGGGCCGACGTGGCCGTCGAGAACTACAGCGCGGGCCAGATGGCCGAGTGGGACCTCGACTATGCCGAGCTGCGCAAGGTCAACCCCAGCATCATCATGCTGAGCTCGAGCCAGCAGGGGCAGACGGGCCCCCACGCCGCACACCCGGGCCTCGGCGGGATGCTCCAGGCCCTGGCCGGGTTCAATCATTTCACTGGCTACGCCGGCGGCCCGCCCATGGGCCCGCCCATTCCCTACCCGGACGTCATCGCGCCCTGGTTCTCCATCGTCGCCATCGTCGCCGCCCTTGAGCATCGCCGGCGCACCGGGCTCGGCCAGTACCTCGACCTCTCTCAGCTCGAGGCCAGCCTCCAGTTCCTGGCCCCGCAGCTCCTCGACTACTCCGTCAACGGGCGCGAGGGCGGCCGCCGGGGCAACGCCTCCGACGAGGCGGCGCCTCACAACGCCTACCGCTGCGCCGGCGCTCCGCCCGAGGCCGGCTGGTGCGTCATCTCCGTGCGCTCGCAGGAGGAGTGGGCCGCCTTCCGCCGCGTGCTGGGCGAGCCCGCCTGGGCCCGCGAGCCGCGCTTCGCCACCCACGAGGCGCGCAAGGCCAGCGAGGCCGAGCTGGACCGGCGCGTGACCGAGTGGACCCGCACCCGCCCGGCGGATGAGGTCATGCGCCTCATGCAGGCGGCCGGCGTGCCCGCGGGCGTCGTCGCCAGCGGCCGCACCCTGCATGAGGACCCGCAGCTCCGGCATCGCGGCCACTTCGTCATGGCCGAGCACCCGCGCATGGGCGCCTACCCGGTGGACGCCCCCGCCTTCCGCATCTCCGGCGCGCCGCCCGAGGTCCGGCCCGCGCCGCTCCTGGGCCAGCACAACGAGCAGGTCTGCCGCGAGCTGCTGCGCATGAGCGAGGCCGAGTACAAGGAGCTCGAGGCCAACGGCGTGTTCAGCTAGCCTGGCCTCACCACTCTCCCCGCTCCATCCTCGATGGAGCGGGGAGAGTGGTGAGGCTGTTGATGAGAGGAAGGCCCTCCATGAGCCTCCAAGGCAAGTCCGTCATCGTCACCGGCGGGGCCAGTGGCATCGGCCGCGCCTCCGCGCTCCTCCTCGCCGCCAAGGGCGCCAAGGTCGCCATCGCCGACGTCAACGCGCCGCTCGGCGAGGAGGCGGTGACGGAGGTCCGCGCCTCCGGCGGGACGGTCTTCTTTCAGCCCACGGACATCACCTCGCGCCCGCAGGTCCACGCCCTCGTCCAGCGCACCGTCCGCGAGTACGGCGGCATCGACGTGCTGGCCCACGTCGCCGCCATCGCCATCCACCGGCCCTTCCTGGAGATCGACGACGACCTCTGGCGCAAGACCGTCGACGTCTGCCTCACCGGCGCCTTCATCGTGAACCAGGAGGTGGCCAAGGCCATGGTGGCCGCGCGTCGCGGCGGGCGCATCGTCAACTTCGCCTCGCAGGTGGCGGCGACGGGCGGCCAGGACCTCCCCGCCTACTCGGCGGCCAAGGCCGGCGTCGTGGCCCTCAGCAAGACGATGCAGCGGGAGCTCGTCCAGCACAACATTATCGTGACCGTCGTGGCCCCTGGCGCCACGGACACGCCCCTCTACCGGCGCGGCCGGACGCCCGAGCTGCGCGAGAAGCTCGCCCGCCGCATCCCCTTCGGCCGGCCCGCCAGCGCGGAGGAGGTGGCCCGCGTCGTCGCCTTCCTGGCCGATGATGAGACGGCCTTCCTCCTTGCCGGGCAGACCCTCCACACCAACGGCGCCCAGTTCATGGGCTTCTAGCTTCCGCACGCGGCATGCAGGCACCTGCCACTTGCTTCGCAACTCGCATGACATTTTTGGCGCAAGCACCGTCCTCCCCCTCTCCCCGTGGGATCCGCCGTAGGCGGACCGCCCAGCCCCCTTCGCTCGGCTCAGAGCTTGCCCTGAGTCATCCGAGGGGGCAGGCTCTGAACGGCCTGCGCGTCCTCGAATACGGCTCCTTCATCTCGGCGCCCTACGCCGCCAAGCTCATGGCCGACCTCGGCGCCGAGGTCATCAAGGTCGAGCCCCCGGACGGCGATCGCTCGCGGCGCTACGGTCCCTTCCCCGGCGACGCGCCGGACCCCGAGGCCAGCGGCCTCTTCCTCTACAGCAACGCTGGCAAGCTCGGCGTCACCCTGGACGTGACGTCGCCCGCCGGCGCCCGCCTCTTCAAGGCCCTGGCCCGCGAGGCCGACGCGCTTATCGAGAACGCCGAGCCGGGCTTCATGGAGGCCGCCGGCCTCGACTACCGCGCCCTCCGCGCCGAGAACCCGCGCCTCGTCGTCACCTCCCTGCGCCCCTTCGGCCTCACGGGGCGCTACAAGGACCTCCGCGGCCACGATCTCACCGCCTGGCACGCCTCCGGCGCCGGCCACGGCTTCCTGGGCGACCCGGACCAGGTGCCCCTGCGCGGCGCCTGGCACTTCGCCAGCCACTTCGCCGCCCACAACGCCGCCGCGGCGACGCTCTTCGCTCTCCACGCCCGCGAGAGGACCGGGCGCCCCGACAGGCCGGGGTGCGGCCAGCTCATCGATCTCTCCGAGGCCGAGACCATGGCCGTCCTCGTCACCGCCGAGCCCAGGCTCAGCGTCTTCATGGCGACCGGCGAGATGCTCCGCCGCGATGGCAAGTTCCACCAGGGTGGCGCGCCGTCGTCCCTCTTCCCATGCAAGGACGGCTTCGTCTTCATCCACGCCTACGAGGGGCGCATGTGGGACGGGCTCATGAAGGTCATGGGCAATCCGGAGTGGGGCTCCCTGCCCATGTTCGCCGGCACCTACCAGGAGCGGGCCGTCTACCAGCAGGAGCTCTACGACCTCATGGCGGCCTGGCTCCTCCAGCACAACAAGCAGGAGATCTTCGAGGCCCTCCAGGCCAGCTACACGCCCGCGGCGCCGCTGCACCACATGGGCGAGCTTCTCGTCCAGCCCCATCTCCGCCACCGGCGCTATTTCCGCTCCGAGAGGCACCCCGTCGCCGGCCTCGTCGAGATGCCGGGGGCGCCCTACCGCCTCTCGCGCACGCCCTGGCGCGTCCGCCGCCGGGCCCCCTTCCTGGGCGAGCACAACGAGCAGGTCTATCGCGGGCGCCTGGGCCTCTCCGGCGGCGACCTCGTCGACCTCGGACGTGCGGGCGTGATCTGATGCCTTCGCGGGCTAAGAACCCGGTCTTGCAAAAGGAGCCCTTCGCCGTGGGTTCAGCAGCAGCCTCTCAGGCGCCCCGACCTGTCGGGGCCCCGGCAGGCCGGGGCCCCATGCGCGATATCCGCGTGGCCAACTTCGGCTGGTTCTGGGGCGCCCCCATGCTGGGGCACCTCTTCGCCGATCTGGGCGCCGAGGTCGTCCGCATCGAGACCTGGTCCAACGTCGATAAGGTCCGAACCAGCTCCATGGCCATGACGGACACCTACGGCGAGTCCTACTTCTTCCACAACCTGATGCGCAGCCAGCGCAGCGTCTCGCTGGACTTGAGCAAGCCGGGCGCGCTCGAGATCGCCAAGGCCCTCATCCGGCAGAGCGACGTCGTCGTCGAGAACTTCCGCGCCGGCGTCTTCCAGCGTCTGGGCCTGGGCTACGAGGAGGTGCGCCGGGTCCGCCCGGACGTCGTCATGCTCTCCCTCTCGGCCTATGGACAGGAGGGCCCCCTGCGCTCCGCCAGCGGCTTCGGCTCCAACCTGGCGTGCTTCACCGGCATGGATGGTCTCCAGGGGTACAGCGCCTCGGAGCCGCGCTCCTTCGCCATCGCCGTCCTCGACCCCTTCAACGGCGCCCTCGCCGCCTTCGCCGTCCTGGCCGCCCTGCGCCACCGGGAGCGCACCGGCCAGGGCCAGTACATCGATATGGCCCAGACCGAGTCGGCCATCGCCATGTTCGGTGCGCCTATCCTCGACTACGTCATGAACCGGCGCATCCACCACGCCATCGCCAACCGCGATCTCGCCATGGCGCCCCACGGCGTCTACCCGTGCCGCGGCCACGACCAGTGGCTCACCATCGCCGTCGCCACCGACGCGGAGTGGGCCGGCCTCCGCGCGGCGCTGGGCGATCCGCCGTGGGCCCACGACCCCCGCTTCGCCGACTCCTTCCGCCGCCTGCGCCACCAGGACGCCCTCGACGAGGCCATCGCCTCCTGGACCCGCCAGCGCGACGCCTACGAGGCGGCCTTCCTCCTCCAGCGCCACGGCGTCCCGGCCTTCCCGGCCCTCAGCGGCGCCCAGGTCTACACCGACCCCCACTTCCTCGAGCGCGAGAGCTGGGTCGAGGTGCAGCACCCCTACGGTCGCGAGCACATCTACGGCATCCACTGGAAGATGAGCGGCACGCCGGGGCGCGTGCGCAGGCCCTCGCCGCTCCTCGGCATGGACAACCCCTACGTCTTCCAGGAGCTCCTGGGCATGCGGGAGGACGAGACGCGGGCCCTGGAGGCGGTCAAGGTGATGTACTGAACAACGGAGCGACCACCATGAAGTTCTGTCTCTGCCTCTCGCCGATCCACCGGTTCCCAGACCTCCGGGACGTCCTGCGCCTCGCCCGGCGCGCCGAGGAGCTGGGCTTCTCCAGCGTCCAGGTCCCCGAGCACGTCCTGGTCCAGCGCTCGGAGGTGGGCGCCCTCCACCCGCTCATGCCCGATCCGCTGGTGCTGGGGACGGCCATCGCCACCGCGACGCAGCGGGTCAAGATCTTCTTCAACGTCCTGGTGCTCCCCTACCACCATCCCATCACCCTGGCCAAGGCCCTGGCGACCCTCGACCACGTCTCGGGCGGCCGCGTCATCGCCGGCATCGGCGTCGGGTGGCTCGAGTCCGAGTTCAAGGCCCTCGGCGTGCCCTTCCGTGAGCGGGGCGCTATCACCCACGAGGGGATCCAGGTCATGCGGGAGCTCTGGACCAGGGAGTACGCCACGTTCAAAGGCCGCTACGTCCAGTTCGAGGACGTGGCCTTCGAGCCGAAGCCCGTGCAGCGGCCCCACATCCCGATCTGGGTGGGCGGAGGCGTCCGCCGGTCGCTGGAGCGCGCCGCCGAGCTCGGCGACGGCTGGCACCCGCTAAGCCGGCCGTGGGCCCAGCTCGAGGCGGAGACGGGCGAGGTCAAACGTCTCCTCGCCGCCCGAGGCCGGCCGGTGGAGCGCTTCACCTTCTCCTACACCGCCGACTTCGGCGCGCGGGACCAGCTCATCAAGGTCTACGCGCACCGCTCCGGCGCCTCGGACCCCATCATCCTCAGCGACCGGACGCAAGAGGCGGCCAAGCAGCTGGACGCCCTCGCCAGGCTGGGCTTCTCTCACCTGATGGTGCGCTTCCCGGCCGGCGACGCCCGGGGACTTCTCGAGATGATGGAGCGCTTCCACGGGGCGATCCTCCGGCCGTTGGGTCCGCCGCAGGGGACGTAATCCAGGATTGCTCGCTCGTCCCGGAGAGAGCCTCTTTTGCACAAGAGGTTTCCCCCAAGATGACCGAGA
This sequence comes from uncultured Dehalococcoidia bacterium, assembly GCA_964555685.1. Classification (GTDB taxonomy): domain Bacteria; phylum Chloroflexota; class Dehalococcoidia; order SHYB01; family SHYB01; genus CAZKTO01. Next base: position 5,850 of record CAZKTO010000007.1, read on the forward strand.
GGTCCCAGGTCACATCCCCCTGGGCAGCCCCAGCCCCCTCGCCTCTCTTGTCATTGCGAGGCCCGCCCTGAGCCTGTCGAAGGGCGGGGCCGTGGCAATCTCCGCGTTTGCCGGTTGCTGAGCATACGCCGAGATTGCTTCGTCGGCCGCCCTGCGGTGGATCTCGGGCGGGCCTTCTCGCAACGACGAATGAACCGCTGCCCGACCTGCCCTCACCCTCCAGTCCCTCTCCTGAAGGGAGAGGGACGATACCCCCTTCCCCTTTAGGGAAGGGGGCTGGGGGTTAGGGCCCCCTGGGCAGTCCCAGCCCGCGCGCCTCTCTTGTCATTGCGAGGCCCCGACTTGTCGGGGCCGTGGCAATCTTGGCGTCTGCTGGCATATGGGCATACGCCGAGATTGCTTCGTCGGCCGCCCTACGGTGGACCTCGGGCGGGCCTCCTCGCAACGACGAGTGAACCACCACCCGCCTACATGCCGCGTGGCAGGCCCAGGCCGCGCGTGGCGATGATGTTGCGCTGCACCCCGCCGATGGTGATGGCCCGCTGCGCCCGGTAGAGGAGCTGCGCCTTCCCGTTCAACACCGCGCGGGGCGATCCCTCGGCCAGGTGGCCGTAGAGCCCTGCGATCTCCATCCCCACCTGCACCATCCGCTGCGTCATCTCGCTGGTGAAGAGCTTGACCACGGAGGCCTCGTAGCTCGGCTTCTGGCCGCGCTCCTGGAGCCACGCCACGCGGTAGGAGAGCATGCGGGCCATGTGCGTCTCGATGGCCAGCTCGGCCAGGCGGTGGCGGAGCTGCGAGCCGCCGGTGGCCGTGGGCGCGCCCGCCTTGTAGTGCCGCACCAGCTCCTCGAAGTAGTGGCGCCCGTTGTTCACATGCCGGATGAACGACCGCTCCAGGTTGAGCGTGGTGGTGGCCGCCGCCCAGCCCTTGTTCTGCTCGCCGATCAGGTTCTCCTTGGGGACGATGACGTTTTCAAGGTGGACCGTGTTGAAGTTCGCGTTATCGCACATGTTGACCAGGGGATAGAACGTGATCCCGGACGACTTCAGGTCCAAGACCATGTAGCTGATCCCCTTGTGCTTGGGGGCCAAGGTATCGGTGCGGGCGAGGAGCGCCGCCAGGTCGGCCTTGTGGGCCATGGAGCTCCACGTCTTCCACCCGTTGACGATGAAGAAGTCGCCCTGGTCCTCGGCCACCGTCTCGATGCCCGCCAGGTCGGAGCCGGCGTTGGGCTCGCTGAAGAGCTGGGCGTAGACCACCTCCCCGCGGGCGATGGGCGGCAGGAAGCGCCGCTTCTGCTCCTCCGTCCCGTGGGAGATGATCGACGGCCCCACGTTCAGCACGCCGCCGCCCATGGCCATCCGCGAGAGGTCGATCTTCCTGCGCCCCATCTCCTCGTTGAAGATGAACTGCTGCATCGGCGACCAGCCCAGGCCGCCGTACTCGACGGGCCAGCTGGCCGTCAGCCAGCCCGTCTGGCCCAGCTTCTTGGCGAAGGCGCGGATGACGGCGTGCTTCTCCTCCGTCTCCATCTTCTCGTCGTCGGCCCCGTCGGCGCCCCAGTCGGGCGGCAGCTCCCGCGCGATGAACGCCCGGACCTCGTCGCGGAAGGCCTCCTCCTCTTTCGTCCAGCTGAAGTGCATGGCGTTTGCTCCTGTGCCCTCACCCCCGCCCCAACCCGGTCAGGGCTGCCCCCTCTCCGGCCCGGAGAGGGGGCAATGGGGGAGAGGGTCTCCCTACGCCTTTCCTGCCTTCCGCAGCGCCCAGAACACGCTCTCCGGCTTGAAGGGCAGCTCCTTGATGCGGACGCCAGTGGCGTTGGCGATGGCGTTGGCGATGGCCGCGATGGGCGGGATGATGGGCACCTCGCCGCAGCCGCGCACGCCGAAGGGTCCGTCCTCGGCCCGGCACTCGACGATCTCCGTGCCGATCATGGGCAGGTCCAGCGCCGTGGGCATCCGGTAGTCCAGCAGGCTGCGGTTCTGGATCACACCGTCCTCGTAGACGTACTCCTCGAAGAGCGCCCAGCCGATCCCCTGGGCGGCGCCGCCCTGCATCTGCCCCTCGACCTGCACCGGGTTCACCGCCAGGCCGCAGTCCTGGAAGACCGTGTAGGCGAGCAGCGTCACCTTCCCCGTCTCCGGGTCCACCTCCACGTCCGCCACGTGGGCGCCGAAGGTCGGCGCCGGCTTCAGCCGCCGCGACGAGCCGACGCCCACGATGGGCCCCTTCCCCCGGCGCAGGCTCAGCCGCGCCACGTCGTCCCATGCGAGATCACCCCGGCCTGCCGGGGTACCCGGCCCCGGCGAGTCGGGGCGGAACGTCCCGCCCTCGAAGGTCACCTTCTCCGCGTCCGTCTTCTGCTGCCACGCCACCAGCTCCCGCATCTGGTGGATGGCGTCCTGGCAGGCCTTGTGCACGGCATCGCCCATGCTGTACGTGATGCGGCTGCCGCCGCTCGTGTCCGTGAAGCCTGTCGCCTCTGTGTCCCCCACCGTGATCTGCACCCGGCCCGGCGGGAGCCCAAACTCCTCGGCGGCGATCTGGCTCAGGCTCGTGCGCGTGCCCGTCAGGTCCACCGAGCCCACCATCACCGAGACGGAGCCGTCCCCCTCCACGGTGACGTGGGCGTTGGAGGTCCCGGTGCCGCCCATCCACATGCCGCACGCCATGCCCCGCCCGCGCATGGCGCTCCCGGAGGCGGGGCCCTGGAGCTTCTCGGTCCAGGCCGGGTGCGTCCTCACCCGCTCCAGCACCTCCCGGAAGCCCACCTTGAAGTGGGGCCGGTCGCTGGTCATGAGATCGCCCTGCTGGGCGACGTTCTTGAGCCGCATCTCCAGCGGGTCCAGGCCGGTCCGGGCCGCCATCTGCTCCATCTGCTGCTCCATGGCGAAGCAGGCCTGGGGCGCGCCCGGGCCGCGGTAGGCCTGGACCCGCGCCTTGTTCGTCACCACGTCCCACCCGTTGACGCGGACGTTCGGGCACTTGTAGGTCGAAAGGCCGGCCAGCGCCGCGCCCGCTACCGGCGATCCCGGAAAGGCGCCCGCGTCCATCCACAGGTCGGCCTGGATGGCCGTCAGCGTCCCGTCCCTCATGCAGCCCGTCTTGATCTTCACGATGGAGTCGGACGTGGGGCCCGTGATGCGCAGCACCTCGTCGCGCGTCAGCGTCATCTTCACCGGGTGCCCCGACTTCTTGGAGAGGAGCACGCACAGCGCCTCCAGGGTAGGGTAGACCTTGCCGCCGAAGCCGCCTCCGATCTCCAGGGGCACCACCCGCAGCTTGCTGTGGGGTATCCCGAGGATCGACGAGAGGTCCGACTTGGCCCAGTGGACCCCCTGGATGGAGGTCCAGACCGTCACGTGTCCCGACGGATCGGCCCACGCCGTCGAGGCCTGCGGCTCGATGTAGCCCTGGTGGACGCGCCCCGTCCGGTACTCGTTCTCGATGACCACGTCGGACGTCTCGAAGGCCTTGTGGACGTCGCCGCGGCCCAGCTCCACGTGGTGGCCGATGTTGCTGGGGCCCTTGGGCTGGTCGCCGAGGGTGTGGGTGCGCAGCTGCTCGTGGAGCAGCGGCGCCCCCGGCGCGATCGCCTGCTCGATGGTGGTCACCGGAGGCAGCACCTCGTACTCGACCTCGATGAGGCTCGCGGCGTGGTCGGCGATGTGGGCGTCGGTGGCAGCCACAGCGGCCACGGGGTGCCCCTCGAAGAGGGCCTTCTCCCTGGCCATCCAGAGCCTTCGCAGGTTCTCCGCGCCGATGGAGTACTCGGCGTTGCCGGAGATGTGGGCCGCCTCCCCGGTCTCCGGGAAGTCGGCGGCGGTGATGACCGCTTTCACGCCGGGCACTCGCATCGCCTTGGAGGTGTCGATGCGCTTGATGCGGGCGTGGGGGTGCGGGCTGTGCAGGAGGCGCCCAATGAGCATGCCGGGCAGGTGGAGGTCGGCGCCGAAGGTAGCGCGGCCCGTCACCCGGTCGAGCCCGTCCACCCGCGGCAGAGCGTGGCCGATGACAGCGTACTCGCCGGTCTTCATCGCGGCTCCCCCTCGACGAGCGTCATGACGGATCGCACGATCTTATCGTACCCGGTGCAGCGGCACAGGTTGCCGGCCAGGTTCAGGCGCACCTCGTGCTCCGTGGGGCGCGGGTTCCGGGCCAGCAGCGCCTTGGTGGCGATGATGAAGCCGGGGGTGCAGAAGCCGCACTGGAGCCCGCCGTTCTCCAGGAACGCCTTCTGCACCGGGTCCAGCGCGCCCGCTGGCGCCAGCCCCTCGATGGTGGTCACCTGGCGCCCCTCCATCTCCACGGCGAAGACCAGGCACGAGCAGACCACCTCGCCATCCAGGAGCACGCTGCACGCGCCGCAGTTGCCATCGCCGCAGCCCTCCTTGGCGCCCGTGAGCATGAGCTGGTCGCGCAGGGCCTCGAGGAGCGTCGTGCGCGGGTCGGCCAGCAGCTCCTGGGGCTCGCCGTTGACGGTGCATCGAAGAGGGCGCTTGGCCATTCGCAACCTCGTTATGCCCTGGCGGTTGGACTGGTGCGGTCGGTATGGAGGGTCACACCCCACCCGTCATTGCGAGGAGTCCCGATCTCATCGGGACGACCCTTCGCTTCGCTCAGGGCAGGCTCCGCAATCTCCTGTCGGCGCGAGGCGTGTGTTCATGGGGGATTGCTTCACCCTTCCCTGGAAGGGCTCGCAATGACGCATCAATTGCCGGTTGAGCATGAACAGGCCCTTATCGTGGCGCGCCCGTTGGTGGAACATCGACGCCCAGGTCGCGGGCGCAGGCGGCCAGGGTCCTTCGTGTCAGCACCTTGATCAGCTCCAGGCGGTAGGCGGCGCTGGCCCGCTGGTCGGTGATGGGCCGCGCGGATGCGACGGCCCGCTCGGCCGCCGCGCGGATCGTCTCCGCCGTGACGGGCTGTCCGGCCAGCGCCGCCTCGGCCTCGGCGGCCCGGACGGGCGTCGGCGCCACGGCGGCCAGCGCGATGCGCGCCGCCACGCACCGGCCGCTCTTCGGGTCGACCTGCACGAAGCTCCCGACCCCGGCGAAGGCGATGTCCATCTCGGCCCGGGGCGTGAAGCGCTCGTAGTGACAGGCCGAGTGGGGCGCCGGCGGCGGAAGCACCACCTCCACCAGGATCTCGTCGGGAGCCAGGACCGTCTTCCCGGGCCCGGCGAACATCGCCTCCACGGGCGTCTCGCGCATGCCCCGAGGCCCGCCGATGCGAGCCCGCCCGCCCAGGCAGATGACGATGGGGACCGTGTCGGCCGAGGGGGCCGCGTTGCACAGGTTCCCGCCCAGGGCGGCCCGGTTCTGGATCTGCACCGATCCGATGAGCCGGCAGGTCTCCGCCAGCGCCGGGTATCGCTCCGCCACCGCCGGGTGCCGGGCGATGGCCGCGCAGCTCACGGCCGACCCGATGCGCAGGCCGTCCTTTTCATAGCTCAGGACGCTGCACTCGGGGATGCGCTTGGTGTCCAGGACGACGTCCGGAAGGCAACGCCCCGCCTTCATCTGGGCGATGAGGTCCGTCCCGCCGGCCAGCGGGCGCACCTCGCCCGCGGACCGCTGGAGGACCTGGAATGCCTCCCGCAGGGACGTGGGCGCGGCGTAGTCGAACGCTTTCACAGAGCGGCCTTGGACGGGGACGGCGCGCCCCGACGTGTCGGGGCGGCGCCGGACGCTGATGCGACTGTACGTCGTCCTCCTCGGCGAGTCAAGGATACGCCGCTGGGGCGGGCCGCCCCCAGTCATCGAGGCCCCTCTTGACGCGCACTCGCAGCGGTGTTACGTTACCCCGGCCTCGAATGAGACATACATACACGAATGTATGAACGTGAGTCAAGCGCGAAATCCCCAGGGCCTGGCGCGGCTGAACGCCCAGCGGCAGAGAGTCCTTCGCGGCGCGGCCAAGGTCTTCTCCCGCCTCGGCTTCCACGCCGCCACCATGGACGATATCGCCGTGGAGGTCCGGGCGACCCGCGGCCTCGTCTACTACCACTTCCGCTCCAAGGCCGAGATCTTCTACGAGCTGCACATGGCCGCCCTGGGCGAGTTGATCGACCGGTTCCATCGGCGCGTAGACCCGGTCCGGGGCCCGGTGGACCGCCTGCGGCAGGCGGTCCAGGCCCACGCCGAGTTCTCGTGCAAGCGCCTGACCCTCGCCGGCGTCACCAGCCGGATGATGGAGGTCCAGCGCGCTCGCGACTTCCCCCGCCGCTACCGCGAGGCCATCATCGCCCGCCGCGACGAGTACGAGCGCCTCTTCCAGGCCATCCTGGAGGACGGCGTGCGCCAGGGCCTCTTCCGCGATACCGATGTCCCCGTGGCCGTGAAGACGATGCTGGGCGCCCTCAACTGGCTCTGCTTCTGGTACCGCCCCCGAGGACGGCTCTCCGCATCGGAGCTCACGCAGCTCATCTCGGATAACATAGTCCACGGCCTGGTCGTGACCACAAAGGAAACGGCCACCGGCCCATCGTCGGTCAAGAGGATGGCCCTGCCCCACGACGAGTCGGGGCGCCCGTAGGCGCGCCAGCTCTGCGCGGAGGAGGAGGAGCGATGATGTCCAGGTTCAGCCGGTTCCTGTCTCGTATGGGAGTGGCGGTAGTCGCCCTCGTCGTGGTGGCCCTGGTCGTGGCCTCCTGCGGCGGTGGCGAAGAGGAGCCCACGGCCGTCCCGCCCACGGCCACGCGGCCGCCCGCACCCGCGGCGACCCAGCCTCCGGCGACCCCGGTCGCCGCCACGCCTACCCCCAGGCCCACCCTGCCGCCGCCGCCCACGGCTACCCCCGCGCCTTCCCCCACCCCGGTCATCCAGGTCAAGCGCGGCGGCATCCTGAATCTGCGCCTGAACAACGATCCCGGCGCCCTCGTGCTCGACTCCTATGACTCAGCGGGCGGCTCCAGCATCGCCTGGATGATGCCGCTCATGAGCAGCTTCGTCGTCGAGAACCCGTACAAGCCCGGCGAGGTCACCGGCGACATCGCAACGACGTGGACCGTGACCCAGGACGGCAAGCTCTACACCTTCAAGATGCGCCAGGACGCCCGGTTCACGGACAACAGGCTCATCACGGCCGATGACGTGGTCTGGAACTTCACCCAGGGATGGAAGCCGCCCGCCGCCAACATCGGCAACACGCGGTCCGTCTGGCGGTTCGTGACGGAGATCAAGGCGGTGGACCCGGCCACGGTCCAGATCACCCTGTCCCAGCCCAGCGCCTCCTTCCTCAACTCACTAGGCCAGTCATCGGTGCTCGTCTACCCGCGCCACGACCTGGGCTACAGCCGCGACTTTAGCCAGTACAAGAAGGGGCCCATCGGCAGCGGCGCTTATTACCGCTCCGACTACAAGCCCGCCCAGTCCTGGCACATCCGGCGGAACCCCGCCTACTACGGCCGGGACGCGGCGGGCAACCAGCTCCCGTACCTGGACGGGATCGACTACGCCATCCTCCCGGACTTCACGGCGGCCCAGGCTGCCATCCGCGTCGGCAAGATCGATCTGGTTACTATCTTCGATGCCTCGGCTGTCGGCGCCGCCAACCGGGACGCCGTGGCCCGCGAGCGGAACCTCCAGGTCTTCACCGGCCCCGGCACCCGCTTCGACCTCCTGTTCCGCAACAAGCCGCCGTGGAATAACAAGCGTATCCGCCAGGCCATCAGCACGGGCATCGACCGGAAGCTGCTGCTGGACGCGGTGGAGAGCTCCAGAGGCACGATCCTGGCTTCGCCCATGGTCCCGCCGAGCCAGGGCGGCATCTGGGGCCTGCCCGAGTCCGAGATGTCCCGCCTGCCTGGCTTCCGCCAGCCCCATGACGCCGACTTCCAGGAGGCCATCCGTATCCTCCGGGCCGAGGGCGTTAGGGAAGGCACTCCACTCGATTACCTCGTCTTCGTCTTCTTCGCCCGCGGCGGCGAGACGGACGCGGTGGTGACGGAACTGAAGCGGCTCGGATTCAACGTCAAAGTCACCATCAGCCAGACGGGCCCGGAGATCATCGAGAAGCTCAGTAAGGGCGACTACGACATCAACCGACAGGCGGCCGCCGTGAGCTTTGACGACCCGACCCTGTCCATCACGCCTTTCTTGGCGACGGGCCAGAACCGCAACTTCGGCAACTGGTCCTTCCCGAAGCTCGACCAGCTCCTCGAGGAGCAGGACCGCACGCTGGACTTCAACAAACGCCGTGAGATCATCGCCGATCTCCAGCGGGTGATCCTGGACGAGTTGCCCCTAATTCCTGTCATCTATGGCGAGAGCTGGTTCGGCTGGCCGTCCTACGTGAAGAACCATCCCAAGTGGGTCTTCGCCTTCGGCACCCAGTGGCGGTACGACCAGGTCTGGTTAGACCGATAGGGCAGGTCTGGCTCGACCGCTAGGCCCGCGTACGCAAACAAACAAGAGGGGCGGCCCCGGGGCCGCCCCTCTTGTTTCGTGCGCTCCCATCGGAACGCGGGAAGAGGGTAGATGGAGTGAGGTCCCCCGCCTATCTCGGCGACACCCTGTACAGCGCCGCCGTATTGTCCCACAGAATCTTCCGCTTGCTCCTGCCGGAGAGGGGCAGCTTGAGGAACGTCTCGATGGCGTGCGGGTAGCGCGCGTCGCTGTGCGGGTAGTCGGTCGAGGTCACCAGACGGTCGTCGCCCAGGTGCTCGATGACGGAGCCGACGGTCTTCTCGTCGCACTCGACGGATACCCAGCACTGGCGCTTGAAATACTCGCTAGGCTCTCTCGTGATCTCGGGGCACTCGCCCACGGGCCCGCGCCAGGCGTAGCGCCCGTCCATCCGCTCGGCCAGGAACGGCGCCCACCCGCAGTTCGCCTCAAGGAATGCCATGCGCAGCCGCGGGAAACGCTCCAGCACCCCGCCCATGACCACGCTCACGCACGCCATCATCTGCTCCATGGGATGGGCGACGGTGTGCAGCATGGCGAAGGTCCGGAACCGGTCGATGCCCACCTCCGGCAGCGCCGTGCCGATGGCCTCGTGGAAGCAGACGGGGATATCCAGCTCCTGGCAGGCGGCCCAGAAGGGGTCGTAGGCGCGGTCGTGCCAGGGGCGGCCGTTGTAGATGTTGGGCCGCAGGAAGGCCGCCTTGAAGCCCAGGTCCCGGATGGCGCGCCGGACCTCCGTCACCGCCTCGCCGACGTCGTGGATGGGCAGCATCGCCGCGCCGAAGAGGGCCCGGTGCTGCGCCGCCCGGATGAAGTCGCGGAGCCAGTTGTTGTAGGCACGGCTGATGGCGGCGGAGAGCTTCGGGTCCATGCCGTCGATTGCGTTGGCCCAGAGCGCCCGGCTGGGGAAGAGCACCGAGGCGTCGATCCCCTCCTTCCCCATCGCCCGGAGCTGGGAGGGGACATCGAACCCGGCGTCGATCTCCTCCCCGTAGCGGCGGGCCAGCGCCTGCTGGTCCTTCTGGGCGATGGCCGGGTCCGTGGGCCACAGGCGGGGGAAGGTCTCCCCCAGGACCCGGACCCGCAGGTCCCACGGCGACTCCGCAAGACCCACCGGCGCCCGGTCCGCGTACGCCCGGTCGATGGAGCGCTGCCACAGGTCCGCCGGCTCAAGGATATGCAGGTCGCTGTCGAAGACGCGGTAGCCGCCCTTGGCCATCATCATGCTCCTGTCGCCTACAACCGTCCCTCCGCCTGGAGCCGCTCGGTCACCAGACGCGTCAGGTCCGCCTTCTGCACCTTGCCCCCCGCCGATTTGGGGATCTCCCGCACCACCTCGACCCGCTCGGGCAGGTCCATGACCGTCATCTTCTGCGATTGCAGAAACGCCTGCGCCTCCTCGATCGTCAGCGTCGCCCGCGGGTCGCGCAAGACCACGAAGGCGCACGCCTTCTCCCCCATCACCCGGTCCGGCATGGCGGCCACGGCCACCTCCGCGACGCTCGGGTGCGTGCCGAGCCGCTCCTCGATGAGGCGCGGGCTGATGTTGTGCCCGCCACGCAGGATCATCTCCTTGTTGCGGCCCACGATGCGCAGGTAGCCCTCCTCGTCGATGACCCCCAGGTCGCCGCTCAGGTACCATCCACCCTCGCGGAAGGTCTCGGCGGTGCGCTCCGGATCGTTCAGATAGCCCCAGCTCTTGCTGGCCCCGCGCCACGTTACCTCGCCGGGCTCGCCCCTCGGCACGTCGCGGAAGCCATCGTCCACCGTGCGCATCTCCTGGCCTGGGAGCGCCCGCCCCACGGTGCGCAGCCGCCGCTCCTGCGGATCGTGGATGCTGGTCATGGACGGCACGCCGCCATCGGTGGAGCCGTAGGAGACCTGCGTCCGGCAGCCCATCAGGGCCTCGACGGCCTGGCCCGCCTCGTAGGGCAGGGGCGCGCCGGCGTTGTTGAACCGCGTGAAGGCCTCGAAGCGCCCCGTCCGGATCTGGGGCGAATCGACCATCTTGACGATCTGCGCGGGCACCGCCGTGGCGAAGGTCGCCCGCTCCCGCTCGATGAGCTCCAGCGCCTCCTCCGCGTCGAACCGCTCCATCATCACGGACGTGGCCCCGATGAGCAGCGGCGCGAGCACGGGGAAGACGTATCCCGTCGATCCCATGGACGCGGGGGCGAGCTGCACGCCGATGTCGCTCTCGGCGAGCTCGATGCGCTGGCGATACTGGTGCAGCAGGAAGGCGATGAGGTTGTTGGCCGACCAGAGGCTGGCCTTGGGCAGAGCCGTGGTGCCCGAGCTCACCATGATCAGCGCAGGCGCGTCGGCGTCGGTCGTGGCCGGCGGGGCGGGCAGGTCTTTGGCGCCGGCCGGCCCCGACGTGTCGGGGTGGGCCAGCCCGTCCAGGGCGAGGGCGCCCGGCGCCGCCGTCTCGCCCAGGACCACCAGCGTCCCGCGCGGGGACTCCACATCCACCGTGACGTCACCCGGACGCCAGACCGGAGTCAGCGTGACCTCGGGAAGCTTGCTCGCCGTTGCCCC
>CAZKTO010000007.1:16808-24068 GCA_964555685.1 uncultured Dehalococcoidia bacterium
CTCGCCCAGGACCACCAGCGTCTTGAGCGTGGCCGTCTGGCGCCGGATGGCCCGTGCCATCTCCAGATAGTCGAAGCCTCGGTACTCGCGCGGGAAGATGAACAGCTTGGCCCTGGAGAGGCGCAGCAGGTGCCCCACCTCCATCTCGCGCCAGGCCTCGTGCAGCGGCAGCAGCAGCGCGCCGATCCGGTCCAGGGCGAAGTGGACCAAGGGCAGCTCCGGCCGGCTGGAGCACTGGAGCGCCACGATGTCGCCCCGGCTGACCCCGAGCCCGGCCAAGGCCAGGGAGAGCCGGTCCACCATGCCGATGAGGTCGCCGTAGGCGATGCGCCGCTCGCCGTGGACGAGGGCCGTCTTGCGGGGGAGGCGCCGGGCGTTCTCGCGCAGGTAGTCGTAGAGGGAGCGGTCCCCCCACAGGCCCATCTTCCGGAAGCGGGCCCTGTCCTGGTCCGTCGCGAAGCAGCCGTCCATCCGGGCCTCCGCGCCCCGACTTGTCGGGGCCTACTGCATCGGCGAGTAGGGGAGCGGCCGGACGATGCGCAGCGTGTGATGGCTGATCATGGGCCGGAGCTGCCGGTCCAGGCGCCGCAGCGTCTCGTCCTGGGCCTGCCGCTGCCGCATCTCGAACAGGGCCGCCGGCGTCTCGAAGGTCCACAGGTCCACCACCTGGTTGCGTGGCCCGATCTCCGTCTCCCACGCACCGGCCAGCCGCCGCCCCAGCGCTTTCAGCCGGTCCAGGTACGGCCCCCCGAAGAGCTCCTGGAACTCCGGCATCTTGCCGGGCGCCACCTCGATGTCCGCCAGCAGGTAGATCATGGGCGCTTCCTTTGTGCGAGAGTCTGTCGCGGGGCTCCTACGCCAGGGGCCCTCATCCTCCGCCCTCGTCGGGAGGCCCGCCCCCTCTCCTAGCAGGGGCTTTGCTCCAAAAGTGCCGCCTGTTCCAAAAGTCGGAGGGCTGTTCCAAAAGCCCAGTGAGTCAACGGTCATAGTTGTGAGGGTCGCTTCGGCCACCACCAGCCCAATTGATAGGGAGCCGTACTGGTGGGTCTTTCAGACCCACCTTAGCACTCAAGGCTGAACTGGGGCCAAGATTGGATACGGTTTCCAGCACCGCAACCTGCAACTGATTCATCTGCTTCGACGCCTCTCCGAACACCTTCCGATCTTGTGGAATGAAGATTGGCACCATCGCAAGATCGTCTTTTCGTATCGTTGGGGTCGTGCCTCCTGCGATGGTTTTTCGGATGAGGGCCTGGCCTACTGTTGAGTTCAGGAAGGCGCAGATGTAAGGCCCCACATCTATCCATTGCAAGTGAAGGCGAACTCGATAGACATGTTCTCCCCATACGAAGGTTGGCACCTTTTCCAATAGAGCAGTTGTCACTATAGCTGCCGTACCCGGCTCGCCATCTTTCGTGATAAATAGATCACCGAGCCGAACCCCATCTTCTATTGCATCGGCGTACTTCGAGAAGCGGGGAAAGATGCAATTTGGCCTAAGGTTTGCCCCTTCAATCAGAGGGGCGAGTCCATCCGGGGACGGTGGGACTCCTGGGGTTGGTACCTTCGCCCAGATGTCTCCAAGTGGCATGACTTCGCCAAGCCCATCATGTTCTAGAGCACGGATTTGTTTTTCCGCCAGATATGCCGCCGGTGAGAAGAAATTGTTATCGAGTCGATAGCCATCCCCGTGTGACAACCAAATGGGCAGAAACGACTCCAGTATCTCAATCTTACTTGGCACCAATTCGCTCTTTGATGTTGTTCCAGTGAGTGAGGACTGTTTTGAGATCGACATCGGAGTCCTTTCTATACCTACTGTAACCAGCGACGAGACCCATACGGCTCACCTCTGCTCGAAATATTGGACCTTGCACCTCAGATGGATGCTTTCGTCGAAGAACAATGAAGCAAGGGATAGTGTTTGAGCCATACGGCATAAAGGTGCCCTTCGGTAGACCAACAATTGCCTCGATAACGCATTCCCTCTGCATAATCTTGCGGATAATTGTTTCTTCCTTCCCCACATTGCTCAACAACCCATTGTCAATGACGATCCCCATGCGTCCGCCTTTATGACGTATCGATGGGACTCGGAGCATCTTGATACACATCTCTACGAACATTATTTTGGGCTGGATACTAAGCTGTTTAGCGCCAGAACGTGCGCACTCAAACAGATCGACTTTGTGCTTGTTCCATTCGTCGCATACGCGGGTGACATACTCCGGAGACAGTTTATTTGCGCCCGTAGACCCAAATGGTGGGTTGGTCAAGATCACCTCAAACCCATTACTTTCAGGTGATTGCAGGGCTTTGATCACATAGTCCGGCGTTTTCGACGGATCAAGGCTGTCAGAACGACGGATGTTCTCGTGCGAATCACCGTGTAGCCATAGATTGACCTCGCATAACTTTGCAATGTCGGCATAGATATCTACCCCATGAAAATGATTCGCCGCTCGCTTGATGCTCTTGCTGTCCGATAGGTGATGCCTGTTGATTATCATCTGGAGCGTCGCGATCAAAAACCCGCCGGTGCCACAGGCAGGGTCTAGCACGCGGTCTTCCAGTCCTGGGTTTACCATCTGAACCATAGTGTCAATCATGGGGCGGGGTGTGAAGTATTGGCCCAACTCCCGTCCAGTCATGGTGTTCGCTAAGAACTTCTCATATACGGCACCTAATACGTCCATCTGCCGGGACCAAAGTCGATACTTGTCCAAGTAGATCACGATCTCTTCCGTCACCTCATCATCAAGGTCTATGGTCTCCCCAGGAGGGAAAATGCCAGCCTCGGATTGCACGCGCTTGAAGAGTTGGTCAACGTAGACTTTTACTGAAGCGCCACGTTCTTTCATGTCCTCAATATTCTCTTTCGTGAGGAATAGGCGATCCTGTTTACCCTCCGCGAAGCGACGTTCATCCAAAATTCGAGCCACTAGCAGTTTAGAGAACTCGTACAGACGATCTGGAACGGCTAATCCCTTCCGGGTCCTGATGATTTCGTGGCAATGACGTGCTACGTTCTCCACTACCTGTTCATCGATGTTCTCCAAGACGCGTCCGGCATAGACTAGATCAGGTTCTTGGTAGTCAGGTGGTTCCGCTGTCAGGAGCTTCTGGAGTTGCGCCTTGGTTGGGATGGCCTTATGGAGTTTCCACTCAACCACACCCCTAGTTGGCTCTATGATGATGACATCCAAGCCATCAAGCAGGATGCCTCGAATAGCACCGGCGAGCCCGCAGTAACCGGCAAGTTTCTCAACCCACTTGTCAAGGGTTTCGCCAACTGCTTTCGTGTCAGCGATGATACCGAACAACGGAGGCTTGCCAGATTGATAGCGGTAAACACCAAAATCCGGTGCCCTGAAGTTGGCCCCGAGGATGCTGTGACGGAGCGTGGGTTTTCGCGTCACGTCCAAAATCGGGTCATAGCCTAACTTTTGCAATAACGGGACAAGAATTTTCTCACCTGGATTATCCTCGTGTCCGAGCAAGGCTTCCAGCGGAGGAAAGCTCAGCCCCGCTGCTTTATAAAGAGCGTCGGCGCGGACTGCCATTTGTCCCTCTTCCGAGGTTCCTTTGCTATGCCCGGATGAAGTCACGCTACGGTCTTCCGTCGAAACTTGTAGGGCTTGTCCCAATTTGCGCTCTTGCATTTGGGGCAAACGCGTGGCCGCTCCCCCGGCCTGCGCGGAAACCATTCGTGACCGCAGCGGCACTCATACGGCTGTGGGTCTTTCGGCTGCGCCACACTCTCTGTGTTCTTGGCCAAGGTGTCAATCTCCTGAGAGTAGATACCTCCAGTATATACCCAGGGTATTGACCAGTCAAGGCCGTATAGTATATACTACGAGTAGATAACTTACAGAGGTGAGTCAAATGGATGCACGGCAAGAACGCGGATTGGTTATTGCAAACCAAGCGAAGATCATCAAGACGCCGGTAGGTTGGAAGGTGCCTTCGCAGTCCGGCACCGGCTCCTACGTGGTCAACTTGAACGGCGAGCCATTCTGCACCTGCCCGGACTTCGAGGCCCGCCGTCAGCCTTGCAAGCACATCTACGCAGTTGAGTTCACCCTGAAACGTGAAGAGCGGCCAGACGGCACAACGGTAGTCACCAAGACGATGCGCGTGACCTACGGGCAGGATTGGACGGCCTACAACGACGCGCAGACCCATGAGGCAGAACAGTTTGCCCATTTGCTCCGCGACCTTTGCGACACCATCCCGCAGCCGCCGCAGTCCTTCGGTCGCCCGCGTCTGCCCCTGTCCGATGTTGTGTTCGGCATAGCGACCAAGGTCTACAGCACTATGTCCGGGCGGCGCGTCATGAGCGACCTGCGCGATGCCGAGGTCAAGGGTTTCATGGACAAGGCCCCGTCGTTCACCAGCGGCTTCCGGTATCTGGAAAACGCCGAGTTGACGCCGCTCCTGAAATCCCTGATCGAACAGAGCGCCATGCCGTTGAAGTCCGTCGAAACCGACTTCGCCGTAGACTCCTCCGGTTTCTCTACTTCGGTCTACGACCGCTGGTTTGACCATAAGTGTGGCAAGGTCCGCAGCGAGAATAGATGGGTCAAGTGCCATCTGATGTGCGGTGTCAAGACCCACATCGTTACGAGTGTGGAAGTGACCCCAACTGAGACGGCGGACGCCCCTCAGTTCGCGCCCTTGGTGGCGGCGACGGCCCGCAACTTCGACATTCGCGAGGTGTCGGCGGACAAGGCGTATTCCAGCCGCAAGAACCTTCGGGCGGCGCAAGCCATCGAAGCGACGGCCTACATTCCTTTCAAGGCGCGAACTAATGGCATCGGGAAATCCTTCGACGGGCTGTGGAACCACATGTGGCACTTCTACAACTTCAACCGCTCCGAGTTCCTGGCCCACTACCACAAGAGGTCGAACGTAGAGACGGCCTACAGCATGATAAAGGCCAAGTTCGGCGGCTCCGTCCGCACCAAGACGCCAACCGCGCAAGTCAACGAAGTGCTCTTGAAGGTGTTGTGTCATAATATCTGCGTCCTCATTCAGTCGATCTTTGAGTTGGGCATTGAGGCGCAGATGGGGTTGCCGACTTTTGGAACGGAATCGCCCCGTGTTCCAAAGGTGGCCTGGCAGTAGCACTTTTGGAGCAAAGCCCCTAGCAGGAGAGGGGGGGCAAGGGGGAGAGGGCCGGTCACACCCCTTTGAAGCGCGGCTCCCGCTTCTCCTTGAAGGCGTTGTAGCCCTCCCGATGGTCCTGGGACTTCATGCACAGCGCCTGCGAGTAGGCGTCGAAGTCCAGGGCGGCGTCCAGGCCCATGAGCGGCTGCTGGAGGAGGGCCTGCTTGGTGATCTTGTTGGCAAAGGGCGGGCCCTTGACGAGCTTCTGGGCCAGCGCCGCCGTCTCGCCGGCCAGCCGGTCGGCCGCCACCACCTTGTTCACGAACCCGATCCGCTCGGCGTGCTGGGCGTCGAAGATCTCGCCCAGGATGAGGAGCTCCGCCGCTCGCGCCGTCCCCAGCATGCGGGTCAGGAGCCACGTGGCGCCCATGTCGGCCCCCGAGAGCCCCAGCGAGTTGAAGACGAAGCCGAACCGGGCCCCCTCGACGGCGATCCGGAAGTCGCAGGCCGCCGCCAGCACCGCGCCCGCGCCGATGCACGCCCCGTTCACCGCCGCGATGGTCGGTTTGGCCAGCGTGATGAACCCCCGGGTGGCGTTGCAGGAGACGCGGGTGAACCACGCCACCTTCTCCGGCGGCCACTCCAGGTACTGGGTGATGATCTGGTTGATATCCCCGCCCGGGCAGAAGCCGCGGCCCGTCCCCGTCAGCACCACCACCCGCACCTCCGGGTCCGCGTCCAGGTCCCGCGTCAGCACGCTCAGGTCCTGGTAGGCCTCCAGCGTCAAGGCGTTCAGCCGCTCGGGGCGGTTCAGCCGGACGGTGGCGACGCCATCCGCCTTGGTCACGACCATATCCCGGTACTCGGTCATCGCGTCGCTCGCTGGGCGCGCGGGCGCTGGGTGAAGGCGCGGGCCCCCTGCGCCGAGTCGGCGTTCTGGGCGTTGAACTTGGTGACGAGCAGCTGCTCGCGCTGGAGCGCCAGCTCCCGCGGCGACTCGAGGCTCACGGTGACGGCCGACTTGATGGCGGCGAGCAGCGCCCGGCTCCGCTTCCGCAGCGGCGCCACCAGCTCCTCCACCGTCTGCTCGATGGCGTCCCGGGGGACGGCCTTGAGCACCAGGCCCATAGCCTCGGCCTCCCTGCCGCTCACGCGGCGGCCGGTGTAGATGAGATCGAGAGCGCGCTGGAGGCCGATGCGCCGCGGCAGGCGCACCGTCGAGCCCCCGCCCGGCAGGATCCCGTAGTTCGAGTGCTGGTCGCCTATGATGGCGTCCTCGCTGGCGATGGCCAGGTCGCAGCAGAGCATGAGCTCCAGGCCGCCCGCCAGGGCGTAGCCCGTGACGATGGCGACGGTCGGCACCGGCAGCGCCTCGACCTTGGCGAAGAGCGCCTTGATGCTATCGAGGAAGAGCAGGTGCCCGCCCAGGTCCTCGAACAGGCGCTGCTCCTCGATGAACTTCACGTCGCCTCCCGCGGAGAAGGCGCGGCCCGTCCCCCGGAAGACCACCGCCCGCACGCTCTCGTCGGCCGAGGCGCGGTCCACGGCGCCGGAGAGCTCCCGCACCAGGTCCGGGTTGAAGGCGTTCATCGCCTTCGGACGGTTGAGAGTGATGGAGGCCACGCCGTCCCGGACCTCGTAGAGCACCGTCGCGTCCTTCAGAGATGCGTCGCCGCAGCTATCGACGGGTTTCACTGCTTGGCTCCTGAGATTTGTGGGTGGGCGGGTGGAACACAAGCATTGTTTATCGGAAAGCATGCAGCCCCTTCCTTGTAAGGAAGGGGCTGGGGGTTAGGGCATGCCTAGTGCATCGAGTAGCCGCCGCTCACGCTGAGCGTCTGGCCGGTGATGAAGCTCGCCGCGTCCGAGGCCAGGAACAGCACGGCGTTGGCGATGTCCTGCGTCGTCCCCAGGCGCCGCAGCGCGTACGCCTTCTTGGCCTTCTCCATCCGCTCGGGCGTGATCTCGTCGCCCACGCCGCCGGCCCCCGCTCCCCGGTACCACAGGCTGTGCTTGCCGATGACGTCGCTGCTCACCGGGACGGTCCAGCGAGCCGATGGCCAGATCCGGATCAACGTGACGCTGGTCTCCGCGGCGGACGGCGCGGTCCGGTGGACCGAGCGGTACGACCGCCCGCTGGCCAACGTCTTC
>CAZKTO010000007.1:24078-60450 GCA_964555685.1 uncultured Dehalococcoidia bacterium
GCATCGCTGACAAATTGGGCCTGCGCCGCCACCACGTTGAGCCGGACTCCGTGCTTGCCAACCTCCCGGGCGATGGCCTTGGTGGCGCCGATGACGCCCGCCTTGGCCCCCGAGTAGACCGCCTCGTTGTACTCGCCATCCCGCGCCGCGTCCGAGGCGATGCTGACGATGCTGCCGCCCTTGCGCTCGATCATGTGCGGCAGCGCCGCGCGCATGCAGTGCAGCGCGCCCGTGAAGTTTACGGCGATCACCTTCTCCCATAGCCCGTACTCGAAGTCCAGGAACGGGGCCGGCTTGGCCCACCCTACGTCGTTCACCAGCACCTGGATCCCGCCGTTCATGCCGATGACCCGCTGGACCATCTCCTCCACCGACTCGAGGTTCGTCACGTCCGTCTGCACGAAGGCGGCGCGCCCGCCCAGCTCCTTCGCCTCTCGCAGCGTCTTCTCCGCCTGCTCCGCGTCGATGTCCGCGATGACGACGCTCGAGCCCTCCTTGGCGAAGGCGAAGGTGATGCTCCGCCCGATGTTCGACGCGCCTCCGGTGACGATGACGCTCTTCCCGCGCAGTCCCAGGTCCATGAACAGCGCTCCTCAGGACGGAGTGGCCGCCAAAGGCTCTTCTCGGCGAAGACCGGCGAGGCCCGCAGGTGTCCCTTGATACATCACGAGAGATGCGGCCCTCGGCGCCGCGTGCGCGGGCCGGTGCAACAGCATTGGACGTTACTCAATCCCTCTGTACTTGTCAAGGACGCCGCCCGAAGATTCATACGTGTATGTACGGACGTTGACAGAGGGATGCGAACGTCGATAATGGGGCCACGCGCCCAGGCCCGGCCCAACGCCACGCCGGGCCCTCCGCTCACCGCCCATGCCGCCGAGTCAACGCACCGACCAGCGACCCTTCGCACCGCCCGACGCCATCGGGCTCATCGGCACGGGGAACATGGGGCGCCGCATGGGGTCCCGCCTCCTGGGCGCCGGCTTCGCCCTCGTCGTCCACGACCGCGTGCCCGCGGGGGCCCGGCCCCTCGTCGAGGCCGGAGCTACCTGGGCCGCCAGCCCCGGCGAGGTCGCTTCCCAGGCTCGCTGCGTCCTCGCCTCCCTCCCCGGCCCCCAGGATGTGGCCGATGCCCTCACCGGCGCCGGCGGCGTCCTCACCGAGGCCCGCCCTGGCGACGTCTTCATCGACCTGAGCACCAACGCCCCGAAGCGCATCGCCGAGCTGGCCCGCGAGGCCGCCAAGTGCGGCGTCTCGCTCCTCGAGGCCCCCGTCGCCGGCGGCACCGCGGGCGCCGAGAGCGGCACGCTCACCATCATGGCCGGCGGCGACCGCGCGACCCTCGCGCGCTGTGAGCGGGTGCTCGCGCCCCTGGGCCGGGCCGTGCGCATGGGCGATGTGGGCGCCGGCAACGCTACCAAGCTCATAAACAACCTCCTGGGCCTCGCCAGCCTCTACGCCATCGCCGAGGCCATGGCCCTGGGCGCCAGGGCCGGTCTCGATCTCGCCACTCTTTACGCCGCCCTCGAGCGGGGGCCCGTCGCCAACGCCGTCCTCACCCAGGTCTGCCGCACCCGCGCCCTCCGCGGCGACTTTACGCCGGGCTTCTCCCTCGATCTCGCGTGCAAGGACCAGGAGCTCCTCCTCCAGATGGGGCGCGACCTCGGCGTCCCCCTCCCCCTGTCCGAGACGGTCCTCGCGCGCTTCAAGGAGGCCCAGCGCCGCGGCCTCGGCGCCGAGGACTTCACCGCCGTCATCAAGCCCCTGGAGGAGGCCCTGGGCGTCCGCCTCCGCATCGACGACGCGCCCCCCAAGGCGTAGCAAAGGAATGTCATTTGGACTTCCGCTTCACCGATGAAGAGCTCGCCCTCCGCGACCGCGTCCGCACCCTCGCCCGCGAGACCCTCGCGCCCATCGCTCACGAGGCCGACGAGTCGCCCGACCTGACCCCCGCGGTGACCCAGGCCCTCGCCCGCCAGGGCCTCTTCAAGCACATGGTCCCCAAGGAGTACGGCGGCCTGGGCATCCGCGTCACCCAGGTCTGCATCATCCGCGAGGAGCTCTCCAGGGTCTCCAGCAAGGCCGACGCCACCTTCGCCATGCAGGGCCTCGGCTCCTACCCCATCACGCTCGCGGGGAGCGATGCCCAGAAGAAGCGCTACCTCCCCCGGGTCGCCGAGGGCTCCGCCATCGCCGCCTTCGCCATCACCGAGCCCGACGCTGGCTCCGACGTCGCCAGTATGAAGATGACCGCCGCGCGCAACGGCGATAGCTACACCCTGAGCGGCGTCAAGCGCTACATCTCGAACGCTGGCCACGCCCACTTCTACTGCACCTTCGCCAAGACCGATCCCAACGCCGGGACGCGCGGCATCTCGGCCTTCGTCGTCGATCGCGACGCCCCGGGGCTCGACGACCGCGTCAAGGTGCCGGTGCTGGCGCCCCACGTTCTCGGGGAGGTGCGGTACAACAACTGCCGCGTGCCCAAGGCCAGCCTCCTGGGCGCCGAGGGCCAGGGCATCAAGATCGCCCTCAGCACCCTCGATGTCTTCCGCACCACCGTCGGCGCCTCGGTCCTGGGCATGGCCGAGGCCGCGTACGAGGCCGCCGTCGCCTTCGCCAAGCGGCGCCAGGCCTTCGGCCAGAAGCTCGCCGACTTCCAGGCCACCCAGTTCAAGCTGGCCGAGATGGCCACCGGCATCGAGGCGGCGCGCTATCTGGTCTACTACGCCGCGTGGCTCAAGGACTCGGGCAAGGAGCAGGTCATCACCGAGGCCTCCATGGCCAAGCTCTTCGCCACGGAGATGGCCCAGCGCGTCGTGGACGAGGCGCTCCAGATACACGGCGCCCAGGGCCTCGTGAAAGGCTCGCTCACGGAGAAGCTCTACCGCGAGGTGCGCCAGCCCCGCATCTACGAGGGCTCCACCGAGATCCTGAAGGTGACCATCGCCCGCCAGATTCTGCGGGATTAGACCGCGTGAGGAGGCCGCATGGCCCAGCGAATGCTCTTCCTCCCAGGCGCCAATGGCGATGGGCGGGTCTGGTCGCGCGTCGCCGAGCGCCTGGACACGCCTGCTGAGAAGGCGCTGCTCGACTGGCCTGGTTTCGGACGCGCCCCGCGCCGGGACGACGTCAATTCGCTGAGCGACCTCGTGGGCATGGTGCTCGGCTACGTTGACCGGCCCGTGGACATCGTCGCGCAGTCCATGGGCGGCGTCATCGCCATGCAGGTGGCGCTCCAGCGGCCTCAGTCCGTCGAGCGCTTGGTGCTCAACGCCACCTCGGGCGGTGTTGCCATGCGCCGGTTCAATGTGAAGGACTGGCGGCCGGACTATATGCGCGACCTGCCCAACGCGCCGCGCTGGTTCGTGGATGACCGCACCGATCTGAGCGGTCGCTTGGCGTCAGTCGCTACGCCCACGCTGCTTGTCTATGGGGACGCCGACCCTATTGCGCCGCCCGCCGTGGGTGAGTATCTCAAGGGCTTGCTTCCGAACGCCGAGCTTGTCATTATTCCGGGCGCCAAGCATATGCTCGCCTGGGAGCTGGCGGACGAGGTCGCGCCCCACATCGCCCGGTTCTTAGGCGCTGGTGTGGTCCGACCGGGGGGAAACCGCGAGACGGGCGCGCGCGAGCGCTCGTGAGGAGGTCATGATGCCCAAGCTCAACGTCATCTCGTCCGACTCCCACGTCGTCGAGCCGCCCGATCTCTGGACGCGGCTCATCGACCCCAGGTTCCGCGACCGCGCGCCCCGGCTTGTCCGGGGCAAGGACTGCGACGTCTACTGGTGCGACGGCGCCACCCTCGTCGAGGTGGCCATGATGTCCTCGGGTGGCAAGACGGCCGAGCAGGTGGACGTCGACCGGGCCCGCTGGGACGAGGAGGTCCGCCCCGGCGGCTACGACCCCAAGGCCCGCCTGGCCGACATGGCCCTCGACGGTCTCGACGCCGAGGTCCTCTACCCCACCGTCGCGCTCCGCATGTGGAGCGTCCCGGACCTCGCCTACCGCAAGGCCTGCTTCGAGGCCTACAATCGCTGGATGGCCGAGGAGTACGTGGCGCCCTATCGCGACATCCTCAAGGGCATCGCCCTCATTACCGTCGATGATGTGGCCTGGTCGGTCCGGGAGCTCCATCGCGCCAAGGACCGGGGCCTCTCCGGCGCCTGCATCGACATCGCTCCCAAGGACCGCCGCTTCCAGACCCAGGAGCTCGACCCCGTCTGGGCCGCCGCCGAGGAGATGGACCTGCCCATCACCCTGCACCTGGCCACCATGAAGGACCCCATGGTGCTCCAGACGCCGCCCGACACCATCGACATGAGCATGGCCGTCATCTGGAACATCGGCACCCTGATCTACAGCGGCGTCTTCATGCGCTTCCCCAAACTGAAAGTCATCTCCGCCGAGAACGACGGCGGCTGGGCCGTCTACTACCTGCCCCGCATGGACATGAACGTGGGCGATCTCCAGCGCGTCACCAAAAATCTCGGCGGCATCGACTACCAGCTTCGCCACGGCTCCATGAAGCCCAGCGAGTACTTCCGCCGCAACGTCTTCCTCTCCTTCCAGCGCGACCGCACCGCCGTCGTTCACCGGCATGAGATCGGCGTCGAGAACATCATGTGGGGCGCCGACTACCCGCACATGGAGGGGACGTGGCCCAACTCCCGCAAGACCTTCGAGTGGCTCTTCGCCGGCGTGCCCGAGTCAGACCGGCGCAAGATCATCCGCGATAACGTCGCCCGCCTCTACCACTTCGAGGGGGAGTGAGGGTGGCGCCAGAAGCCCGCTTTTGGTGAGCCGGTGGAACCATGGGGCGCGCAATACCTGCGGGCAACAAGTCATTGGCTAGGTTGAGGAGGGTTGAGGTGGACCCACTCACCGCGAGACAGTGGAAGCCATAGGGGCAACCATGCAACCCCAATCTGCAATGAATCCTGTCGTTCACTGGCCGTGAAGTTTGCTATGCCATTCCTTGGAGGTTTGCCTAAGAGCCGCCATCTTCTCGGAATCCTTGCGTACTCTGTCAAACAATTCCTCAAACTGAGGCTTTCCAAGTTTGTGGGCCTGTACGTGGCACCATTCGCAAACTAGGCGGAGGTTCTCCGGGGAATTGTTGGCATGGTTCCAGTCTGCATGGTGTACCTCTAACGCCGGATTGCCACACAGGAAGCAGCTGCCTTTAATGCGTTTCACTTTACGAAGTTCCCTAGGCATACGGCTAGAGTCGTATTCGTCCTCCACTTGAGCGATGCTCCTGCATTCCAACTCGCAACCGGGACAGTCCGTAATGCCCTCTGGGACCCTGGCGTCCTGCCCGTTCTCTTTGCATACCGAGCATTCACGTAGAACTAGGGCCTCTCTTACATCTATCGCAATCCCACAGAGAGGGTGGACGAGCTTATACTCCTGGTGGCACCTGGGACACCTAAGCCAGACGCGGAGGCTCGCCTGAGGGAAAGCTGTCCACTTGCCCTTTGGAGTGAATTGGCGCTTTACCTTGAACTTCGGGCGGTTCACGTCACCAGCATCCCCAAACTATCAACACAACGATAGCCAGAAGGGGTTGCGGAGGCAAGAGTTAGGGGTGGCCGAGTTGGAGTTCGTCAGACGGGCTATCAGACAGTAATGATCTCTCCACGGGCTGGACTCGAACCTCACGTCCCTCAACGTTGACCGGTTTGATGCTGCCACGCAGTCCCCAGTCCCGCTCAAGGGTGCCCCAACACCCTTAGGGCGTCCAATACCTGCGAAGCTGGGCATGGTGGCCAGACAAAGCTGCGTGTATGCCGAGCTTATGCAACCACGAGCGGGCCCATTGCGGGGCAAGGAGTGCCCCGTGCGCGCTGAGCTTGCCGAAGGGCTCAGAGTGACAAACGAGATACGTGCTGCGTGACCGGCGAGGTCATGCCCTCGCCGCCCCCTTCGGCTCGTGCAGATAGCACGCCACCCAGTGCCCTGGCTGCACCTCCCGCAGCGACGGGACCGCAGTCTCGCATACGCCGCGCATGACCTGCGGGCACCGCGGATGGAACGCGCACCCCGAGGGTAGCGCCGTCGGGCTCGGCGGCTCCCCGGGCACCACCGCCCGCTCCCGGTGGCGGTTCGCCGGGTCCGGCTCCGGCACCGCCTCGATCAGCGCCTGCGTGTACGGGTGGAGCGGCCGCCCGATCACCTCCGCCGGCGGCCCCATCTCGACGATGCGCCCCAGGTACATCACCGCTACCCGGTCCGAGAAGTGCGCCGCGCTGGCGATATCGTGCGTGATGTACAGGAAGGCGATGCTGTACCGCCGCTGGAGATCGCGCAGGAGCGCCAGCACCTCCGCCCGGCTCGAGGCGTCGATCATGGACACGGGCTCGTCCGCGACGATGTAGCCGGGCTGGAGCACCAGCGCCCGCGCGATGCCCACCCGCTGGCGCTGCCCGCCCGAGAGCGTGTGCGGGTACTTCCCAAGGAACGCCTCCGCCGGGGTCAGGCGCACGTCCTCGAGAGCCTGGCGCACCCTGGCCATCCGCTCGTCGCGGCCTCCCGCGCCGTGGATGACCAGCGGCTCCTCCACGATCTGCCCCACGGTCATGTAGGCGTTGATGCTGGAGTAGGGGTCCTGGAAGACCGCCTGCGCGCGGCGGCGGAAGCCCTTGAGCTTGGCCTCGTCCGTATCGGTGATCTCCTGCCCGTCGAACCGGACCCGCCCTGCCACCGGCCGCACCAGCCGCAGCGAGACCCGCCCCAGCGTCGTCTTTCCGCTGCCCGATTCACCCACCAGGGCCACCGTCTCGCCCCGCCGCAGCGAGAGCGACACGCCGTTCACGGCCCGCACCGTCACGCGGCCCAGGAGCCCCTTCCGCGCGTAGAAATGCACCTCCACCCCGTCCATCTCGACAAGAGGGGGTGGGGCGGAGTCAGGACGAGGGGGCTCCATATGGGCGGCGCGCCTTCCCGCGGGCTGCCGGGTTCCTTCCTGGCCGGGTGGCCACCCGCGGGAAACCTATGATAGCATCGATGCGTATCACTACACGGTAGCATCATCGCCCCAGGGAGCACGTGTTGGCCCACCACCCCCGCCAGCCCATCGGCCTCGCCCTCGTCGTCCTCGCCATCGTGGCGCTCCTCGCCGGCTGCACGTCCGCCCCGGCCGCGGCCAAGGCGCCCACCCTCCGCATCGATGCGCCTCGGGAGGGAGCGGCGGTTACCGAAGCGGAGGTCGCCGTCAAGGTCGAGGCGGCCAACGCCCCCAAGGGCAGCCAGTTTCACTACCAGGTCGATGGCATATCCGTCCTCAAGCTGGCCAGGACGCAGATCAAGATCGCTGGTCTGGGCGCGGGGCAGCACACCGTCTCCGTCGAGCTGCTGGGCCGCGACGGCGCCGCCATCGCGCCGCCCGTCCGGGCCTCCGTGACGTTTCAGTACAGCCCGGCGAGACCCGGCGCCAAGGCCAGCAAGGACGCTATCGTCGTCCCCACAGCGACGCCCATACCTCCCACGCCCACGCCGCGGCCCACGCCCACCCCCTTCCCGACCCTCACCCCCACGCCTGCGCCTACGCCTACCCCCACCCCGCGCCCAACGCCCACCACCCGGCCCCCCACCCCCACACCTACCGCGCCGCCCGTCCCCACGCCCGAGCCCCTGGGCGCCCTGGTCACCCACACGGACGACACCTTCGGCTGGAGCGTCGACTATCCGGAGAAGTGGTTGCCCCGCCCGGGCGACCTCTCCCAGGGCGAGTTCCTGTTCGCCGCCGCCGGCGAGATCGGCTTCCCCAGGCTCCTCGTTGACCTGGAGTTCGCGGTCAAGCTCGGGACCGTCAAGGAAGCGGCCGAGACCGCCCTGGAAAGCATCCGCCGCAACGTCGCGGGTCTGCGAGTCCTCGCTGAGGAAACCGTCCGCCTGGACGCCACCACCCAGGCCTACGAGTACGCCCTGGACCTTCCCTCGGACGAGCTCCCCCTGCGCGGCAAGATGCTCGTCGTCCCTCGTGGCAGCCAGGTCTTCCTCGCCTTCGCCCAGACCATCCGCTCCGACTACGAGGCGCGCCTGCCCGACCTGGACCGCATGGTTCGCAGCTTCCGCCTCCGCGAGCCCAAGCCCTTCGGCGCTCCCCGCAGCTCCTCCTTGACGATCGTCGAGGGCTCCCCATCCACCCTCGATCCCCCCCTCATCGGCGACATCGGCGCCTATCAGTACGCCGTCCAGATCTTCAGCGGCCTCGTGGGGCTCAGCCGCGATCTCAAGGTCGTTCCCGATCTGGCCTCTCGGTGGGAGGTCCAGGCGAACGGCACGACCTACCTCTTCCACCTGCGCCCCGGCATCAAGTTCCACAGCGGCAGGGCGGTGACCGCCCGGGACGTCAAATACTCCCTCGACCGGGCGGCGAGCCCAGCCCTGGCCTCTCGCGTCACGGGCATCTACCTGGACGACATCGCCGGCTTCGCCGAGCGCAGGGCCGGCCTCGCCAACGAGGTCGCCGGCGTCACCGTGGTGAACGATACGACGGTCCAGATTCGCCTGAAGCAGCCCGTCCCCTTCTTCCTGGCCAAGCTCACGCACCCCTCGGCCTTCGTCCTCAATCGCGAGAACGTCGAGGGGCGCGGGCCCGCCTGGTTCCTCCAGCCCGATGGCGCTGGCCCCTTCAAGGTCAAGGGCTGGGACCCCGGCGTCGTCATGGTCCTCGAGCGCAACAAGGACCACTGGGACTACGAGCGGAACAAGAACAACGTGGAGAACGTCATCATCTGGAACATCGGCGGCAGCTCCCGCGTCATGTATGAGGCCGGCGACGTCGACATCGCCGAGATCGGCGGCGCCGACGTCAAGCCCATCCAGGACCAGGCTCACGCGCTCAACAAGCAGCTCCGGATCGTCCCCGAGCTGAGCGTCACCTACATCGGCTTCAACCTGCGGCAGGCGCCCATGGACGACGTCCGGGCCCGGCGCGCCCTGGGCCTCGCCATCGACCGCGACAAGCTCATCGCCGATACCCAGTCGGACACCGTCGAGAAGGCGCGCGGGTTCCTGCCCGTCGGCATGGAAGGCTACAACACTGGCCTCGCCCCCACGGCCTTCGACGCCAAGGCCGCCAAGGCCCTGTGGGATAGCGTGCTCACCGAGAAGAACCTCAAGCTGGACAAGATCGTCTTTCAGGTCGATGGCATCTTCATCTCAAGTCTCCACCGCCAGCTCGCCGACATGTGGAAGGCCGCTCTGGGCGTCGAGGTCGAGTTCCAGGGCAGTCTTAATGACGACCGGGCCGCGGCCCTCGAGCAGACCGGGGCCCACCTCTTCCTCTTCGGATGGATCGCCGACTACCCAGACCCCCAGAACTTCGTGGACGTGCTCTTCCACAGCCAGGCGATCAACAACGTGGGACGCTACAAGAACGCGGCGGTGGACCTGATCCTGGAGGAGGCCCGGGTGCAGCAAGACGCGATCAAGCGGGTCGATGCCTACCGGAACGCCGACTCGCTCCTGCTTCAAGACGCCGCGGCGATCCCCCTGTGGTACTCCCGGAGCTATCAGCTGGTGAAGCCGTACGTGCAGGGTTACACCCTGAACGCCCAGCGCGTGCCGGACTACGTCAGCGTGCGCCTGGTCCGGCAGGTATAGCGGCGCGCCGATCCGCGTCATCTGCGGGTTGCGCTAAGAAGCTATCTGGCTCTGTTGAAACCACTCGCGCCGCGTGTGTTTGTTTGTCATTCCGAGGAGTTCCGATGCCATCGGGACGACGAGGAATCTATCGTCTCACAGCGTTAGCGCCGCTTCTCAGCGAGGCGATAGATTCCTCGCTTCGCTCGGAATGACACAAAAACCTATCCCACATGATTTCAACAGAGCGAGATAGTTCCTAAGACCCCTCTGCCCCTTGCTCCCTGTCCTTCGTCCCCTCGTACAGCCAGCACCTGGCGTACTGCCCCTCGCCGACGCGGAAGGCCGGCGGCGAGCGCTGCGCACACGGCGCGAACGCCCGTGGGCACCGGGGATGGAAGCGGCAGCCCGGTGGCGGCTCCACGAGATCGGGCGGCGCGCCGTGCAGGAACTCCGGCTGCGCCTCGCCCCTGAGCCGCGGGATGCTCCCAATGAGCTTCTGCGTGTACGGGTGCTGCGGCCGCGGGATCACGTCGTCGGCGCTGCCCCACTCCACGTGCTCGCCGCCGTACGCCACCACGATGCGGTCGCAGAGGTCGCTGGCGAGGGCTATGTCGTGCGTGATGAACAGCATCGCCAGGCCCGCCTCTCGCTTCAGGCGCTTGAGCAGGTTCATCACCTGCGCCTGCACGCTCACGTCCAGGGCCGATGTCGGCTCGTCCAGGATCAGGATGCGGGGCTCCATCACCAGCGCCATGGCGATCCCCACCCGCTGCTTCATCCCCCCGCTCAGCTCGTGCGGGTAGCGTTGCGCCACCTCCTGCGGCAAGCCCACCCGCTCCAGCAGCGCCTCCGCCCGCCGCAGCGCCTCCGCCTTCTTGACGTTCGGCTCCAGGAGCAGACGCTCGGCCACCTGGAAGCCCACCCGCAGCACCGGATTGAGCGTGTGCATCGCCCCCTGCGCCACCAGGGCGATGATGCGCCAGCGGACCTCCCGCCGGAACCGCTCCAGCGGGAGGGCCATCAGGTCGCGCCCCTCGAACAGGACCTGGCCATCGAAGCGCGCGACGTTATCGGGCAGCAGGCGCATGATGGCCGAGGCCAGGCTCGTCTTGCCGCTCCCCGACTCGCCGACGACGCCCAGGGCCTCGCCCGGCCCCTCGATGCGGAAGCTGACGCCATCGACGGCGCGCACGGGCCCCCGGGGCGTCGCGTAGTGGAGGGTCAGGTTGCGGACGTCAAGGAGGGGCGTGGGGCGTGCGGGCTCAGGCGGGCTCATCGCACCCTTCTCAGCCGCGGGTTGACCACCGGCTCCATCCCCAGCGAGAGGAACATGAACGTGAGGGCCGTGATGATGATGAGGACGCCCGGCGGGATCACCCACCACCAGTAGCCCAGGTAGACGGCGCCCGTCCGAAAGCCGCTCTCCAGGATCTGGCCCCATGTCGGGATCGAGGGATCGCCCAGGCCCAGGAAGCTCAGGCCGGCCTCCGCCAGGATCGCCGCCGGCGCGAAGAAGATCATCTGGGCGATGACGAAGGGCGCTATCTGCGGGAAGATGTGCCGCGCCATGATCCGCCATCGCGACGCCCCCAGCGTCACGGCCGACTCCACCAGCTGCCCCGACCGCACCTGGAGCACCATCGAGCGGACGAGGATCGTCAGGCCCGGCCAGCTAAAGGCCACGAGGAACAGGATGATGAGGGAGAGGTTGGAGCCCACGACGAAGACGAAGAAGATGAGCAGCGGCAGCAGCGGCACGTTGTTCACGATATCGGCCAGGCGCTGGATCACCATGTCCGTGGCGCCGCCCGTGTAGCCGCTGATGATCCCCAGCGACGCGCCGATGGCCGTCGTCATGACGGAGGCCACGATGCCGATGATCAGCGCCACCGGCAGCCCGAAGAGCAGCCCCGAGGCGAGGTCTCGCCCGACGGCGTCCGTCCCCATGAGGCCGTACACGGACCCGCCGGCGACGAGCTGGACCGGCCCCACCTCGTCGTGCGCGTCGTTCAGGGTGGCGGTCAGGCGGAACTCGTAGCGGCCGGGCAGGATGCGCAGGCCCTCGGGCGCGGCCGGGTCCGGAACGCCGAAGAGCGCCCGGGCCGCCGCCACGCGCAGCGTCTCCCGCGAAACGTCCGCCCCATAGACGTCGCGGAAGAGGTCGCCCAGAGCCGCCGCGACGGACGGGTCGTTGGTGAGCGCCACGCGGAAGGGCTCGTCGTGGAAGCGCCGGTAGGGTGCGCCCTCGTCCGGGCGCGGGCCCCGCACCCCCTCCCGGAGCAGCACGGCCTCCGTCCCATCGGGCCGCGTCACGCCGATGGTCAAGACCGGCGGCCGGCCCTGGAACGTGATGCCGGAGACGGCCAGGCTCGTGAAGGTCGGCGGCTTGTCGTACGTGAAGTCGAGGGGCAGGCGGTAGGTCCGGTCCTCCCCCGCCCCCGATGGCTGCACCTCCGCCGGCTGCTGGGCCCGCACCTTCGAGTGGCGCACCCGGTCCGAGCCGGGGAAGAGGTTCGCCCACGATGGCGGCGCGGCCTTGGGGTTGTCGGCCCACCGCGCGGGGTCGGACCACTCCCTCCGGCCCCAGTCCAGCGGGAAGCGGGCCAGGGCGTAGACTGAGAGGGCCACGAGCACCACGAGCAGGGCGACGCCCGCCTTCCCCGGGAACGAGGCCAGCAGCTCGCGCAGCACGCCGCGACCGTCCGTCACGTATACCTCACCCTCGGGTCCAGCACCACGTACAGGACCTCCAGCGCCAGCCGCGCGACGACGTACAGCAGCGTGAAGACGAACGTCAGGGCCACGATGACGGCCTCGTCGGGCGTCCCCGATACGGCCTCGAAGTAGAGGCGGCCCATGCCCTTCCAGTTGAAGATCGTCTCCACGAGGATCGAACCGCCCAGGGAGCCGGCGAGACCCAGGATGAGCCCCGTCACGATGGGGGGCGCCGCCACCCGCAGGATGTGCCGCCGCGTCACGATCCCCTCGGGCAGCCCCTTGGCCCGCGCCATGGTCACGTGGTCCTCCTGCGCCACGTTCATCGTCATGGTTCGGACGGAGTAGATGTAGGGCCCCACGCTCACCAGCACCAGGGTCAGGACCGGCAGGATGGAGTGTTGGAGGAGGTCGCCGAACCGGCTCAGCCCTCCCTCCGGCGGCGGCGTGCTGTACATCCCGCCCGAGGGCAGCACGTTCAGCTTGAACGCGAAGATGAGGATCATCAGGATGCCCAACCACCACGCGGGCGTGGCGAAGGAGATGGCTGAGAAATAGGAGACGGCCCGGTCCGTCTTGCTCCCCACCCGAGTCGCCAGCCGCACGCCGGCCAGAAGGCCGATGGCCGCCGTGATCACCAGGCTGGTCGTGAGCAGCAGCGCCGTGTTCGGCAGCCGCTCCAGCACGATGTCCGAGACCTTCCGGCTGCCGTCGAAGCTCTTGAGCGTCCGGGCCTCGCCCAGGTCCAGGGTGAGGACGCGCAGCACCGTCTTGGGGAGCCGGCGCACCCAGCTCTTGTCCAGGTCGTAGAACCGGATCAGGTCCTGGCGCCGGGCGTCCAGGGTGCGCTCCAGCTCCTCGGGGTCTCGGATCGTCTGGGTGAGGCTCGTGCGCAGCCCCCGGATCTCCTCACCCACGGTGGCCTTGAGGAGCCGGTCGGAGAAGCCGGTGGCCCCCAGGGTGACGACCAGGAGCACCAGGACGATCAGGAGCACCCCGGCGAGGGTGACGGCCCGGAAGGCCAGCGGCCGCAGGTACGACTCTGTCATTCTGAACGAGTCTTCGAGTGAAGAATCTGGGCGGGGGTGCGGCTCTTCCTTTTGGCCCAGCACTACATATGCATCAGGGCGTTATCGCTGCTCAAGAGACAAGGAACAGGGTGCAAGGAACAAGGGACCGGGATTAGTGCTCCGTTCCATAATGACGTTGCGTCTATTGTCACCCTGAGAAGCACTTCGTTCCACTCAGGATAGAGTCCGCGACGAAGAATCTGGGGTGGGGCCCCTCCCCAGATTCTTCGTCCTTCCCTGGAAGGACTCAGAATGACATGGTTCTTATGGAACAGGGCAATTAGCCGCTCTTGTTCCCTGTTCTTTGCTCCTCGTTCCTGCCTTATGGCCGGACCTCCAGGTCCACCTGGCGCTCGGCGAGGCTCGCCACGTCGTCGCTGTAGGCGGCCAGCACCAGCTGGTAGAGGCCGGGCTGCAGCCCGGCCGTGGCGGCGCCCTCGATCTTGACCACGAGCCGGCCCGCGGCGCCGGGAGTCGCCTCGCCCGTGCGGACCACCTTCCCCGCCGCCGGGTCGAAGAGGATGTACCGGACGCCTACCTTGCCGGGACCCGTCACCGTCACCGAGACCTCCGTGTCCCGGCCCGCGCGGACGGGGCCCGCGTCCACGCGCTGGATCTCCAGGCGCGGCGCGTTGCCCAGGAAGAAGTCGCCGGGCTTGAACGGATAGCTCGGGTCGCGGAAGGCCGTGATCTCCGCGAACTGGGCCGGCGGGTCGTACCGGCTCAGGAAGAAGGGCCCGTTGCTGATGACCAGGAGCCCGTACCGCTCGAACCAGTCGATGGCGGCCTTGTAGCGCGCCAGCGCCTCATCCGGGCTCACCAGGGCGCGGTTCCCGATGGTGAAGTAGCCCGCCGGGACTGACCGCTCGCTCTGGAAGCGGCGCAGCGTGCGCTCCACCAGGCCGGCGTCGCGCCGCTGGACCAGGCTCAGCCACGTCACGTTGAACCGGGCCGCGGCGGTGTCGCTATAGGCCGCGCGCCGCTGGCCGAACACCAGATCGTCCATGGCGGCCAGGACCTCCCACGGCATCCCCAGGCCCGTGGGCGCCGCGTAGGCCCCGATCTGGCTCTTCTCGAAGTGCCAGAAGTCGACGTAGACCTCCAGCCGGTCGTTCTCCAGAATCCGGTAGCCGCGGAACGTGTTCAGGTACGGCCGCGCCGTCACGCCCAGCGCGAACTCGATGCGCGACTTGTCGGGGTCGAAGGCCAGTTCGTACCCCTGGGCGATGGAGTAGATGGCGTCCGCCATGGTGATCGGCTGGCCGTGGTGCCATCTGGCGCTGAGGTACTTGGAGAGATCGTAGACGGCCCTGCTCGTCGCCCGGACCCCCGGCCCCACCTCCTTCCATCGGTCGGCCTGGGCGTCCCAGATGATCGCGTCGGGCGGGACGGGCAGCTTGCCGCTGGGCCCGGCCGTCTCCACCTCGAACGTGGCGCGGTACGGCACGGGATTGCCGCTGAACGGGTGGTTCACGATGAGCGGGTCCGTCAGGTGGCGCCAGATATCGTTGCTGTACAGGTCGCCGAAGCCGCCTACGGGGTTCCACGTGGTGCGCTCCGTCCAGACCCACAGGTTCCCCAGCGCCAGATCCTCCTTGCCGGGGATATACGCCTCCCGGATGGAGCGCTGCGTCTTGGGCCCGGCCACCAGGTCCTCGGTGATCCCCTGGACCTTGCTCTGGACCGGGAAGCTGTTCTGGACGGTGGTCACCCACACCCGCACCGACTCGTCCAGGGCGATCTCCGTCATGCGGCGGTAGAGCTCATTGCGCTCGTCCAGGCTGGCGAAGTTGCCCGTGAAGAGGCGCTGGCCCAGCTCGTCGAGGGTCTTCTGCTCGTACTGCCAGAAGCCGGACTCGCGCCAGCCGGGCATGTTCCCCTGCCACGGCGCGGCGAAGGAGTTGATGCCGCTGAAGTCGTACCGCTGGGGCGCGCCCCGGCTCCAGCCCTCGGTGTACAGGTGCCACTCCAACGCCTGCGGGTCGGACGAGTAGACGGCCAGCACCGCCGGCGCGAACTGCTGGTAGCTCGGCGCGACGGTGAAGCCCGCCCGCTCCAGCTCCGCCCGGACCAGGTCGCCGATCTCCCGCCGCTCGTCCTCCACGCGCACGATGAACTTGAGCCGCACCGGCTGCCTCTGGAACTCCCACCGGCCTCCCACGAGCTGCGCCCCCGCCTTGGTCATCTCCCGCTGGATGATGCCGCGCGCCCGCTCCGGATCGTACCGATAGTCCGAGCTCTTCACCACGTCGAACACGGTCAGGAAGTCGAAGTCTGTGGGGCTCAGATGCGTCAGCATGGGCAGCGCGGCCCCCCGGTAGATCTGGCTGACGATGAGGTCCCGGTTCACCAGGTACTGGACCGCCTGGCGGACCTCCTTGATGGCGAAGGGGTTCAGCTGCCCCGCGGGCGCCGGAGCCGGGTTCAGCACGAGCGATATGGTCGTCGCTGGGGCCTCGACCAGGCGCACGCCCTCCTTGTTGCGAAGCTCGCGGGCGGCGTTCGTCTTGAGACTGAAGAGGTAGGCGTCCATCTGGCCGGCCTGGAAGTCCAGCGGCGCCCGGTCCACGTCGAAGGCCTTGAAGAGGATGCGCTCGGCGGCCGGCCCCGGCTTGTTGTGAGGCGGCGTGTAGCGGGCGGGCGGCGCTGCCGTGACGGTGGCCAGCGGCGTCCGCGGAGCGACGGTGGTGGGCCCCGGCCGGGGCGTCCCCGGCGTCTCCTCGCCGCCTCCTCCGCCCGCGCAGGCCGCGACGATCAAGGCCGCCGCGACAGCGCCGAGCATCGTCTTGGAAAGTTGGAGGCGCATCGCTTACGGCCCTCCCCCGACAGGTCGGGGCCCCGGCCCGGCCCGTCGCCGCATCAGGCTCACGGTGATGACCGAGGCCAGCGCCCCCGCCAAGAGCGCGCTCCCCACCGTCGAGACGACGATCACCCACCACTCGGTCTCGTCCCCGCCGGCCGCCACGGCGGACCCGTTGGCGGCGCCGATGAGCGTCCCGCTGGTGATCGTATCGAGCCGCTCGGTGATGGCGCGCTGGGTCGTCCGCACGTCGCCGAAGCCGAACTCCGTGAAGAACGAGGTCGTCGCCACGTTGCCCGACTCGTCCAGCACCCGTATCGGCTGGGCCCCCTGGCCCGAGACCGGCATGAAGAGCCGTGCCGTGAACCGGCCGTCGGCGTTGGTCCGCTCGGTGGCGATGGTCACGTCGCCCACCTGGACAAAGACGTTCATCTCGGGCTGGAGGTTGAAGCCCTGGAGCGTGATCTCCTGCCCGCCGGGGCCGGCCGGCGGCTGGATGAAGACCTGCGGCGCCGCGATGGCCTTCCGCCGGCTGAACCCGATCTTCTGGTTGATGCCCCCGAACTCGCCCAGGCGCGTGTCCGCCCACACCAGGTACACATCGCGCTCCGTCGCCGCGATGCCAAAGTAGTCGCCCAGGAACTGCCCCTGCGGAAAGCCTCGGTTCGGGTTGGAGGAGGAGTCCGTGACCCGCGCGTCCTCCGAGCGGATGTTGAGCTCCTTGGACTCGAACCCCCAGCTATCGCCCCGGTTCTCCGAGGTCGTGTAGTAGATGTGGTAGTGGGTCTGGGTCGGATCGTCCCGCATGTCGCCCCACATGACGTGGACCCGCCCCTTGGGGTCCGTGGCGACCGCCGGGAAGAACTGGAGGCTCGGGGTCCGGTCGCCGCCCAGGACTATGGGTTTGGACCACGTCTCGCCCCGGTCCAACGAGCGGGTGAAGTAGATATCGCCGTCGTCCACGGGCTTACTGGGGTTCAGGGCCGCGTAGATCGTGTAGAGCTCACCGCCTGGGCCCGTTGCGACCTTGGGGAAGGCGCCGCCCCAGTAGCGGAAGAACGTGTTCCGGGGGCGGAAGCTCAGCTCCCCGACCACCTGCATCACCTTGGGCTTCGTGAACGTCTTGCCGCCGTCCTCGGACCGGGCGATGTAGAGCTCCGCCAGCCCTTTCTGGGACTTGTCGTCGGTGCTGTCGAGCCAGGTCACATACAGGGTGCCGTCGGGCGCCGTCGTGGGCGAGGCGCCCTGGACGACGCGCTTGAGCCCCACGATCCGCCCATCGCCGACGCCCGGCTGCGGCGTGTCCCCCGAGGCCCGGCGCACCGTGGGGCTCACGTCGATGGGCGCCGCCCACGTCTGCCCGCCGTCCTCGGAGCGGACCATCCGGATGGTGCTCTGCACCTCCTGCACCGCGATGGCGGGCAGCTCGTCGAAGTACACCACCCGCCCCACGACGGTGAACTCCACGTACGTGACGTAGAGGGTGTCCTTCTGCGGGTCCGCCGGGTTCTGGCCGATGGCGAGCCACGGCTTGTCCAGGAACGAAAGGTAAATGTTGCCTCTGACCCGCGCGTCGGCGCCTACTGGCTGGCCCGGGCGCCGCTCCACCGTCAGCTCCGAGCGGATGCCGCTCCGCGCCGACGATATGGGCTCGCTCCATGTGAGGCCGCCATCGGCGGACTTGTGGGTGACGATGCTCGAGACCTCCTGGCTCAGGAGGAAGTTCCCGACGGTGAACTCCTCCTCGCCGATGGAGATGGTGAGCAGATGGACGTTCCCCGCTCGGTCGAAGGCGAGGACGGGATCGCCTCCAGAGGTCTCATCGTCGCGCAGGTAGCTCGTGGCCCGTGGGCCCTCCCACGTCTCGCCCCCGTTGAAGGAGGTGTAGACCGAGACGCCGGGGAAGTTGAAGTCGATATCGGCCACGACGACGTGGTTCGGATCGTTGGGGTGGATGGCGATGGACGGCTCCGTCTGCACGGGCGTGCGGCTCACGTCCCGGGTCAGGAGGACGGAGCGGCTGAAGGCCGGCGCGGGGTCGCGGAACGGCACCAGCACGCCGCCGCCCTGGGCCTGGGGCGCGGCGAGGCCGCGGGTGAAGAAGTCCGGCGCATCCAGCATCTGGCGCCGCTGGCTGCGATTGGGCCGCGCGGAGGCTCGCGGGTCCAGGCCGTTGGCCCGCAGCCACGCTGCGCCGGACAGATCGTCCTTCACCAGGCTCAGGAGCCCAAGGTTCCCGAATTCGACATCGGCGTTCTGGGCATGCGCAGCCGAAGGCGCGACGGACGGGGCTAGGGCAAGGAGCGGCGTCAGGGCCACTGCCGCGGCCAGGATGCGGGCCAGGAAACCGGCGGCGCCAGAAATTCGCACGGTGGTTCTCCTTATCGAGTTGCGGGGCGCCGGCGGCGGGTCACCGCGGGGCCGGCCCGCTCCCGCTAGTCAAGATGTCGATCCGGTTGACCAGCACCAGCAGGAACGCCTTCCAGAACTCATCGGTCGTCTCTTGAAACTGGCTGGCGCCGGTGAGGATATAGGCGATCTGCGCCTCTTGAGCGCCGGCGAAGTCGCGCTCGCGCCAGGCGTAGTAGACGGGGATCGTCCGGCTCACCCGCTCCGCCTTCGGGACCAGATTGGTGTCCGACCGGGCGGCCAGCCCGCGGATGTTCTCCCACACGACGGTGGCCTCGGCGCGCGTCTGCGGCGTCTCCTTGCGCAGCTCGACGAGGAGGAGCCGGTCGGCGGCCAGCTGGTCGCGGACCTTCGCCAGCGCCTCGGCGTCCGCCGTGCGGGCTTGGGTCGTGAGCGTCCGCACCTCCCGCTGGAGCGAGGCGATCTCGCTGTTCTTCCCATCGTTCTGGGCCTGGAGCTGATCGACCTGCGCCCGCACGTCCTTCACCTGCGATGCCAGCGTGGCCTGCTCCAGGGCCAGCCCCTCGATGCGCGCCTGGCGGGCCGCCAGCTCCGTCTGGGCCTGCGCGAACCGCGCCCTCTGGATCAGCGCCTCGGTCTCCGCCGAGTCCACGTCCGACTGCTGCGCCGAGAAGCCGGCGCCAAACCCGGCTCCGATACCCGCCACCGCGACGACGAGCAAGAGCACGACCGCCAGCGCGCCCCCGCGGAGCTTACCGATGCCCAGCATGCCTCTCCTTACTACGAGTCCTGCGTCACAGCCGCTCGCCGCGGTAACGACTCGTTATGGTAGGGCCTCCGACCATTGAGTACAAGGGCCGTCACAGCCCTCATGACATACAACGCACCAGGGGACGCCGCCGGTTTCCTCCCCCGGCGCGGCGTTGCACCAAACCCCCTTCCCCCTCGATGGGGGAAGGCTGGGATGGGGGTGACCGTCACCCCCCACCTTCTGTCCTCCCCCGCAACGGGGGAGGAGATAACGTGGCGTGTCCTGGCGGAATCCCGGGGGATGGCCAGGAAGGGGGCCCGCCCCGCTTCTTGACAGAGCAATCCGTTCTACCGTACGCTAGCGTACGCCTGTTCGGAAGGCTGCGGCTCCGCGCCGCATCACCCGGCGGTCACGATGGAACAGCAACGCGAGCTCCTCAAGGGCAGCACCGAGTCCCTCCTCCTCGCCCTCTTGATCGAGCAGCCCATGTACGGCTACCAGATCGTCAAGGATCTGGAGCGCCGCAGTCAGGGCTACTTCCAGTTCCGCGAGGGCACCCTCTACCCGGCCCTCCACCGTCTGGAGAAGGACGGCCTCGTCGAGGCCAAGTGGCAGCCCTCCCCCAACGGCCAGCAGCGCCGCTACTACTACATCACGGACAGCGGGCGCCTGGAGCTGGCGACGCGCCTCACCGCCTGGCGCGGCTTCTCCTCCGCCGTCGCGCGGGTGCTCGCGCCCAACCGGGCGTGACGGGAGGCGTGCGATGGTCCCCGGCCTGGTGCGATACCTCGAAGAGCTCAGCTCCCACCTTCGGCTGAGCCCCGTCCGCGAGCGCCAGGTCCTCCGCGAGATGTACACGCACCTTGAGGAGCGCGTCCGCGAGCTGGAGGCCCAGGGCCACTCCATGGCCGACGCCGTGCGCCGGGCCACCGAGGCCTTCGGCCGGCCCAAGGCCCTCGCTCGCGAGCTCTACGAGGTGTATAACACCGGCTCCTGGAAGGACGCCGCCCTCGCCGCCGCGCCCTACATCCTCATGGCCTTCCTCTTCGGCTTCCACCTCTGGCAGTCGATGGGGTGGCTGGCCCTCTTCCTCTCCGCCAGCGTCGTCATGACCCTTCTCGGCTGGTGGCGCGGCAAGCCCATCTGGATCTTCCCCTGGGCCGGCTTCTCCCTCGTCCTGCCCCTCGTCACGGCCATCATCGCCGGCTCCGCCGTCTTCGAGGGCGGGCGGAGTCTCTTTCAGGGGAAGGACGTGGCGCTGCCGCTCTGGGTCCTCCTGGGGCTTCTCGCCTACATTCCCCTCGCCCTCTGGATGGTCATCTCCGTGGCCATCCGCGTCATCCGGCGCGACTGGATCTACGCCTCACTGATGCTGCTGCCCTTCCCCATCCTCCTGCGATGGCTCCTCTCCCTCCAGTTCGAGGGCAGCTCCCTCGTCTACAACCGGCCGTTCTTCAGCCCCGAGGCCGATGCTACCATCGCCGTCGTCTTCCTCCTTCTGGCCCACCTGCCCGTCCTCTTCGTCCGGGTGCGGCAGCGCGGCTGGAAGATCGGGGCCCTGGTGGTCGCGACGCCGCCCGCTTTCATCGCCGCCGCCTACAGCACGCCGGGCTCCACCAACGTCCTCGCTCTCCTCTTCCTCGCCGTCCTGGCGGTCCTCTTCCTCCTCACCCCTGCGGCCCTCGATCTCACCCTCGCCCGGCGGAGCCACCGGGGCCGGGCCGGCCTCAGCCGGTGGGCCGAGCGCGCCCTCGGCGAGGTCTAGGCCGGACCTGGCTCTCAGTCCCCAGTTCCTAGTTTCCAGTCCCTGGTGCTCCGTCAACAAAGTTTTCAGGGGTTTATGTTCCGTGCTGCTCGCCACATGGCCTCACCCCCTGCCCCCTCTCCAAGTACTTGGAGAGGGGGTGGCCCTTCTATGGAAGGGCCGCGGGAGAGGCAAGGCCCACGCATCTGCTAACGTTCAAGTTGACTGAGTACTAGCCCCCGGTCCCTCGCACCCCTCAGAGGCGGCGTACTATAATTCCTGGTGTTCATGAACGCCGCCGATCTCGCCCGTGACCTGGAGCGCGTCGAGGGGAGCCTGCCTGGCCCGCTGGGGCGCGCCGCGTCCCCCTTCCTCGTCATGCTCGTGGGATTGCCCGGCGCCGGCAAGTCCACGGTGGCCCGGGAGCTCAGCCGGCGCCTCCGAGCCGCCGTCGTCGAGTCGGACGCCGTGCGCTCGCTCCTCTTCCCCCGTCCGGCCTTCACGGAGGACGAGAGCGCGTGGGTCTTCGAGGTCTGCCATGCCCTCGTCGAGCGCCTGCTGCGGCGCGGCCATGCCGTGGTCCTGGACGCGACGAACCTGATCGAGCGGCACCGGCAGGCGGTCTACACCATCGCCGAGCGCCGCCGGGCGCCCCTCCTCGTCCTGCGGGTCGAGGCGCCGTCCGAAGTCGTCCGCCAGCGTCTGGCGCGACGCCCGGCCGGCAGCGATAGCCCCTCGCTGGCGACCTGGGACGTCTACCTGCGCATGCGGGCGGTCCAGGAGCCTATCCTGCGCCCCCACACGACCATCGATACGTCGCAGGCCCTGGGCCCCGCCCTCGACGCCTTCGAGCGCCAGGTATGGGAGGCCGTGACCCCCACGGAAAGGACGGTCCCATGAAGGTCCGAGTCGTGGCCCAGGATGTGGCCCAGATGCCCGCCGACGCGCTCGTCGCGAACCTCTTCCAGGGCGTCAAGACGCCGGGCGGCGCCACCGCCGCCGCCGACAGGGCCCTGGGCGGCGCCATCTCGCGGCTCATCGCCAGTGGCGAGATCAAGGGACGCAAGGGGGAGCTGACCGTCATCCACGTCTTCGGGCAGATGGCGGCCGCCCGCGTCGCCGTGCTGGGCCTCGGCCCCCGGCGCCAGCTCGACGCCGACGTCGTGCGCAGCGGCATGGCGGAGGCCGCGCGGACGCTCCGGCGCCTCGGGGCCCGGCGCATCGCCACCGTCGTCCACGGCGCGGGCGCCGGCGGCCTGGAGCCCGCCGAGGCGGCCCAGGCCATCGTCGAGGGCGTCATCCTGGGGCTCTACACCTTCCGCAAGCAGGCCAAGCGGCCCGAGCCCGCCGCCGAGGTCCGCGAGCTCGTCCTCGTCGAGGCGCAGCGCTCCAAGCTGGCCGCGCTCCGCCGGGGCGCCAGGGTTGGCCAGGTGCTCGCCGAGAGCGCCTGCCTCGCCCGCGACATGGCCAACACGCCGGCCAACTTCATGACCCCCAGGGACATGGCCGCCGTGGCGCGCCAGGTGGCGAAGGATGCGGGCCTCCAGGTCACCGTGCTCGGCAAGAAGGAGATGGAGCGCCTCGGCATGGGCGCCATCCTGGGCGTGGCCAAGGGCTCCGCCCAGCCGCCCCAGTTCATCATCCTCAAGTACCAGGGCGACCGCGCCAGCGGGAAGCGCGCCATCGGCCTCGTCGGCA
The DNA here is from genome assembly GCA_964555685.1 of uncultured Dehalococcoidia bacterium. Taxonomy (GTDB): domain Bacteria; phylum Chloroflexota; class Dehalococcoidia; order SHYB01; family SHYB01; genus CAZKTO01. Next base: position 46,821 of record CAZKTO010000007.1, read on the forward strand.
AGGGCGTCACCTTCGATACCGGCGGCATCTCCCTCAAGCCGGCGGCGGGCATGGCGGCCATGAAGACGGACATGTCCGGCGGGGCCACCGTCATCGCCGCCATGCGGGCCATCGGCCTCCTCAAGCCCGCCGTCAACGTCACCGGCCTCGTGCCGGCCGCCGAGAACATGCCCTCCAGCACGGCCCAGAAGCCCGGCGACGTCGTCACCGCCATGAACGGCAAGACCATCGAGGTGGACAACACGGACGCCGAGGGGCGCCTCCTCCTGGCCGACGCCCTGAGCTACGGGCGCAAGGAGGGCCTCTCGCCCATGATCGATGTCGCCACCCTCACCGGCGCCATGCGCGCGGCCCTGGGCACCGTCTGCACCGGCGCCTTCACCAATCACCCGCCGACCCTGCGCCGCATCCTGCGCGCCGCCGCCGCCACGGGCGAGAAGACCTGGCGGTTCCCCATGTTCGACGAGTACAAGGAGCAGAACCGCAGCGACGTGGCCGACATCAAGAACACCGGCGGCGCCAACGCCGGCTCCATCACCGCGGCCCTCTTCCTCGCCGAGTTCAGTGAGAGCACCCCCTGGGTCCACCTCGACATCGCCGGCACGGCCCGCCAGGAGTCTACCAAGGGCTACCTCATCAAGGGCTCCAGCGGCGTGCCCGTCCGCACCCTCGTGCAGTTCGTTCTGAACGAGGCCCAGCGCGCCCGGCGCTAGCGCCCGCGAGGCCTTGGCGGCCCCTTTCCTGAGATCGAAATCCGCACACGGCAATCCGCCATCCCACGCTCGTCGTACTAACGATGTCCAGTATCCAGCCCCTGCGCGCCCCTTCCCGCGTCCAGGCCGGAGGTGTGGGCCTCCCATGTCCGATTGGAAGTTCCTCACCAACCACGCCCTCGTGCTGGGGCGGATCGCCCTCGATCCCGCGAGCACGGCCAGGGAGATCGCGTTCAGCGTCGGCGTCACCGAGCGCACCACGCTCAAGATCGTGGGCGAGCTGGAGGCCGCCGGCTACATCACCAGGAGCCGCAAGGGGCGGCGCAACGTCTACGACGTCAACCCCGGCCTGCCCCTGCGCAACCCCATCGAGCCGGGCGTGCCCGTGGGGGACCTGCTGGCCGCCATCGCGCCCAAGCGCCGCCGCGCCTCCGCCTAGCCCGCCTGCGCCGCCCCTGTTTTCCTTGACCCGTCCAGGTTTGGAGTGCTAGAATCGGCGAGCGTGGTGGGCGTGGCCAAGTGGTTAAGGCGCCAGGCTGTGGCCCTGGAGACCGTGGGTTCGATCCCCATCGCCCACCCCATGCGCCCGTAGCTCAATTGGACAGAGCATCAGACTTCGGATCTGAGGGTTGCGAGTTCGAGTCTCGCCGGGCGCGCCACTTCCCCTAGCTCTATGTCGCCTCGAACGCTCTCCACTGGCAACGCCGGGCCTTGCATTATCGTGACTTGGCCAGTGGCCCCGTAGCCAAGCGAGACGGCGATATCGTCCCTCTCCTTGTGGGAGAGGGAACGAGGGAGAGGTCCTAGTCCATCCTCCGCACCGGCGGGACCAGGAAGTACGCCAGCACGGCGAGCCCGCTGCACGCCGCCCCCATCACCGTCAGGCCCACCGGCGCCCCGAACCACTCCGCCAGCGCCCCGCCGAGGATCGCCCCCACCGAGACGAGCCCCCGGTCCAGGCTCATGAAGCTGATGACCCGCCCCTGGAGTTCCAGCGGCGTCTGCTCCAGCAGCAGCGAGTTGTTCAAGGCAAGATAGGTCACCGTCGTGGCGCCCGCCGCTAGGAGCGCGAGCATCGCCAGCCAAAGCCACTGGCTCTGGGCCAGCAGCACCAGCGACAGGCCGAACAGCGTCAGCGCCGCCAGCATCACGACGCCGCGCCGGGGGATCGTCCTGCGCGACGCCATCGTCAACGATCCCGCCAGGGCTCCGGCCCCCGAGACCGCCAGCATCAGCCCTACCATCGAGCGGCCCGCATCCAGCTCGTCCAGGGCGATGAGCGGCACGAAGACCTGCTGGTAGGGCTGCCCCAGCACGAACAGGATCAGCGCCGCCCCGACCAACGAGAGCACGTTGCGGTTGCCGCGCAGGTACCGGAACCCCTCGACGAGGTCCGTGAGCAGGGAGGTGCGTCCCCCCTCGGGCGCCGGGGGCGCCGCCGGGCCGTCCCTCGCCGCCGCGCGGCTCTCCGGGATACGCACCTGCGTCGTCGTCCAGATGACGCCCACGTAGATCAGCGCGTTGAGCAGGTAGACCTCCCCAAAATCGAACGGGATGAGCAGGAGGCCCGCCAGGCCGGCGCCGGCCACCCGCATCAGGTTGTTGGCCGCCGTGTTCAGCGCCACGGCGTTCATGAGAGCCCCGCGCGGTACCAGTCTGGGAACCATCGACTGCCGCGTGGGGATGATGAAGGCGTTGGCGCCGCCCGACACGACGCCGGTGGCGTAGACGTGCCACGTCTCCACGCGGTCCGCGACCACCAAGAGCCCGATCGTCAGGTGCATCAGCAGCGTCACGACCTGACTGACCATGAGGACGAGCCGCTTGTCGTACCGGTCGGCCATGGCCCCCGCGATGAGGCCGAACCCGAGCTGCGGCATCGTCCGGGCAGCGATGACGCCGCCCACCTGGAACGGCGAGCCGGTCAGGTCCAGCATCAGCAGGGGGCGGACCACCTGCTCCATCCAGAGCGATGCGGCGTTGCCGATCTGACCGATCCAAAGGAGCCGGAAGCCGCGGTACGCGAGGGATGAGAACGTCTGACCCCGGGCGGCGGGGCGTCCGCGCTGCGCTCGGGCGGTGGGGCTGGGGCGCTCTTCCAAGGGTTCGGCTCACATCCCCGCGTAGGCTGTTTTCCTGTGCCGCAAGGCCGTCCCAGGGTACCACGGCGCGCTGAGAGGGACCGTTGCGCGTCCGCCGTAGGCGGATGGGACGCGGCCTGCCCCTTGACACCCCCGCTGGCGCGTCCTAGATTCGGCCTAGGGTCCTGGTGAGGCGCCGGCGCCCGCCAGCCCCGAGCGCCGCAGGAGGCAGCCATGGCCCGAGCCTATCGCATCATCTCCGCCGACTCCCACGTCAACCCATCCCCAGCCGTCTACGCGGAGCGGCTCCCGGCCCAGTACCGCGACCGCGCGCCCCAGATGCTCCGGCGGGGTGACGAGGAGCTCTCCCTCTTCGAGGGGCGCGAGGAGCGGTTCGAGATGCTCGCCTCGGTCGCCGGCATGCGCTACGAGGACTATCGCGTCGCGGGCACGAGCTACCAGGAGGGCCGCGCCGGCGGCTACGACCCCATCGCGCGCCTGGCCGATATGGACCAGGACGGCGTCGACGCCGACGTCCTCTTCGGCAGCGGCAGCGGCGGCGGCGTGCGCCTGAAGACGGACGATCGCCCCTTCCGCTTCGCCCTGATGCAGGCCTACAACGACTGGATCGCCGAGTTCTGCCGCGCGGCCCCGGACCGCCTCATCGGCATCGCCGAGGTCCCCCACTGGGACGGGGGCCTCGCCGTCGCCGAGGCCCGGCGCGCCCGCAAACTCGGCCTCCGCGGCGTTGCGATCCCGGCCATCCCCGCTCTCGACGGGCCCGGGTCCGACCCCTCCGACCGCCCCTACACCGACCGCATCTACGAGCCCCTCTGGGCGGCCCTGGAAGAGCTGGAGATGCCCGCTCACATGCACCTGGGCGGACGCCCCCTCACCCGCGGCCTCGACCGCAACATGTTCATCCGCCTCACCTGCAACAAGGCCGTCATGGCCGAGCCTATCGCCAGCCTCATCTTCTCCGGCGCCCTCGAGCGCCACCCCAGGCTCGAGGTCGTCTCCGTCGAAAGCGGCGTTGGCTGGATGGCCTTCATCGTCCCCTGGATGGACAACGTCTTCGAGCGCCACCGCCACTGGACGGGCCTCAAGCTCAAGGAGCGGCCCAGCCTCTACTTCCAGCGCCAGGTCCGCGGGACCTTCATCGAGGACCCTGTGGGCGTCCGCGAGCGCCACACCATCGGCCTCGGCGTCATCATGTGGTCCAACGACTACCCCCACAGCGATAGCACCTGGCCGCACTCGCGCAAGGCCATCGACGAGCACTTCGCAGGCGTGCCCGAGGCCGAGCGCCACCAGATCGTCGCCGGCAACGCCGCCGCCCTCTACGGCCTCGCCTGACTCCCCTGCGCGCCCGCGCGCCAATGCCCCCTACTGCGTCGCCTCGTCCTCCCGGCTCCAGTCGATATGCATCACCCGGTGCGCCACCCGCCACTGGCCGCCACTCCGCCTCAGCCGGTCGACGTAGCGGATCCCCAGCACCAGGAGCAGCGCCTTGCCGTCCCGGGTGTGCCGGTGATGGGCGATGCAGTAGGTCTCCATATCAGCCTCGTCGCCCCGCAGCGTGATCTCTTGGTTGCCCATGAAGTGCATCGTGACTGGGAAGCGCTCCACCCGCCGCACGAACTCGATGATCTTCTCGATGCCCGTGCCCTCCCACAGGTCGCCGTACTTGAGGTAGACGTTGGGCGCGAAGACCGAGGCCACGAGGGCGTAGTCGCGCCGGTCCACCCCGCGCGAGTACCGGGCCATCAGGTCGTGGAGCGCGGCCCGGTCGGCCAGCTTCCGCACTGGAGCTTGCACGTCGTCCACCGGTCTGCCTCCCCGGGCCCTGCCCTCGGCAACACCGCTCCCTGCATCGTTGTGCCTTCGTGCCGTTGTGGTTCTCCTCGTCCGGCCAGCGGCTCCCGCTCGTGGTCCTTGAGCCGCGTCAGCCGCGCCGCCGCGACCGAGGCCAGCGCGCTGGGATTGGTGGCCCTGCAGCGCCAGCGCGCCGCCGTAAGCAGCAGAGAGAGGGCGGCGGTCGCCTCATTGGCCAAGGCCCACCCTCGGAATCCGAGGATGTGCTCCCGTCAGTACGGCAGGTAGGCTGGCACGAGGTAGCTGATGCTGTGGTGGGTTCGATAGCTGAGCGCCCGCTTCAACCAGGCGTTGACCTCGGAATCGGCGTTCCGTTGCCGGCCGAACGTCGCCCAAAAGGCCCAGCTATCGCCGCAGCAGAGCTGGGTGACCCAGAACGCCTCGCTCTGGTATGGGAACCCTCCGCCGCCTCGCCAATACCCCACCGTGTGCAGTCCATATCGCTCCTCGAACTTGAGCCCGAATTGCGGGAACAGTTCCAGGTATTCGTCCATGCTCTCGGGGTTCAGTGGGATGGCAGCCAAAAGGTAAACTTCCCCCCTCAACCGCTCCTTTTTGATCCTCGCGAGATCAGGGCAGAACTTCGTCGGGCTCAGGGTCCTCGCTCGCATAGTCAGGTGGTCCTCGGCCGCCTTTCGCGCATATTGGGCAAGCCCAGGATCTTGCTTCATGGCCTTGTCCAATCGGTCCAGCGCCGTGTGGTCACTGAACTCCCAGAAGGCGCTCAGTTCATTGGTTCGCCACGTCTGGAACAGGCCGAGGAGATGGAACTCGTATTTGGCCATGATTGGCACGAGCTCACTCGAGAACCGTTTGACATAGTCGTCGAGGCTGGCTGGCGTCACGGTTACTGTTTCATTGAGATACAGCACATGAGGCTCCTCTCACACCCGCGTTGTTCCACTCCAAAGGTGGCCCGGCGCTAGAAGATGAAGCAGCCAAAGTGCACGAAGGATTTTGGAAGTAGAACAAGAGCACAATTGTAGGAAGCAAGTCTGGAAACGAATAGTGTTGAACAGCTGACGATCTGCACTCCCTCGCGGACCGGTCCTCCACGTCCAGTGGCCGAAACAAAAGGGGGCTGGTCACCGGCCAGCCCCCTTTTCGAATGCGTTAGGTTCTCACCGCGTCAGCCAGACCTGCTCCATGGTGTTGGCGGTGATTTCGGACGCCGAGCCGAAGCCGTTGTACCCCTTCACCCACGGGTGCCAGGCGTGGTTCTTGATGCCGTTGCCGGAGATGATGTACCAGAATTTCTCCGTGAGGACATCCTTTTCGATCGCCCTCGAGAGCTGGATGCGCTTCGCTTCGTCAGGTGTGGCGTTCATCTCGTCCAGTCGGGCATCGATGGAGGGGTCGCTGAACTTACCCACGTTTCCCGGCCCTGTTGAGCTAGCCCACGGCGCGAGCGACGCTGCCGGGTCTGTGAAGGCGGCGGACTGGAGGTTCGAGTAGATCCCGAAGTTCTTGTCTTGACCGATCTGCCGGAACTGGGCCGTATCGTAGATGCCCACCGTCCATTGCACGCCCAGCGCCTGTCCCAGCAGGGAGACGAAGATCTCCGTTGTCTGCTCAGCGCTTCGGTAGATCGGGACTGACAGCTTGATGGCCGTAAGATCAACTCCTGCTTCCTTCAGCAATTGCTTCGCTTGCTCAATGTCCTGTTTCTTGGTGGCGGAGTTGTAGCCAGGCCATGTTTTGATCTCGTCCTCCGAGTTGGCCCACTTGACGCCAGGGTAGACGAACCCGCGATAGGCAGGGCCATTCCCCTTGGTGTAGACGGCCCTAAAGGCCTCTCGGTCGAGCGCAAGGCTGATGGCCTTCCTGACGCGCACGTCGTTCCACGGCGCCGCGTCAGACCTGAATGTTTGGTAGACCGCGAAGAATGACGCCGCCTTATAGATGGCGCCCGGTACGTCGGCCTTCAGCTCCGCGGCGCCGCGCCCTAGGAGCCGGTCCCCTCCATAGGGGTTCATGAGGTCGACCTGGCCGGTCCGGAACAGGCTGTATTCGAAGGTTGCGTCGGCCACGCGGAAGAACTCGATGCCGTCCAGGTAAGGGAGCTGCCGCCCCGCTGTGTCTTTCCTGAAGTACTCGGGATTCCGCACTTCAGTCGCTTTGACACCGTCCTGGTACTCTTTGAACTTGTATGGCCCCGTCCCGATCACCGTGCTGCTGGTTCTCTTCGGGAAGTTCGCCAGTGGCAGGTGGGGCGGGTTGATCACCGAGCAGTTGACGCCCATGGCCGGAAGGAACGTCGGGCTGAACCGTGTCTGCGTGAATCTCACCGTGTAGTCGTCGACCTTCTCCACCGTCTTCACGGTCGACAGCAGCGAGCGACAGGCGGTCGTCCCACCTTTCAAGTCGTCGGAGAACAGGATGCGCTGGTAGTTGAAGACCACGTCGTCCGCAACAAAGGGTTTGCCGTCGTGCCACTTGGCGTTCCTGGTCAGGTTGAACGTATAGACCGTGCCGTCCTGGCTCACGGTCCAGCGTTCGGCCAGGTCCGGGATGACGTCCTTCTCCACGGACCACTGCACGAGCCAGTTCATCACGGGGTAAAGAAGCGCCCAGTCGGCTCCCTGCTGGAACTTCTGGATATCCATGGTCCCGGGGTCGGCAAACAGCCCCCACCGGAGCGTCCCGCCGATCTTCGGCTGCTCTGGCGTGGGCGCTGGCGTTGGCGGGACCGGAGTTGGTGTCGGCGCCGGACGAGCTGGCGTGGCGGTCGGAGGCGCCGTCGTTGGCGCCGGGGCGGGTTCTTCTCCGCCCCCGCAGGCTCCGATCACGAGCGCGATGGCTGCGAGCATGCCAACGACGGTCAGCAGGCGCTTGATCCCCGTTTTCACGTTGCACCTCCCGAGTTGTGCTGGTCTCCCCATGTAGTCGCCACGGGCCGCACGGGCGTCGCTCGTGGATATGAGCGGTCTAGCCGTTCGGAACCCCGCATTGTACACGGTGAATCAAGATACTGCGGTCGATGCACGTCCGCCACTGACGGCCGCCGCGGCTACGCGCTGGAAACGTTGTACAGGCGGACCGCGTTGTCCCACATGATCTGGCGTTTCGTCGCATCCGGCACAGGAAGCGCGAGCGTCCTCTCGATAGCCTCCGCGTACTCCCGGCCTTCAGGATGGCCGAAATCCGTGGCCGTGACGATGTTGGCGTCCCCTAGCACATCCACGGCGTGCTTCACCCCCGGGTCGCCCGGGTCCGCCGAAATGTAGCACTGGCGCTTGAAGTAGTCCACCGGTCGCATCGTGAGCCCGGCGATCTTCAGGCCTCTGAAGCCGCCGCCCACGGACGCTTCCATGCGGTCCAGCCAGAACGCACCCCACCCCGCGCCAGACTCCAGGTGCACCACTCGCAACCTCGGATGGCGCTCCAGCACCCCGCCGATGATGAGCGTGATGCTCACGAGCATGTTTCCCACGGTGAACGTGCAAGGGCTCTTTGCCCGTTGCAGGTCCGGGAAGTAGTGCTGGAGCCACGCCTCCGCCAGGTTGCCGGCCGTGACGTGCACTGCCAGCGGCACGTCCAGGTCCTCGATCTCGGACCACAGCGGCTCAAAGATGGGGTCGTTGAGCCGGTGCTGCGTAACGGGTTCCGGGTTGATCATGATAGCCGAGAATCCCAGCTCCTTGACGCACCGGCGCGCCTCGCGCGCCGCTTCTTGCGGGTCCCGCAGGTCCACTGCGCCTGCTCCCAGCACGCGCCCCCCGCACGCTGAGACAAAGTCGTACAGCCAGTTGTTGTACGCGCGCCGGTAGGCGGCGGCCGTCTCCGCGCTCAGCTTGGGCACCGTGCAGACGTACAGGCTCACGGTGGGATAAACGACCATATAGTCGATCCCCGTTCGCTCCAGCGCGTCCTTGTAGCACTCCGGGGTGAATCCTTTCAGGGCGTAATCCAGGTACGCCTTGTCGAGACCGGGGGTCAGCGAGGTCGTGCCCTCGTGGCCCCCTGGCATCCCGTGCTCGCCCACGGTGATCCGTACGCGGAACCCCAGGGGCTCGCCCATGTAGCGGCAGAGGGATGTGGGCGCCTCGGGCCTGAACTTGGGCTCCAGGTAGCGGTCCCAGATATCGGAGGGCTCGAGGACGTGCGCGTCGCTATCGAAGTAGCGGTATCCTTTGTACATCACCGTCCTCGCTTTCGGCGCCTGCTCTGGCCTGCCGGGCGCCCGTCCTACACCACTTCCTTGACCACCAGGTCCAGGTATTCCTCTTCCGAACGCTGGCACACCGTTCGCACGACCCGTTCCGTATCCTGGCCTACCAAGGGCGCGGCAGAGCGGACAGCCAGCCTGGCGCCATTCATGACGAGGGGGCACTGCACGATCGTCGCCGCGCCCAGCTCCGCGTGCGGCGCCGCCGCGATGGCGCCCCGCGCGCGCAGGTGCTCGTCCCGCTCGACCAAGTCCGGCCCGTGGGAGACGACCCCCGCTGGAACGCCAGCCCTTTGGAGCGCGTGGAACGCCTCCCAGGGATCGAGGCCGGCCACCCATGCGGCCACCTGCTCCTCGAGGCCGGCAACGGATTGTCCGGCGTTCGTCGTTCCGCCCGGTCCGGTGACTCGCTGGAGGGCGCCCAGCATGTTCTCGTCGTGCGCCGTGATCACGATCCACTGGTCATCGCCTTTGCATCGGTAGCAGCCTTGGACAAGCGCGCCGAGCGCCCCCGACCGGTTCCCCGCCCTGAGCGGGACTTCATTGTTGACGGCCCACTGCAAGACCTCGGGCCCGAGGAGGGCGACCCCGCACTCCAACTGTGATACGTCGATGTGGTCGCCCCTCCCGTCCCGCGTGCGCCTCAAGAGAGCATCCAACACCCCGATCGCCCCGAACATCCCCGCCACGTAGTCCATATGGGAATGCCCAAACCCCAGCGGCGGCCCCCCATCGTACCCGAACAGGTCGGTGAGGCCGGATAGGGCAGCGCTTGTGGGGTGGTAACTTGGCCAGGACGCCCTGGGGCCCGTCTGCCCGTAACCATTCAGACTGCACAGGATGACGCGCGGGTTCTTTCGGCTCAAGTCGTCGTACGCCAGTCCCAGGCGAGCGAGCGTTCCGCCCGTGAAGTTCTCCGTCACCACATCAGCCCACGCCGCCAGATCGTGGGCGAGCGCTTGCCCCTCAGGCCGCTTGAGGTTCACCGTCACGCTCTGCTTGTTTCGGTTCACGTCCTGGAACGTGTAGCTGCCGTTGACCCTGGGCGTGCGGCCTGGGAATGGCGGTAGCATCCGCCCGGGGTCGCCCATCTCCCGCGGCTCCACTTTGATGACCGTGGCCCCCAGGTCCGAAAGGACTCTTCCCACCATCGGCCCGGCCACGTGCCAGCAGAACTCCACAACGCGGACACCTTCCAGCGGGAGGACCCGTGCCGCCTCAGACGGGGCGGGCCACGCCCGGCGTCCCTTGGCCCACGCGGCGATCACCGCTTCCGTATGCTGCCCCGCCTCGGGGGGCCCATCGCGCTGGGCGGGCCTTGGCCCGTCCCTGCCGCGGAACGGCAGCTGGGGCGCGGGGAATGGGCCGGGCCGGCCAGCGGCGGGCCGCTCGAACGGGACGAAGAATCGGCGGTACCGCAACTGCTCGTCGTCCACCACCTCCGATACGCTCCGCACCGGCGCGTTCGGGATGCCGCGTCTGGACCCGCCCTCGAACAACTCCTCGTTCGTCACCTTCGCGGCCCACTCGGCTACCGCCGTATTCACGTCGCGCCGCCGCGCCACCCTTCCGTTGAGCGTCGTCAGGTCAGGCTCTCCCATCGACTCGCGCCACACCCCGAATGCCCTCATCCACTCCAGCAGATCGCTCCACTGCTGCTGGCTCGTGAGCCCGACGAACGCATGGCCGTCTGCGCTCTTGAAGACCTTGAACGGAGCCGCCAAGGGATGGTCGCCGCTGCTACGCTTCACGATCTCTCGATTGCAGAGGTAGAAGGTGTGGGCCGTCTCCGAGATGTCGAACACTGCCTCCTGGAGCGACAGGTCGATGCGGGCGCCCTGCCCCGTCTTCAGACGCCGGTAGAGCGACGCCTGCACCCCAACCGTCAGCCACATCGATGCCCACTGGTATGCCTGGAGCGCCGGCGCGACCAGCGGCTCCCGCTCCGGGTCTCCTGTTAACGCCATCAGGCCGCCCATGGCCCACGCCACGATGTCCGAGGCTTTGTAGTCGCGGAACGGCCCGCTCCGGCCGAAGGCGGTCAGGGATGCCAGCACCAGGCCTGGGTTCACGCGCATGAGTGTCTCGTCAGCCAGCCCCAGCGAGGCAAGGTGTCCGGGCTGGAACGCCTCGATGACCACGTCCGCCCCTTCCACCAGCCTCAGGAAGCGCGCCGCGTCTCGCCCCTGCGCGAGGTTCAGTTGGACCGACCTCTTGCCCCCGTTGAAGTACGCAAAGAAGATGCTGGTGTCGGTCCCGCGCGCCAAGGGCGGCGCTCGTCGGAGGTCGCACCCGGCCGGAGGCTCGACCAGCACGACGTCAGCTCCCAGGTCCGCCAACAGCCTGCCCGCGAGGCAGGTCTTGGGGTCAGGGAACTCCAGGACGCGGATGCCTTCCAGGCCGCTCAACGTGTGCTACGCCCGCCTTTCCTGGTCAGCGCCGCCAGCCTTATCGACGAACTCGCGAGTCAGTTTGATCCTGCGCCGGTCCAGACCGAAGAAGCATTTCGGGCAGAGCACATACCCCTCTGCCTGGGCCTGCTTGATGGAGTCCGGCTCAAATCTGAATGCCTGCTGCGACTGGGTCAGAGCGTACGTCTGGCAGCCCTTCGGAGTCGGGTCTTCGTGCAGGAGGTCGTGCAGGACCTTCCGCTGAGCGTCGCCGAGATACCGCTGGTCTTCGAGCTTCGTCGTCGGAATCGCCATGGGCGGCCCGTCCAGGTCCGGCCTCACTGGAAGGCCGGGATGACTTCTTTCCCGAACAGCTCAATCGACCGCAGCACTTTCTTGTGCGGAATGCCTCGCAGCTGCATCAGGCACAGCATGCGGTCGGCGCCCAGGGCCTCATAGACCTTGAGCTTCTTGATGCACTGCTCCGGACTCCCCACGACGATCGAGCTCTGCTGGTTCAACAGCCGGGAGATGTCCCGGCTGCGATTCTGCAGTGCCTGCATGAACTGGCGGCTGCTCTCGGTGAGCGCTTGCCACCCTCCCTGGGCCGTTCTGGGCAGGAACAGTTCGTAGCTGCGCAGCACGTACCACGCGCAGGGGTCTAGGCCCACGGCGTTGGCCACGTCGTCGGCATCGCCGCAGTGCGCTAGCGTGAACCCGCCCACTTGGTTGTTCACGAAGGCTCCGACCGGCGAGCACTCTTTGATGTTCTCACGGTACGCATTCAAGTGGGCCGCGAACTCCTCCGCCGTAAGGAGAAACGAGAACCCCAGCGCGCCGATCCCATTGAGAGCGGCGAGCCGCCACGCCTCCGGGCTTGAGCAGCCCAGCCAGATCGGCGGGTGTGGGTTTTGCAGCGGCTGTGGGACGACGTCCCGCTCCGGAATATTGAAGAACCGGCCCTTGTGACTGAACGGATGCGCCGTCCACATCTGCGGGATGATCTGGAGCGCCTCTTGCCACTGGGCCCGCGATTCCTGCGGCGAGATGCCAAACCCGAGCTGCTCGTACTCGGACGACCTGCCGGTCCCGAACTCCACGCGCCCGTTGCTCAACACGTCCAGGGTCGCGACCCGCTCCGCCACCCGGATAGGGTGATTGAAGAGGTATGGCAGCAGGGAAACGCCGACGCCTATGCGGATCCGTTCCGTTCTCTGGGTAATCGCGCCGAACATGATCTCCGGGGCGCTGGAGTGCGAGAACTCCGTGAGGAAGTGGTGTTCGACCAGCCAGACCGTGTGAAATCCCAACTTGTCCGCGAGCTCGATCTGCTCGAGACAGTTGAGGAGCAGTTCCCGGTCGGCCGCCGGATTGAACGGCTTATCGCTGGCCAGTTCGTACAGGAGATCGATTTTCATGAAGCCATCCCGAAATGCGGGTCATCAGATTAGGTTTCACCCCCACCCCTTCGTGGAGTTTACCCTGAGTCCTTCAACGGGATAGAACCTTCGCTTTCGCTCAGGACTCGCTTCGCTCGGTTCAGGACAGGCTCCGCCGAAGGGCTCAGCACAGGCTCTCCCCCATCAAGGGGGAGGGAATTTCGGGATGAGTTCATGGAAGGATTTTCACACAGCGTTGGCCTGAGGGCTGCAAAACGGGGTGATCACCGGTCCACAAGCGCCACTCTGCCAGCACGCGACCCACGCCCTGGCCGGGAACCAAGCCCCTGCATTATCGTCGACTGCGCGACGAGGCCAACGTCCCCTAGCGGTTGTTGAACCAGAGCAGTTCGTGACGCAGGTGCGAGCCCACGGTGAAGGGGCCGACCACAAACCCGGAGATGTGGGGCTGCGTTCCGGTCGCGTTGGGCGAGTTGGCTATGGGTACGTACAACGCCTCATCAATCAGGCGGCGGGAGAGCTCCTGGGTGAGCTTTTGGCGCTTCGCGGGGTCGAGCTCCTTATCCTGGGCCTCGGCGAGGCGGTCGACCTCGGGATCAGACCAGCGACCGTAGTTGGTCACGCCGCCGGTCGTGAAGTTCTCTATGTAGATGTCTGCGGGGTCGTCCCAGGACTGACCGCCGTTCTTCAGTGCGATGTCGAAGTCTCCGGTGCTCGTGGCCGACGAGTGTTCCGCGCCAGCGAGAATCCGAAGGTTAGCGCTGACTCCAGTCTTAGCGAGAACGGCCTGGAGCGCTTCCCCGAAGTCGGCGAAGAAGCTGGCGATAATCACGCTGACAACGACATCGCGAGGCCTGACCCCTGCCTGGGCGAAGAGTTGGTTCGCCAGATCGACGTCGACGGACTTCGGCTCGCGGAACCCGGGCAGGGTGAGCAGCTCACTCGTTGGCACTGACCACTTGCCGCCCAGGTCCTGGGTCAGAAAGATGGTGGGCGGATAGTG
>CAZKTO010000007.1:60460-67088 GCA_964555685.1 uncultured Dehalococcoidia bacterium
GCCGAGTCCCTGACGGTACAAGCTACGGAGCTCCTTGCGGTCGATGGCCACGCTGATCGCTTTGCGCAGGGCAACGTTGGTCCATGGCGCCTTATTGCGGAAGAACAGATCGAAGCTATCGCCGCCAGCGATGAGGAGCTTGAGGCCCGATATTTCCCGCTCGAGGCTCGCCTTGTTGTTGGTCAGAAAGTCGTTATCGAAGCCGCAGCCGCAATCGATCCGCTGCGTGCGGAAGGAGGCCAGGCCCTGGGCGGGATCGGGGATGACGAAGAAAGAAACGCCATCGAGGTACGGGAGCTGGCGGCCCGCGTCGTCTTTCTTGTAGTACCGCTCGTTTTTCACCAGATCGATGTTGGAGCCTGACTTGAACTCCTTGAACGCAAATGGGCCGGTGCCCACGGGCTTCGCCTGCCATGCCTGGAGGTCGGGAATGTGCGCCGGGTACATCAGCATGAACGGTGTGGCGACGCCGATCAAGAACGACGCGCTTGGCTGCTTAAGGGTCACCCGGACCGTCGATGCGTCCGGCGCGTCGATCGCCTCTACGAACTTCATCTTGCCCCGGTTGAAAGCAAGCGTTGGGGCCGAAGGTTTCCACGCGCGGGTCAGGCTATACGCCACGTCCGCCGAGGTGAATGGCTTGCCATCGTGCCATACGACATTTTCACGGAGGCGGAAGGTATAGACCTTGCCATCGGCGCTCACATCCCAGCGTTCAGCAGCGTCGGGCAAGATCAGCGTCTTGTTTACCCTGTCGGACACGACCAGGTTGCTCAGCATATCCTGGACGTAGAGCGTGCTAAACGCACCAATGGGGGCGTAGGTGTCCCAGGAACGGAAGCTGAGTCCTATTTCGCGCGCCTTGAGCACGCCGCCGGTCTTTGGAACGGGCCCTGCCGGAGTGGGAGTCGCGGGGACTGCGGTGGGGGCCGTGGTAGGCGTGGGTTGCAGGGTCGGCGTGGCACGCTGAGGGGCGGTCGGCGTTGCATCGCCCCCGCCGCAGGCGGCCACAACCAGCAGAAGGGCCAGAACGCATGCAGCCAGCCAAAGATACCGTCGTCCTGCCATGGCGTACCCCCTTTGCCCGAGACCACTTCACGCTGAACTGGAGAGCTTGCGCCACTATAGGCGCGTGGACTCCTGGCGTCAAGCGGACACGTTGCCGCATGTTGACGGGGTGTGATGTCCCAGGCATACCCAATTTGGGCCAGGTCCCGAATCAGTTCACCCAACAGCCGGCAGCGGCCGGATGAACCCGGACGACATCCTCTATGAAAAGGTTCTGAGACAGGCTCGAGGGACGGTCTCCCGGGGCTTTCCCCAGCACAATCGAAAGACGCTGGCCGCCGGCCACGCTAGACGATCGCCACGGGCGTGATGGGGCTGCCGGCGCCGCCCGTGACGTTCAGCGGCAGCGCGATGAACAGGAACTCGTGGACGCGGTCGGCCGAGAGCTCCTCGAGCTCCAGCCACTCGATGAGGTAGCCGCCCACGTCGCGCAGCCAGCGGTGGTGGAAGGGAAGCACCTGCGTGCGGTCCTCGGGCGGCGTCACCTCGACGGCCACGTTGTCGGCGCCGACGACGGTCACCTGGCGTTGGATCAGCCATTCGAGGGCGCCGACGCCGGGGCCCGGCTCGCCGGGGTAGGCGCCCGGGTTGCCCTTGAAGTCGCGCAGCCAGCCGGTGCGGATGCAGACCACGTCGCCGCGGCGGACCTCGACGCCCTCGTCGCGGGCGAAGGCGGCCAGCTCGTCGGCGCCGATGGCGTAGCCGTTGGGCAGGCGCGGGACGCCCTTCCAGCCGGCCACGTCCAGGAGCACGCCCCGGGCGATGACCGGGCCCGCCTTGTCGATGCCGCAGCGGGTCAGGCCGCCCATGGGGGCGATGGCGCTCTCCGGGAAGCCGTTGTAGAGCTGGCCGCCGTACCACATGTGGCCCAGGCCATCGATATGCGTCGAGGCGCCATGGTACTGGAGCACCAGGACCTCATCGGCGGAGCCCCGGCGCATCGGGTGATTCGGGTCGCGGTTCATGGCGAGCCAGCGCCACGGGCCGTTGCGGATGTGGGGCACGCGGGTATCGTGGCTGATGGGCATGGCGAGGGAGTAGACCTTGCCCTTGGCGGGCATGCGCAGGGCGGCGAGGATGGCGCCGGGCGTCTGGAGGTTCAGGGTGCCTCGCTCGTCCTCGGGGCCCCAGCGGCCCCAGTTGTCCTTTCCAGGGTGGGTCATGGGATCGCCTCCGGCACGCGGACCAACGGAGCCCGCAGAGCGATGGCATCGTAGCCACAGGGCCACGGCTTGTCCACCGCACCGGGCGCGCCAATCCCCCGCGGCGTCGCCGGCGTACCATAGATGGAGCGCCCCGGTGTCACGCTTGGGAGCCGGTGGTCACCGGTTGTGACGAGCATCACACGCGCCTTGCCCCCCTGGGCCGTTCTGGTTATAATCGAGCGCATTCGCGCTCAGGGGCCGCCGGCGAACCAGAAGCGGCGCGGGCCCTCGGCGCGATTCCAGACTGAACGCTGCGGAGAGCACCCCGACCGGCCTTGGTAGAAGTCGAGCATCTGACCAAGTATTACGGCGACTTCATCGCCATCGATGACGTCACCTTCACCGTCAACCGGGGGGAGATCGTCGGCTTCCTGGGCCCCAACGCGGCGGGGAAGACCACGACGATGCGCATCATCACCGGCTTCCTGCCGCCCAGCGCGGGCACGGTGCGCATCTCGGGCCAGGACATCTTGCAGCACTCGCTGGAGGCCCGGCGCCTCATCGGCTACATGCCGGAGACGGTCCCGCTGTACACGGACATGAGCGTCCGCGAGTACCTGGCGTTCATGGGCAGCATCCGCAAGATGGGACCGGCGGCCCGGGCCCAGCGCGCCGACTACGTCATCGAGCGTATGAAGCTCAACGACTACGCGAACACCCTCATCGGCCGCCTCTCCAAGGGCTTCCGCCAGCGCGTCGGCATCGCCCAGGCGATCCTGCACGAGCCCGAGGTCCTGGTGCTGGATGAGCCGACCATCGGCATCGACCCGGTGCAGGTGGTGGAGACGCGGGAGCTCATCAAGAGCCTGGGCAAGGAGCACACGGTCATCCTGAGCACGCACATCCTGCCCGAGGTCAGCATCGTCTGCGAGCGGGTGGTGGTGATCAACGAGGGCCGGATCGTCGCGGTGGACCGGCCGGAGAACCTCGCGGTGCGGCTGCGCGGCTCGGAGCAGATTCGGCTTGAGGTCCGCGGGCCTCTGCGGGACGTGCTGGCGCGGCTGCGGCAGGTGGAGGGCGTCCGCGAGGTGCACCGCGCGCCCGTCGATCAGAACGTGGTGGCCTACACGCTGGAGTGCGAGCCGGGCTCGAACCTGCGGGAGCGGCTTGCGCCTCTCATCGTCCAGCAGGGCTGGGGTCTCCTGAGCCTCCAGTCGGTGACCATGAGCCTGGAGGACATCTTCCTGAAGCTCACCGGCCAGGAAGAGGAGGCGCCCGCCCAGTGACGAACACGCTGGTCATCGCGCGCAAAGAGCTGCGCACCTATTTCTCGTCGCCCATCGCCTACGTCATCATGACGGCGTTCCTGGTCTTCACCGGGCTGCTCTTCATCGACAGCCTGAGCGGGGCCTTCCGGGAGGCGAGCCTGCGCGGCTTCCTGGCTGGCGAGACTCTGGGCGGCCTGCTGGGCGAGACGATCAACGGCGCCTTTGTCCTGCTGCTCCTGGGCCCCGTCCTCACCATGCGGCTCCTGGCCGAGGAGTCCAAGCTGGGCACCATGGAGCTCCTCCTCACCGCGCCGGTGCGGGATACGGAGGTGGTGCTGGGCAAGTTCCTGGCGGCCCTCTTCACGCTGGTGGTGCTGCTGGTCCTCACCATCTACTACCCTATCCTCCTCTGGGTCTTCGCCAGCCCGGACACGGGGCCCATCATCTCCGGCTACTTTGGGCTCCTGCTCCTGGGGGCCTTCTTCGTCGCCGTGGGCCTCTTCACCTCGTCCCTGAGCAGCAGCCAGATCGCCTCGGCGGTCGTCGGCCTGGTGATCCTCCTTATGTTCTGGTTCATCGACGAGGCGGCGGACTTCTTCCGGGGCAAGCCGGAGGAGATCCTGCGCTTCGTCTCGCCCCGCTCGCACTTCGCCAACTTCGCCCGCGGCATCATCGATACCGAGGCCGTCATCTACCTGATCGCTTTGACGGCCATCTTTGTCTTCCTGACGATCCGGGCCCTCGAGGCCAGGAGATGGCGCTAGATGGCGCAGCGTCCCCGACGGACCGGGATGATGGCCAGCCTTCGGGCGGCCTTCGCCAACACCAACGCCAGCGTCGCGGCGCTGATGATCGGGTTCGGCTCTCTCGTCACCGCGGCCCTCATCTTCCTCGTCGCCCGGAACCTGGACGCCGCCGGCTGGGCCTTCTTCATCCTGGGCATCCTGCTCATCGTTGGATCGCTGGCGCTGGGCTACCAGGCCATCCGGTCGGCGGTGCTGACCCGCCAGGGCTTCTACGGGTTCAACACCACGGCGATGGTGCTGCTCTTCCTGGCCATCGCCGCCATCATCATCTTCGTCGGCGCCCAGAACAATAGCCGCTTCGACGTGACGTCCACCCGCGAGTTCAGCCTCTCGCAGCAGTCCAAGAAGATCTTGAATGACCTGAAGCAAGACGTGGAGGCGGTGGCCTTCCTGGTGCCCACAGACATCAACCAGCTCCTGGTCCGCACGCGCATCCTGGACCTGCTGGAGGACTACGCCCAGACGACCGGCAAGTTCACGTACCGTGTGGTGGACCCGGAGCTCGAGCCGGCCGAGGCGCGCCGCCTGGGCGTGAATGCCGATCTGGAGCCGGCCTCGGTGGTCTTCCTGGCCAATGACGGCAACCGACAGCCGGTGCAGACGCTCATCTTCAGCCAACAGGGCTCGTCGTTCCTGCCCAACCCCCGGCTGGAGCAGGACTTCACCCAGGCGATCCTCTCCGTGACCCACACGCAGCAGAAGGTCGTCTACTTCCTGACGCGCCACGGCGAGCGGGACGCCGGCAGCGCCGAGGGCACCGGCTTCGCCCGCGCCCGCGAGGGGCTCGTGGGCAACAACTACGAGGTCAGGACTCTCGACCTGGCCGGCGCCGGGGCCGTCCCCGCCGACCTCGCCGTCCTCATCGTGGCCGGCCCGGAGCGCGACCTGCTCCCGGAGGAGGTCCCGCTCCTCGAGGAGCTCCTGCGCAGGGGCGGACGGGCCCTCTTCCTCCTGGACCCGGAGACGCCCAAGACGTGGCTCGATCTCCTGGCCCAATGGGGCGTGACTATCGGCCAGGGGACCATCGTGGACCTGGCCAGCTCGGTCCAGACGAATCCGCGGGCGCCCTTGATCCGCCGCGACCGCTACCGCTACGCCCCCTCGGGCCTCGCCAGCCGGATCACCCAGCCCATCGGCGACGTCTCGTTCTTCGAACGAGCCACGGCCATCATCCCCATCGATAAGAAGCCGGCCGAGGAGCTGGGCCTCGATAACGTCTACTACCACTCGGACTTCCTGGACATCATCCCGCTGGCCATCACGACGCCGCTGGTGAGCTGGCTGGAGACCGATGGGGTGAAGAACGAGTTCAACGCCGCCGCGGGAGACATCCGCGGGCCCTTCGCCATCGGCGTGGTCATCGAGGCGACGGCGCCCTTTGGACAGCAGCCGCCCGCCGGCGGCACGCCGCCCAAGACGCAGCTCGTCGTCTTCGGCGACTCGGACTTCGCCACCAACCGGTTCATCGACTCCTTCGCCAATCAGGACCTCTTCTTGAACTCGGTGAACGACCTGGCCGGGGACGTGGACCTGATCTCGGTGCGGCCCAAGCTGCGCGAGCCGCGGCTGCTCATCGTGACGCAGGAGACGTGGAACTTCATCCGGTGGTCGAGCCTGCTGATCCTGCCCATCGCCGTGGCGGCCGCCGGGGCCGCCGTCTGGTGGCGCCGCCGGTAGCCCGGCAGGTCCGAACCGGAGCCGCCGGCGCTTCGTATACTCTAGTGAAGATACTCTAGTGAAGAGCCCTTCGGACCAAGTCCTGAGCCCGCGATGAACTACAAGATCACTCTGGGACTTATCGGTATCCTGGCCCTGGTCATCGTCATCGGGGTCCTGGTGACCACGCAGGGGGGCCGCAGCACCCCCGAGCGCGTCGGCCCGCCGCGCCAGTTCTTCTACCAGGTGGACGACGACGATATCAATAAGGTGGTCGTGACGCACAAAGGGCAGACGGTCCAGTTCGTCACCGACTCCACGGGGACCTGGCGGTTCACCGACGCCAACGGCGAGCTGGTGAACCTGGAGCGCTGGGGCGGCGTCACGCTGCTCTTGAGCGGCCCGCAGTACAAGCGCAAGCTGGCGGCGGAGAGCACCGACCTCGCCCGCTACGGCCTGACCCAGCCGACCACCATCGTCACGGTGGGGCTCAAGAACCAGGGCGACGCGCAGATCAAGGTGGGCGACCAGACGCCGCAGGGGAACAGTCACTACACGCAGTTCCGCTCGCTCAAGGAATCATCCCAAGAGGACCCGGGGGTCTACCTGGTGGACGCGAGCTGGGGGCAGGTGATCGCGCGCCTGGTCACCGAGCCGCCGCGCCTGCCGACGCCCACGCCGGCAT